>JAURLI010000015.1 GCA_030831315.1 Alphaproteobacteria bacterium
TACCATCTGGGAGATAACTCATGAAAAAAGCAGTCCTGACCCTGCCCGCTCTCGGGCTGGCGATTTTCGCCGGCCTGCCGGCAAGCCCCGCCGTGGCCGACCCGGTCGCGGAATTCTACAAGGGCAAGCAGATCAAAATGTACATCCGCACCGCGGCGGGAGGCGGTTACGACCTAGATGCTCGCCTCCTGATGCGTCACATGCCGCGCCATATTCCCGGTAACCCGTCGGCGCTGAATATCAATATGCCGGGTGGCGGCGGGCTCAAGGCCGCCAACTTCGTCGCCAAGGTGGCGCCGCGCGACGGCACGGTGCTGACCATCGTCGGCGGCACCATCCCGATGTATCAGGGGCTCCAGCTCGGCGGCAAGCTCGAAGCCGACATGAAAGCCTTCAACTGGATCGGGGTGATCTCGACCTCGAACCGGGTACTCGCCGTCTGGCATACGACGCCGGCGAAAACCGTCGCGGACATGAAGAAGCGCACGATCACCATCGGCGCCACCGGCGCCGGCTCGCCCTCGGTGATCCTGCCGGCCGTCCTCAACAACGTGGTCGGCACCAAGCTCAAGATCATCTCGGGCTACAAGGGCGGCACCGAGATCGACGCCGCCATGGAAAAAGGCGAACTCGGGGGCCGCGGTTCCAACCCGTGGTCGAGCTGGGTGTCGAGCGCGCCACGGCTGGTCAAGGAAAAGCTGGTCCGCCCGATGGTCCAGGTCGGGTTCAAGCCGGACCCGCAACTGCCCGGCGTGGTGCCGCTGCTGAAGGATCTCGGCGAGACGCCCGAACAGACTGAAATTCTGACCTACGCGACCAAGTCGTTCATGACGGGCTTCCCGTTCGCGGCCGCCCAGGGCGTGCCGGCCGACCGGGTCAAGGCGCTGCGTACGGCGTTCGACGCCACCATGAAGGACAAGGCGTTCCTGGACGAGGCCAAGCGCATGCGTGTCCAGGTGGATCCGACGAGCGGTGTCGAGCTGCAAAAGCTGATCACCGATATCGTCGATGTTTCGCCTAAGCTGCGCGAAAAGGTGGTTTCCGCGATCACGCCGCCGGGCGCGTATTACAGCAGGATCAAGCGCCCCAAGGAGAAGAAAAAGCAGTAACGACTGCAGCTTTTCAAACGGAGAGGCCGGCGCAAGCCGGCCTCTTTGCTATCGGGCAACCGCAAGGAGCCGGCCGTATCCGTACTTTACCGTACTTCTCCCGACCCATCAGGTAGGCTAATATCCTTCCATTACGTCCGGCCCGAGCCCGGAACCTGCCGCACGCGGACCAAGGCCCGCGCCACAATGACGGCGGACCGGAACGCGACCATCACGCAACGGGTACGGTCGTCACGCAACGGGCGCGGCCATTTCGCAATGGTCGCGCCTTCTGGGAGATATCACATGAAAAAAGCAGTCATGGCATTGCCGGCCCTCGGGCTGGCGGTTTTCGCTGGCCTGCCGGCAGGCACCGCGTCGGCCGACCCGGTCGCGGATTTCTACAAGGGCAAGCAGGTCAAGATGTACATCCGCACCGCTGCGGGTGGCGGCTACGATCTTGATGCGCGCCTCCTGATGCGTCACATGACGCGCCATATCCCCGGCAACCCGTCGGCGCTCAACATCAACATGCCGGGCGGCGGCGGGCTCAAGGCCGTCAACTACGTCGCCAAGGTGGCGCCGCGCGACGGCACGGTGCTGACCATCGTCGGCGGCACCATCCCGATGTATCAGGGGCTCCAGCTCGGCGACAAGCTCACGGCCGACATGAAAGCGTTCAACTGGATCGGGGTGATCTCGACCACGAACCGGGTGCTGGCCGTCTGGCACACCTCGCCGGCGAAAACCGTCGCAGACATGAAGAAGCGCACGATCACCATCGGCGCTACCGGCGCCGGCTCGCCGTCGGTGATCCTGCCTGCGGTCCTCAACAACGTGGTCGGCACCAAGCTCAAGATCATCACGGGCTACCAAGGTGGCACCGAGATCGATGCCGCCATGGAAAAGGGCGAGCTCGAGGGCCGCGGCTCCAACCCGTGGTCGAGCTGGGTGTCGAGCGCGCCACGGCTGGTCCAGGAAAAGCTGGTCCGCCCGATGGTCCAGGTCGGGTTCAAGGCGGACCCGCAACTGCCCGGCGTCGTGCCGCTGCTCCAGGATCTCGGCGAGACGCCCGAACAGACCGAGATCCTCGTGTATGCAACGAAGGCGTTCATGACGGGCTTCCCGTTCGCGGCCGCCCAGGGCGTGCCGGCCGACCGGGTCAAGGCACTGCGCGCAGCCTTCGACGCCACCATGAAGGACAAGGCGTTCCTGGACGAGGCCGCGCGCATGCGTGTCGACGTGGGTCCGACGAGCGGTGTCGAGCTGCAGAAGCTGATCGCCGATATCGTTACTGTCTCACCCGCGCTACGTGAAAAGGTGGTTGCGGCGATCACGCCACCCGGTGGGTATTACGGCAAGATCGAGCGCCCCAAGAAGAAGAAGCAGTAAGGACGGCAACTTTTCGATCGGAGAGGCCGGCGCAAGCCGGCCTCTTTGCTTTCTGCAGACGCTAGGGGCTTTGCGGACGAGGTCCCAAAGTCTAGAATGGACCCACAAAAAGCGGGGTCGCCCAAACCGCGCGGTTCCGTAATTTCGGCGCCAACGTGCGCCATCAGGCCTGGCGCACCGCGCGCCACTGGGAGGCAAAAATGAAATTCGCGACACTCTCTGCGTCGGCGCTTGCGCTCGCGCTCACGCCGGCACTGGTAGCCGCCCCCGCTGCGGCCGACCCGGTCGCCGACTTCTACAAGGGCAAGCAGGTCAAGATGATCATCCGCACCGCTGCGGGCGGCGGGTACGATCTTTACGCGCGTCTCCTGATGCGTCACATGCCGCGCCATATTCCGGGCACCCCCAGCGCCGTCAACGTCAACATGCCGGGCGGCGGCGGGCTGAAGGCAGCGAACTACGTCGCCAAGGTCGCGCCCCGCGACGGCACCATCCTCACCATCGTCAGCCAGGCGCTGCCGATGATCCAGGGCCTCAAGCTCACCAACAAGCTGCAGGCCGACATGAAGGCCTTCAACTGGATCGGCAACATGTCGAAGTCGAACCAGGTGTTCGTCGTGTGGCACACTTCACCCGCAAAGACCGTGGAAGACCTCAAGGCACGCCGCGTCATCATCGGCGCGACCGGCGCGGGCTCCGCTTCGGTGCAACTGCCCGCCGTCTACAACAACGTGCTCGGCACCAAGCTCAAGATTATCTACGGCTATGAATCCGGCACCGAGATCAACTTCGCCATGGAAAAGGGCGAACTCGAAGGCCGCGGCACCAACCCGTGGGCAAGCTGGCTCTCGGCAACGCCGCAACTGGTCGAAAAGAAGCTGATCCGCCCGCTGATCCAGGTCGGCCTCGAAAAGGATCCGGCGCTGCCCGACGTGGCGCTGCTCAAGGACCTCGGCAAGACGCCCGAGGAAACCGCCATCCTCACCTATATTTCGAAGGCCGTCGCGGTAGGCCGCCCCATCGCCGTCGCCCAGGGGGTTCCCGCCGACCGCGTGAAGGCGCTGCGCGTCGCCTACGAAGCGACGCTGAAGGACGCGCAGTTCATGGCGGAGGCCAAGAAGCAGCGGGCCGACATCGATTCCCAGACGGGCGAGGACCTGCAGAAGCTGGCCGCCGACCTGATCGATATTTCCGACGACTTCCGTATCAAGGTGCTCGGCGCCATCGACGAAAAGAAGGCAGCCGCCGAAGCGAAAAAGGGATCGGAAAAGAAAAAGAAGAAGAAAAAGAAAAGCGAAAGCTGATATCGCGCGACGAAAAGGCCGGCTCTCGCCGGCCTTTTTTCCAGCAGCGCCTAGCGGCCGACGGCGTAACTTTGCATGAAGCGCGAGGTGGCGGCAGCGCGCAGGATACCCCCCTCGCTCGAACTCATCAGCACGCGGCCCATCGACCAGGCGGGGCTTTCCTCGACCTTGTGGCCGCGCCGGCGCAGCTCGGTGACGGTTGCCGCCGGCGTGCCGCCCTCAAGCCCGAGATGTCCCGGCACCGCATCGCGCGGCCAGAACGAATTGGGGAAGTGAAGCGTTTCGAAAAGCGGCAGGTCGATCGCTTCCTGCAGGTTCAGCCCGAAATGCACGTGGCGCAGGAAACAGTAGAGCGGCCACTGGTCCTGCATGTCGCCACCGGGGGTGCCGAAGGCCATGTAGGGGCGCCCGTCCTTGAGCGCGAAAGACGGTGACAGGGTCGTGCGCGGGCGCTTGCCGGGCGCAAGGCCCGAGGGGTGCGTCTCGTCCAGCCAGAACATCTGCGCCCGGGTGCCGAGCGGAAAGCCGAGGCCCGGCACCACCGGGGAGCTTTGCAGCCAGGCGCCGGACGGCGTCGCCGAGACGATGTTGCCGAAACGGTCCACCGCCTCGATATGCACGGTATCGGAGCGCACGCCCTTCTCGAGCGGTCCCTGGGTATCGAGCGTGCGCCCGGGCTCGCCGCCCGACAGCATTCCCGCGCCCCCCGCACCATCGCCGGTCAGGATGCGTGCGGCACCAAACCCCGGCACATCGCCCGGCCGCAGGTCCATCGAGGCTTCGGCGCCGACGAGGCGACGGCGCGCGTCGTTATAGGCATCCGACAGCAGCACATCCATCGGCACGCGGGCGAATTTCGGATCGCCGTAAAACTTTTCGCGGTCGGCGAAGGCGAGCTTCGCGCATTCGATCACGGTATGGATGAAATCGGGGCCAAGCGGGTCCATCGCGCCGAGGTCGAAGCCCTTGAGCAGCGCAAGCTGCTGCAATGCGACGGGCGCCTGGCTCCACGGCCCGCACTTCACCACCGAATGACCGCAATAGTCGTAGACGAGCGGGTCTTCGTAAGGGGCGGCAAACTTCGCCATGTCCTCGCCGGTCAACAACCCGCCGTGGCGTTCGCCGGACGAATCGTAGACGCGGCCCTCGCGGCAGAAGCGGTCCACGGCATCGGCAACGAAGCCTTCGCGCCAGATCTTGCGCGCGCGCGCGATCACCTGTTCGCGGCTGCCACCGCCGGTTTCCGCCTCGCGCAACACGCGGGTGTAGGTTTCGGCCAGCTGCGACAGGCGGTAAAGACTGCCCGGTCGCGGCGCGTCGCCACCCACCAGGTATGTCTCTGCCGAGGTCGTCCATTCGGCGAGGAACACCTCGCGCACCGAGTCGATGGCACCCGCCACCATCGGCGGCACCGGGTAGCCGTTGGCTGCATAGCCGAGCGCCGGCGCCAGCACATCGGCAAGGGCCAAGGTGCCGTGATCGGCCAGCAGCACCATCCACGAATCGAAAGCGGCCGGAACGGTCGCCGCCATCAGGCCCGTTCCCGGCACCGTGTCGAAGCCTTCCTTGCGATAGGCATCGATCGTCGCCGCCGCAGGCGCCGGCCCCTGCCCGGCCAGCGCCGTCACCTTGCCCCCTTCGCGGGAGAACAGCACCGGCACCTCGCCCAGCGGGCCGCACATGTGCGGCTGAACCACCTGCAGGACGAAAGCCGCGGCGACCACGGCATCGAAGGCATTGCCGCCTTTTTCCATCATGCCCATGCCCGCCTGGGAGGCGAGCCAGTGGCTGGTCGTCACCATGCCGAAGGTGCCCTTCAGTTCGGGCCGGGTCGTGGGAAAACCGCCAAGGGGCCTGCTATTCGTCATGATTTCTGCCTTTCCGGGGCGGCGTTGGAATCCGCGGGCCACAATTCTATAGTGCAACCAAACGTGCCGACAACGACCGTCGCGATGGCCTTCCATCGGGGTCGCGTTTTGGGATAACCGGCACAGGTCAGGGGGAGAGGACATGGCCAATATCATCCGCGAGCCGGAAACCAGCGGCGACACCACGGACACCATCAACTCGAAATCGAGCAAGCTCGACCGCGAGATCGCCAAGCACCGTCCGGCGGATTGGAAGAAAAACCCGCAGATTTTCCGCATGCGCTCGAAGCTGCCCAAGCAGGGCCGCGCCGAAGCGCTGCTCGGCGCCACCGACCGCATGTGGCTTGCCATCAAGACCTATGCCGAGGGCGGCGAGAACACCCTGCACAACCACTCTAACGAAGACCACACCTTCATTGTCCTGCAGGGCAAAGCGCGGTTCTTCGGACACAAGGACAAATCGGTCGTGCTGGGCCGCAACGAAGGCATCCTGCTGCCGCGTGGCTCTTACTACCGCTTCCGCACCGAAGGCGACGAGCCGCTGGTGGTCCTGCGCATGGGCTGCGTCGTCGATGCCGCCGAAAGCCCGTGGCAGCGTTACGCCATGGACGGCACGCGCATCTACGGCAACGACGCCGAGAACAAAACCGTGGTCACAGAATTCTTTGATGACCGCATCTACGAATAACCGAAACTTCTGAACTAGGGATAATCACATGGCCAAGGCTACGCGTATCGTTTCCATGCATTCGGGCTACGAGACCAACGGGGTCTATACCGACGGCTTTCTCGCCCGCCCGTCGTCGGGCACGGGCCTGCCCGGCGTCGTGCTGCTGTCGGGGATGGGCGGCATGACCTGGACCCAGCGCGAGATCACGCGCCATTTCGCCCGCGCCGGCTTCGTTGCCATGTCACCCGATTTCATGGGCGAATCCCTCGACGGCCACGCCCAGCGCCTGCGCGCCAAGAATGCGCTCGACGTCGATCATGCGACGAAACAGATCATCGGTGCGGCGGCCTTCCTGCGCGGCCTGCCCTGGGTCGGGCCCAAGGGCCGTGTCGGCATTCTCGGCTTCTGCCTCGGCGGCGGCCTCGCCATCCTGGCCGCGGCGCGCAGCAAGGAGTTCCAGTCGGCGGTGATCTATCACCACAGCCTGTTCCCCGACGAGCGCGAGCTCGACACCTTCGACTGCCCGATGCAATACCACATCGGCACCAACGATCATTCGACGCCCAAGGACGAGATCGACGCCTTCAGCGCAGCCATGGCGGCCCGCGGCAAGACGTTCGAACTCAACTGGTACAAGGACATGGAACATTCCTTCGCCCAGATCGCGCCGGACGCGAAGGTATCGGCGCCGCGCCGCGCGGCGACGGATCTTTCCTACGACCGTTCCTTCGCCTTCTTCCACCGCACGCTCGGCAAGAAGAGCAAGGCGAAAGCCAAGAAGCCGGCGAAGAAGCGCGCCCGCTAGGCGGGAAGATCGGCGGTCGTGCCCTTGAAGGCGAGATAGCCGCCGTCGATCAGGAGATCCATGCCGGTGCAGAACGACGCCTCGTCGGACGCGAGGTAGACCGCGCCCGAGGCGATCTCATCCACGCGGCCCGGGCGGCGCGTCAGGTAGAAGCGCCCGCGGTCGGCTATGGCTTCTTCCTCGGTCTTGTAGCGCCACATCGAACGCGGCGTGTTGATGGCGCCGGGAGAAATGCTGTTCACCCGGATGTTTTCCGACGCATGGTCGATGGCCATGCAGCGCGTCAGTTCGATGATCGCCGCCTTCGACGAACAATAGGCCGAGCGCCGGGGCACGCCGATCTGGCCCAGTTGCGACGCGATGTTGATGACGGCGCCGCCGCCCGCTTCGCGGATGCGCGGGATCGCGTATTTCGCCATCAGGAAATAGCCGGTCAGGTTGGTGGTGATTTCCTTGGTCCATGCCTCAAGCGGCAGGTCGACGACGGTGCCGTCGCTGGTGGGGCCGGCGGCGACATTGACCAGCACCGTCGGCCCGCCGAAACGTTCGGCCGCAAGCTGGACCGCGCGCTCGCATTGGGCGGGGATGGTAACGTCGAGCGGACAGGCTACCGCCTTGCCGCCCGCCACCTGAATGTCGGTGACGGTTTTTTCGGCGCCTTCCAGATTTATGTCGGCGACGCACACGGCCGCCCCTTCGGCGGCAAAGCGGCGCGCAATCGCTCCGCCGATGGCGCCACCCGCGCCCGTCACCAGCGCAATCTTTCCCTGAAGCCTTCCCGACATGGCATTCCCCCGTTTTTTCGTTCACTGGGGGCAAGTGTCGTCTAAAATCGGCGCAAAATCAAAAGGGCGCCTGCCCCGGGGAGACCATTACCGATGAAGATCGTCCTGCACCTGCCGAGCGGCCGGCCCGACATCGCGCCGCTGCAAAAGCGCTTTCCCGAGCACCCCATGGTGGTGACCCGGGACCTGGCGGCGCTCGCCCGGGAAATCGTCGATGCTGAAATGCTGGTGGCATCGAACCGGCCCTACCTGCCGGACATGGCGCACGCCATCAACGACAACCAGAAGAAGCTGAAGTGGATCCAGTTCACGACATCGGGGATCGACAAGGCGCTGCGTTCGGGCGGCTTTCCCGACCACGTGATCGTCACCAATTCGGCCGGCCTCGGCGCGCCGATCCTCGCCGAACATGCCTTTCACCTGTTCATGGCCGTCGGCCGGCGCATCCGCGACACCGAAACCGACCAGCGCAGCCACCTGTGGCGGCGCGACGACATCGGCCCCACCGTCACCGCCATGACCTTCAAAACGCTGTGCATCATCGGCATGGGCGCCACGGGACAGGAAACGGCGAAACGGGCCAAGGCCTTCGACATGAAGGTCATCGGCGTCAGCCGCGCCTATGCGCCCGATCATCTGGTGGACGAGGTGTTCCCGCGCGAGCGCGCGAAGGAAGCGCTGGCCCAGTCGGACTTCATCCTGCTGTCGATGCCTGCCGTCGCCGAAACAAAACACTTCATCAACGACGACACCATCGGCGCGATGAAGAAATCGGCAATCATCGTCAACGTCGCGCGCGGCGACCTGATCGACGAGGACGCGCTGATCCGCGCCTGCCGCGAAGGTCGCATCGGCGGCGCCGCCCTCGACGTCACCCAGACCGAGCCGCTTCCCGCCGACAGCGCGCTGTGGGACACGCCCAATCTCATCCTCACCCCGCATATCGCGGGCACGGGATCGAACAACGCGCGCAGGCTGTTCGACATCATCGGTGAAAACATCGAGAACTACGTGGCGGGGCGGCCGCTCACCCGCGTGCTCGACTGGAAGACCATGATGCCCGAATAGGGGCTAAATCTTCCGGCAGAGTTGCGGCGCGCCTTCGTCATCGCGCGCGCGGCCATAGACCAGCTTGGAGACACCGGCGAAATAGGCCGCTGCCTCGCACATCGGACAGGCCCGCGATGACGAATAGAGAACGGCACCCTTAAGGGTATTGGCGCCGGTGCGCTTGAGGGCGTCGCGGATCGCCAGCAGCTCGGCATGGGCGGTGGGGTCGCGGTCGCGCAGGACGCGGCTGCCCGCCTTGCCGATGATGCGCGCACCCAGCACCACCACCGCGCCATAGGGCTGGTCGCCCTCGCTGTCGGCATCGTGGCGTTCGCGGAAGGCGCGCGCCATGAAGGTCGGCGGATTGGGGGTGTCGGGCTGTTCGATGGGCTCGGGGTCGGCCGCAGAGGCGACGCCAACCCCGCCCGAGGCAAACGCCGCCGCACCGGCGATCAGATGGCGGCGGGAAAAGCTCTCCGGCGTCGTCATGGGCGGCTCAGCGGAAGTAGGCGCCCGGCTTGAACACGCAGGGGATCGCGTTGTTTTCCTTCGAATTGCCGACGAGCGGCGAGCCGTCCTTCAGCACCCGGCCATAGGGGCTTTTCGACGCATCGACGGTGGCGCCGACGCGGATCATCACCAGGTTGTCGCAATCGACCGCGGTGAAGGTGTAGAGGCAGTTGCGCGGCAGCATGATGCCTTGGTGCTTCGACACCCGTGTCTTTTCGCCGTTGGGGCCGACAAATTCCGCCGTACCCGCGAGCACGATGAAGCTGTGGTCCTCGTTGGTGTGGGTGTGCAGAAGGTTTTCGCCATCATTGGGCGAATAGGCGTTGAGGAACACCGTCAGCCGGTCGGTGTGCGCCATGTAGGTGCGGTCGTTGCCCTGGGCGGGCAGCGGGCATTCCATGGTGAAGACCGTGGGCTTCTTAGCCTCGGGGTCGAAGCCGATCTTCGACATCACGCGTTCCATCGTGCCTGTCGGCTGGTCGAGAAGGTGATCCGGTGCGGTCTTCATGGTCTGTCTCCCGTTGAAATCATGTCCCGTCGGGCGTCTTGACGACGTTTCTGAGGGGCTTTCCGTCAAGATACCGGCGCGTATTGTCGCGAACAAGGACCGAAAGCGCCGTCCACTGGTCGTCGCCGCCCTGGCCGCCGATATGCGGTGTCATCAGGAGGTTCGGAAGCGGCCAGAAGCCGCTGTCGGCGGGCAGCGGTTCGTCCTCGTACACGTCGAGTGCCGCCCCCCGGATGCCCTTGGCCGCAAGGCAGTCGATCAGCGCGGCTTCATCCACCACCGGGCCGCGGCTGATGTTGACCAGGATGGCGGATTTTTTCATCGCGGCCAGCTCCGCCTTGCCGATGAAGCCGCGCGTCGCATTGTCGAGCGGCATCGCCACCATCACCACGTCGGCTTCCGGCAGCACGTCGCGGATATTTTCGCGCGCCACCACGCGGTCGATGTGTGCGCTCGCCGGTTCGGCCGCGCGCGTCACGCAGATGACATTCATGTCGAAGGCCTTGGCCTTGCGGGCGATGTCCTGGCCGATCTTGCCCATGCCGCAGATCAGGAGCGTCGCGCCCTCGGTCACCTGGATGAAGGGAAACATTTCCTCGCGCGCCCATTCGCGCTTCGCGCGAAACGGCGCGTAGTCGTGAATGCCGCGCAGCAGGCACAGCATCAGCCCCATCGCATGGCCCGCCAGAATGCGCTGGCGCACATCGCCGATATTGGTGACGACCACCTGCGGCGGGATGCCCGCGGCCTCGGCATGATCGGTACCGACGGTGGTGAACTGGATCCACTTCAGGTCCTTGCCGTGGGCGGCAAGGGCGGCGGCGACTTCGGGCGTAAAAAACGAATCGTTGATGTGCATGACATCGGCGCCGGGCAGCGCCGCGGCAAGTTCGTCCACGGTTTCGGGCTTCACCACCGAGACTTCTGGAAAATCGCGCAGGAAGGCCGCATCCACCACATCGTGGTAATCACGGCAGAAACGCACGATCCTGAGCCGGGTCTTGCCCGCCATGAACCCCTCCCTTTTGCCCGTTCGGGCCCTTCCTTTGTTGTTCCATTTCTAGGCCTTGATTAAAGTCAGATCAACGACCGGCAAGACAAGGCCGTGCACCGGCCCCACGGGGCCACGGGGGATCCATGACAGAAGGGCCACTTGCCGGAAAATTCGCCATCGTCACCGGCGCCGGGCGCGGCATGGGCCGCGCCATCGCGCTCGGCCTTGCGCGGGCGGGTGCCGCCGGGGTGTGCGTCACCTCAGGCTCCTCGCCCGATGAAATCGCCGCCACCGCAACCGATATCGACGCCATTGCCGGACGCAAGGGCACGGGCCTCGCCGTCATCGCCGACGTCGCCGACGCCATGGCCTGCGAAGATGCCGTGGCGCGCGCGGTTGCCGCCTTCGGCGCGCTGCACATCCTCGTCAACAACGCAGGCCTCGGCATGCGCAATGTCTGCGAAGGCAGCCGCGGCCCCTTCTGGGACTGCATGACGCAGGGCTGGGACCGGCTGATCGCAGTCAACGTCAACGGCCCTTTTCACATGGCGAAGCCCGCCGTGGCGCACATGATCGCTGCCGGCTGGGGGCGCATCATCAACGTTTCCAAAAGCGTCGATTCGATGCACCAGTCGCGCAATTCCCCCTACGGCCCATCGAAGGCGGCGCTGGAGGCGATGACCATCGCCTGGGCGCAGGACCTGCTTGGCACTGGTGTGACCGCCAACACGATCCTGCCGGGCGGGCTGACCAACACGACGTTCTCGCGGCCCACTGCCGTCGCCAATGCGCGCAAGAACAACCGCCCGGTGTATGAGCCTGAAGACATCGCGCCGCTGGCGGTGGCACTGGCCTCCGACGCGTCCGCGAAATATTCGGGATGCCGCTTCAACGCGCGCGGCTGGCGACCCGATGTCGCAATCGAGGATGCGCTGGAAGCCTGCCGCACACCGGCGATCTTCCCCAAGCCCCGACGCAAGCGCGACCTGCTGACCGGATGGGAACCGGTATCAGGAGACGCCCCGTCATGAGCTACGATCCGCGCGCGCCACGCAAAGCGAGCTTCGCCGAGGCCCGTCGCGCCTTCATTGAGGGCACGTACAGGCCCGGCGATTACCTCGACCGTTTTCTTGAAACCATCATCGCGCGCGAAGGCATCGTTCGCGCCTTCGCCACCCTCGACCAGTCGGGCGCGCGCGCTGCCGCGGCGGCAAGTGATGCGCGCTATCGGGCGCGCGCGCCGCTTTCGCCCATGGACGGGCTGCCCATCGCCTTCAAGGACATCTTCGAGGTCGAGGGCCTGCCCACCACCTGGGGCATTGCCGAACGCGGGCATGTGGCATGGCGCGACGCGGCGATCGTGCACGCCCTGCGCAAGGGTGGTGCCGTGATCGTCGGCAAAACGACCCTGCCCGAGCTTGGCTTCGGCCAGCCCCCCGCCACCTCCAACCCGTGGGACGCGGAACGCTCGGCGGGCGGATCATCGTCCGGATCGGCGGCGGCCGTCGGCGCCGGGTTCATCCCCGCCGCCATCGGCACCCAGGGCAAGGGGTCGCTGACGCGCCCCGCGAGTTTCTGCGGCGCTTATGCCTTCAAGCCCGGCCACGGCACCATCCATCGCGGCGGTGACGGCGGCGGGCAGGAAACCAACACCCATGTCGGCGTTCTGGCCCACCGGCTGGAAGACGCGTGGGAAGTGGCGCGCTACCTGTCGGAAAACCCGGGCCCGCATCCGGGCCATCGCGGCCTCGGCGGGTCGATGGCGCCGCCTGCCCCGCAGATGCCGAAAACGCTGGTGCGCATGACGCGCGCGGGCTGGCCCGCGACCGACGAAGCAGCCCGCAAGGCCTTCGACGAGGTCTGCGCCGGGCTGGCGCTCATCGGTGTCGTGATCGAGGAAGCCGAAGACGTCGCCCCCGTGGCCGCACTTGCCGCGGGCCTCGATCAGGCGGCGCATGCCCTTGATGTCATTTCCGACTACGAATCGCGCTGGCCGCTGCTGATGTATCTGGAGACGGAAAAATCAGCGCCCACCGGCGCCTATTCCTCCCGCGTGGTCGAGCGTGGACTGGCGCGCGACAAATGGAGCCGCGCCGAATACGAAGACGCGCTCGCGTTCCGCGACGACTGGCGAACGAAACTCGCCGCCTGCCGCGCCGATTCCCGCTTCATCGTCTCGCCTTCGGCCACCGGCGCCGCGCCGCAAGGCACCAATGATACCGGGTCGTCGGTCTACCAGTGGGGATCGTCGCTCGCGGGCAACCCGGTCGCGAGCCTGCCGCTGATGGCCATCAACGGCCTGCCGCTCGGTCTCGAATTGCAGGGCTTCATTGGCGAGGACGCGGCATTGATGGCCGCCGCCCGTGCGCTCGACGAGGCTTTTGCCGCCGGGCGCTTCTGACTACTCGACGAAACTTTCGAGAAGTTCCACCGGATCGCCGTAACGCGAGGCCATATCGACGACATTGGGCGATTGCAGCGCCATCAGGAAACCGTTGTCGATCAGCGTCACGTTGTCGAGCTTCACCGTTGTATCGAAGGTGGCAAGATCCTGGTGCAGGTGTGGTTCTTCCCAATGCGGGATCATACGGCGCAGGTAATTCGACGGCTTGGTATAATTGACGCCCCAGTGCAGCGCACCCGCCGAATTGGAGCCCGCCGGATAGGCGGTAAACCGCGGCGCCTTCGGGTTATGGCCGCAGCCGAGTTCGGTCAGCTTGGCGCCCATGATCATCTCGCGCAGGATGTCGGCATCGCGCGACTTGCCGTGGACCTTCACGACTTCGGTGTTCTTCCACTCGATGCCGATCTTCTCGGCAAAGGGCTTCGGAAAGCCGACCGCCCATTGCGGGTAGAGAATGCCTTCCATGTCGGCGACGGCGCCGGGCACGCGCTTGAAGGCCTCGCGGTCGTAGATGTTGGGGCCGTGGGCGGGCAGGTAATGGACGTAGCAGCCGGGTTCCTCGGCGATGGTCGAGCCGCGCCAACGGTTGTTGTCGAGCATGTTTGAAACCATTTCCGGCGTGAAATGGATGGTCACGTCGGAGCCGCGCGGATCGGAAAACGTCATGTCAAAGGACTTGCCGCGCGGAAACAGGGCGGCATTCGCCCGCGTGATCTCTCCGACCAGTTCAGGCGGGAAACGGCCCTGGGGTGTGTCGAGCAGGTCGAGGTTTCGGAAATAGGTAATCTTGACCCAGCGCTGGCCCTTTTCGCGGCGCAGCTTCACGAACAGCGGCGCGTTGACCGACGCGTACCACGTGCCCATGACGAAATCGGCATCCTCGACCAGCGCCTTCGCCTCGGGCGGGCAGTCGGTCAGCTGCGTCGTCGGCGCCATGAATTCGCGCACCCGCGCCCCGCGCGATGCAGCGATGCCCGAAACCGCATCGACCACGCGCCGGTCGAGGCGCGGATCGGTCAGCAGCACGACCTTCTCGCCCGGGCGGATGGCGAACACGCGGTTCATGTTGGCGACTGCCTGGAAATGGTGGCGCAGCTTCGTCGAAGCGGTGTCCTCGACCACCGGCATCGCCGACGCGGTGGCGGAGGCGAGGATGTCGTCGAGGCCGGGCGGCACATGGGTCATGTTTGGCTCCCCTTTTGTCTTTCGGCAATTCTCCGCCCGCCCGCAGCCCGGCGCAAGGGGGGCTCAGAATACGGAGAAGCCGGTCCGCGTCGTGAACAATTCGAGCGCGCGCACGCCCGCCAGCGAGTTCCCCGTCTTGTCCAGCGCCGGCGACCATGCCGCAAGGGCAAGACGGCCCGGTATGATGCCGACGATGCCGCCGCCGACACCGCTTTTCGCCGGAATGCCGATCCGGAAGGCCATGTCTCCGGCCGCATCGTAGGTGCCGCTGGTCTGCATCAGGGCATTGATGCGCTTGGCCTGCGGCGCGGAAACGACCCGCGCGCCATCGCCACCGCGGCCGCCGCGCGCAAGAAAGGCGATGGCTCGGGCAAGATCGATGCAGCTCATGGCGAGAGCACACTGGTGAAAATACAGGTCGAGCACCGTATCGACATCACCATGAAGGTTGCTCTCGGCCTTCAGGAAGTTGGCGAGCGCGCGGTTGCGAAAACCGCTTGCCGCTTCCGAGCGGGCAACCTCCTCGTCATAGGCGATGTCCGGGTTACCCGAAAGCTCGCGCACGAACTTGAGAAGCGTTTCCTTGGCGTATGGCCGCGCCGCCATCAGCGCGTCGGTCACGACATGGGCGCCTGCGTTGATGAACGGATTTCGCGGAATGCCTTTTTCGTATTCAAGCTGAACCAGCGAATTGAAGGCGCTGCCCGACGGCTCCTTGCCCACCCGGCGCCAGAGTTTTTCGCCGACATAGCCAAGGGCAAGGGTCAGGGTGAAAACCTGCGAGATGCTCTGGATCGAAAACGCTTCGCCCGCATCGCCCGTCGCGTAAAGCTCGCCATCGACTGTCAGGACCGCCATGCCGAACTTGTCGCGCGGGACGGAAGCAAGCGCCGGGATATAGTCGGCGACGCGGCCGCGCACGAAAAGCGGCTGCACCTCCCGCGCTATGCCATCGATAATACGCTGGTAATCCATGCGGTCCGGTCCTTTCATCAACGCTGACGCCGCCCGCCGCGGCCACTATTGTGTCAGAAAACATCACCCTCGGGGAGCGATCCTGCCAATGACCCTGTTTCTCAACGAAAAACACATCACGCAGATGCACGAGGCGGGCCTCGCCACGATGGACGATTACATCGCCGCGGTGGAAGCCGCCTACACCGATCAGGGCCGGGGCGATTTCGAAATCCTGCCGCGCACCAACTTCACCGTCGACGTGCCGGGACGCAAGCGTCCGGGTACGCTCAAGATCGGCGGCGGCTGCCTCAAGGGCGTACGGGTGATGGGTGCCTCCATGTATTCGGGCGGCTACGGCGGCATGAACCTGTGGGTGACGCTCTATGACTGCGACACCGGCAAGGTCATCGCCATCCTGCACGGCTCCGTCATCGGCAAGATGAAAACCGGCGCGACCTCTGCAATGGCGGCGAAACATCTTTCGCGCCCCGAAGCGGAGACCGTCGGCATGCTGGGCACGGCGAGCCAGGCGCGCACACAGATCCTCGGCCTTTCGCGGGTGCGCCCGATCAAGCGCCTGCGCGTGTTCAGCCCCAATGCCGAAAACCGCAAGGCTTTCGCCGACTGGGCCGGGGCCGCCATCCCGGGGCTCGATGCGATCGCCGCCGACAGCGCCGAGACCGCCGTGCGCGATGCCGATATCGTCGTCACCGTCACCAATTCCAAGACGCCGATCCTCGAGGCCCAATGGCTCGCGCCGGGAACCCATTGCAACGTCATCGGCGCTCATGCGCCGGGCGCGCGCGAGATCGACACGGCGACGCTCAGGCGCGGCCGGGTGATCGTCGATGATCTCGACCAGGCGTTTTACGAAAAGGGCGAAATCCTCATTCCGCTCAACGCAGGCGAGATCGAACGCGAGCACGTCCTGGGCGCAATCGGCGAGGTGATCGCGGGCAAGGTTGCGGGGCGCACCGGCGCCGATGAGATCACGATGTTCCTGTCCGGCGGTACCAGCCTCGAATACATGGGGGCCTCGGCCATGCTGGCGGCCAAGGCGAAGGCGGCGGGCATCGGCCAGGTTCTGGATTACGAGGAAAACCGCTGAAGCGCCGCCCTTGACCGGCCTCGGCAGCGGGCGGACAATTGTTCGTTCTGCCGATGGAGGCGTCGCGTGCCGCGTATCTTGCGCATCTTCGTGATTGCCGCCTTTCTTGCCGGCGGGGCGTTCCCTTTTCCCTCTTTTGCCCAAGCACAATCGGGCAAGGTCGCCGTCGATCTGGAACTCATCCTCGCCGCCGACGTCTCGGGTTCGATGGACGAGGAAGAAGCGGCATTGCAGCGGCGTGGCTACCTTGATGCGCTGGCCAATCCGCGCGTGCTGCGCGCCATCCAGTCGGGACAGCACCGGCGCGTGGCGCTTCTCTATCTTGAATGGGCCGGACCGCACTGGCAGAAGGTCATCGTCAACTGGACGCTGGTGCATGATGGGCCGTCGCTGCAGGCTTTCGCTTCAGCCATCGCCGAGGAACCCGTGGTGACGGAACGGCGCACGTCGATCTCGGCCGCCATCGACTATTCCATGGCGCTATTCGCGAAAAGCCCGTTCAAGGGCACGCGGCGGGTCATCGACATTTCCGGCGACGGCCCCAACAACCGCGGCCGCTCCGTGCTGATGGCCCGCGCCGAAGCGCTGGCGCTGGGCGTCACCATCAACGGCCTGCCCATCATCAACGACCGGCCCAACCCGTGGGGCGGGCCGGGGCCGCGCAATCTCGACATCTATTATCAGGACAACGTCATCGGCGGGCCGGGTGCCTTCATGATCCCGGCACTCAGCTTCCAGAATTTCGGCCAGGCCATCCTCGCCAAGCTGATCCGCGAGATCGCGGGGCTTCAGGGCCCGGTGCGGGCGCAGGCCGCCGATGTCCTGAACCGCGAATCAGAGCCGGGCGGCTGATCACTTCATCGTCGGCATGATGTAGTCGGCGCCGGCGCGGATGCTGGCGGGCCAGCGTTCGGTCACGGTCTTGAGGCGCGTGTAAAATCGCACGCCTTCCATGCCGTGGATGTGGTGATCGCCGAACAGCGAGCGCTTCCAGCCGCCGAAGCTCATGAAGGCCATCGGCACCGGGATCGGCACATTGACGCCGACCATGCCGGCGGCGACGTTCGCGGTGAAGGCGCGGGCCGCGTCGCCGTCACGGGTGAAGACGGCGGCTCCGTTGCCGAAGGGATGATCGTTGATCAGCTTCAGGCCTTCGTCGAAATCCTTCGCGCGCACCACCGACAGCACGGGGCCGAAGATTTCATCGCGGTAGATGCTCATGTCCGGGCGCACGCGGTCGAACAGGGTGGCGCCGGTGAAAAAGCCGTCTTCGAAGCCCTGCAGGACGAGGCCGCGGCCATCGACGACCAGCTCGGCACCTTCGCCCACGCCCGCCGCGATATAGCCTTCGACGCGGGCCTTATGGGCGGCGGTCACCAGCGGGCCCATTTCGGCCTCGCCATCGGTGCCGGGGCCGACGCGCAAGGCGCGCGCCTTGGGTGCAAGGCGTCTGATCAGGGCATCGCCCGCCGCGCCCACGGCGACGGCAACGGACACCGCCATGCAGCGCTCGCCCGCCGAACCATAGGCGGCGCCCATCAGCGCATCGGCGGCAAGGTCCATGTCGGCATCGGGCATCACCAGAAGATGGTTCTTGGCCCCGCCCAGCGCCTGCACGCGCTTGCCCGCAGCCGTGCCCGTGCGCCAGACATGCTCGGCCACCGGCGTCGAGCCGACGAAGCTGACCGCGCCGATTTCGGGTACTCCAAGCAGCGCATCGACGGCTTCCGCATCGCCGTTGACGACGTTGAGCACGCCCGGCGGCAGGCCCGCCTCGAATGCCAGTTCGGCGAGCCGCAGCGCCGCCGAGGGCACCTTTTCCGAAGGCTTGAGGATGAAGCAATTGCCCGCCGTCACCGCAATCGGGAACATCCACAAGGGCACCATGACCGGAAAGTTGAACGGCGTGATGCCCGCGCAGATGCCTATGGGCTGACGCAGGGACCAGGAATCGATCTCGGTGCCGACGTTCTCGGCGAACTCGCCCTTGAGAAGATGCGGCATGCCGCAGGCGAACTCGACGACCTCGAGTCCGCGGGTGAGCGAACCCATGGCATCGGACAGCACCTTGCCGTGCTCGGCGGTGACGAGGCGCGCGATGTCGTCGGCGTGCTTTTCGATCAGTTCCTTGAAACGGAACATGACGCGCGCGCGGCGCACGGGCGGCGTCGCGGCCCAGGCGGGAAATGCCCGGACGGCCGAGGCGATTGCCGCGGCAACTTCCGTGGCGGAAGCAAGCGGAACCCGCTTCGTCGCCTGTCCCGTCGCCGGGTCGAAGACGTCGCCGAAACGGCCGGATGTCCCGGCAACGCGGGCACCGTCGATGAAATGCGCGAGATCTTGCAACAGACCTTCCCCCTGAACGTTCTTGTTCTTGGGAAGGAAATTAGGCCGAAGGCGGCCGGGGGTCCAGTGGCGCCGCGAGCGCGGCGCCAGACATCAGGTGATTGAGGGCGAAGCGGCGCCAGTCGCCGTCGGGCGAGGCGCAGACGGCCTCGCCCCCCTGCGCCGAAGCCTTGTGCAGGGTTACGCCGCGAATTCGCCACAGGCGCTTGAAGGTATCGATCTCGAAGAGCGTGGACCGGTGAAAGCGCTCGACCATGCGCAGGTACATTCTGGGCCGGGCGAAAACCGTGTAAAGGATGAGACCGGCCGCGACGACACCCACCCCGTATTGCCAGCCAACACCGAAGCCGGCCGCGAGGGCCGCCGCACCGCAGCCGTAGATCCAGCGCGTCTGCTCGGCCTGCACGGCGATCGGGCTGTCGGTATGCATCAGGCGGCGGCAGTCGAGATCGACTGTGACCTCGCCCGACCTGATGGCGCGCGACAAAGCCGAAAACAGGTCACGTTCGTCCAAAATGTCTCTTTATGAAAAACGCCCGGGTCGCCCCGACGGGCGGCCCGGGCCGCAGGAAAACTTCAGCCCTTGCGTGGCTTCATCGCATCGGATGCAGCCTTGATGATGTCCTTGGGCTTGGCATAGCTGCGCGCCACGATTTTCGCCACCGATTCGCCCGACTGCGGATCGACGGTCAGCTTCTGCTTGGTCGCTTCGGCAAGGAATTCCTTGTCCTTCATGGTTTCGTTGAAGGCCTTGCGCAGGAGCGCGATGCGCGCGTCGGGTACGCCCGGCGGCGCGATCACCGGACGGTCCATGCCCTGATAGGCAAGGGCGAATTCGAGGATGTCGCGGGTACGCTGATCCTTCACGAATTCGATGACCGCGGGAACGTTGGGGAAATCCTTCGAGCGTTCCAGGGCGATCTGGACGGGCACCACGACCTTCTTCTGAGGGAACCAGTCGGGCCGGGTCGCACGGATCGAGGTGGTGATGCCGCCGCAACGGCCATGCACTTCGCCGCGTTCCATCGCGAGGTAAACGTCGTTGCCGCCCTTGTAGCCCGACACGATCTTGATCTTGGTGCCGAACAGGGAATTGAGCAGGCGCGGCATGGTCTCCATCTGAGAACCGGCGCCGGTGCCACCCACGGTGTAGTCGCCCTTGAAAAGGTCCTGCCATTTCGAGACGCCGGATGCCGTCCAAGCGACGCACAGACCATCGGCCGAATCCATCGCGCCGATGTAATTGAATTTGGTGCCGTCAAACTTGGCACCCTTGAGGCCGTAAAGCGGCGCGAACACCACCGCCGTATGCACGACGCCGATAACCGAACCGTCCTTCGGCGCGGTCGCATAAAGGAAGTTCGACGCCTTGATGCCGCCGGCACCTGGCATGTTCTGCACGATCATGTTCGGTTTGCCGGGAATGTGGCGATTGACGTGGCGGGCGAAGGAGCGCGCGTAAACCGAATAGCCGCCGCCCGCACCGGCCGAAACGATCAGGGTGACGTTCTTGTCCTTGTAGAAATCATCGGCGGATGCCGGCGCCGCGACGATCGCGGCGGCAAGCGCAATGGCGCCTGCAGAGATAACGGAAAATCTGGTCATGACGTGGCCTCCCGTGAAATTGTTGGCCCGCGGGGGTGTCCCGGGGGCTGGCGCAACGGCCGCCCTTGCGGGCGAGGGGTCTGATGCCCAACGATTACCCGTGCCTTGGACGGATTATCCCCCCGCCTCTCCCGGCGTGGCAAGGGGCGAGCGAAAGGCTATGATGGCCGGCATGGACGCAAGCCGATCTTCCCGCGCTACCCTTGTCGCCTTCGCCTTTTGCGGCGTTACTGGTGCCGCTTCGGTCATCCTCGGAGCGCTGGCGGCCCACGCCCTTTCGGGACCCTCGGCGCAGAACGCGGCAACGGCATCCCAGTACGCGCTGTTTCATGCGGTGGCGCTGATGGTGACGGCACTTGCCGCCGATCGTGTCACCGGCATCGCCCGCAAGCTGATGATGACAGCCGAAATCTTTTTTGCTGCCGGAATCATCCTGTTCTCGGGCGGGCTCTCCGCGTCGGCCTGGGGCATGCCCACAGGAACCGCGCCGTGGGGCGGCATGGCGCTGATCGCCGCATGGCTCGCCGTCGCGGGCGGCGGCGCAGTGGCGTTGGTATCTGCGAAAAAAATCTAGTTCCGGCCGAACAGGCGCGCGAGCCAGCCCTTGCGCGGCGGTGCGCTGTTCGTCTCGGGCGCAGGCTTCGAATCGCGCATGTCGGTGGCTTGCGCCTCGGGATTGTCGCGGCCGTCGTGGGAACCGTCACACCACGGCATCATCTGCGAACGGCCGCAATAGCAATGGTTGGGCATGATGCCTCGTGCTGCGGATGACGGCTGCTACGCGACTGAACAAGACAAGAAGGGAATGGTGCCCCTGGCCGGACTCGAACCAGCACGTTGTTGCCAACAACAGATTTTGAGTCTGCCGCGTCTACCAATTCCGCCACAGGGGCACGGCCCGCGCCGGGGCGCGGGACAGGGCGCAAGATAGGGGCTTGGCCGGAAAACGGCAACACCCCGCGGGCGGCCTAGCTCGCCTTGGCGAAATCGGCCAGAACGGAGGCCTCGAAGGCCTCGACCTTCTTGACGCTCGGGCGCGCGCGCATGCGCTCGAAATGGGCGCGCACGTTGGCGAACTGCGAGGTGTCCACCCCCAGCTCGCCGGCGCGGCGCACGCACCAGAAGAAGTGGGCATCGGGCGTCGTGAAATGATCGAAGAAGAACTCGCGGCCCTTCAGCATGTCATCGGCAACGGCAAAATTTTCGTGCAGCACGGCGGTCGCTTCCTTGACGACGCTCTCTTCGGAACCGGGCGTCGTGCAGACCTTGGCCGGGTTGTTGACCCGCGCCAGGAACGGGTGAATGCCGCCCGAGCACCAGCTGTGGATCGAAAGCGCCTTCAATTCCTCCCACGGGTCGGAAGGCAGCAGGTTGGCCTTGGGGAAGGTACGCGCGACCCAGGGATGAATGGCGACGTTTTCGCTGAGCGCCCGCCCATCGACGATCAGCGCCGGCACCTTGTGCTTGGGATTGATCTTCAGGTATTCGGGCGAGAACTGCTGCTTCTTGCGCAGGTTCACCGTCTGCACTGTGAAATCGGCGCCCGCCTCGGTCAGCGTGACGTAAGGGGCAAGCGCGCAGGTATGCGGCGCGTAATAAAGGACGATGTTCATGGCGGTCTCCCTGTGTCGGCGCCCCGGGGCGCCCCATTATAGCTGCCGCAAGACTAGGGCCTGGGGCGGCGCCGGGCAACTGCCGCCCCCGGGGCATATGGCGAAACCCGGCGCTGCCCCTTATAAAAGGGTCCGCCAGACCGCCCGCTTCAAAAAAGGAACCCCGCCATGCGGCACAGCGCCGAACGCATTCTCACCACCCACACCGGCAGCCTGATCCGCCCCGAACGCCTGCTCGACTTCATCGGGCCCATGCAGCGGGGCGGGGCCTTTGACCAAGAGGCCCATGCCCGCTGCCTCGCCGAATGCGTGGCCGAAGTCGTGCGCGAACAGGTAGACGCCGGCATCGATGTCCCCAGCGACGGCGAGTTCGGCAAGTCCATCAGCTGGTCGCAATATGCGCTCGAACGGCTCGGCGGCTTCGAGCGGCGCCCGGCGAAACCCGGCGCCAATCCGTTTGCGCGCGGCGCCGACCGCGAACGCTTCAAGGATTTCTATGCCGAACTCGACTCCAAGGAAGGCTACGCGACGGTGTCCGAGGCCGTCTGCGTCGCCCCCATCACCTACCAGGACATGAGCGAGGTTGATCGCGACATCGCCAATTTCAAGGCAGCCCTGAAGGCCGCCGGCGCTGCCGAGGGTTTCCTGCCGGTCGCGGCACCCGCCAGCGTCGTGCCCGACCGCCGCAACGAATATTACAAGGATGACGACACCTGCCTCGAGGCGATCGCCGAGGCGATGCGCACCGAATACAAGGCGATCACCGATGCCGGCCTGATCGTCCAGCTCGACGATGCGCGCACCGCCGTCACCTACGACCGCATGGTGCCGCCTGCGACGCTTGCGGATTACCGCAACTGGGTCGCGCGCCATGTCGAACTGCTCAACCACGCGCTGCGCGGTATCCCGCGCGAACAGGTCCGCTATCACGTGTGCTGGGGCAGCTGGCCCGGACCACACACCACCGATGTCCCGCTCGACGACATCATCGACCTGGTGATGAAGCTCAACGTCGGTGCGCTGGTGATCGAGGGCGCCAATCCCCGCCACGAACACGAATGGCAGGTCTGGGGAAAGGTGAAGTTTCCCGATGACCGCGTTCTGGTCCACGGCGTCGTCAGCCACGCCACCAATGTCGTCGAACATCCCGAACTGGTGGCCGAACGGCTTGTCCGCCTCGCCCGGCTGGTCGGCCGCGAGAGGGTGCTGGCCGGAACCGACTGCGGCTTCGCCCAGGGCCCCTTCTATCGCCGCGTGCACCCCAGCATCATGTGGGCCAAGCTCGGCGCCCTTGTCGAAGGGGCGCGGATAGCAAGCCGCGCGCTCTGGGGCAAGGCCGCCTAGGGTTGCAGGCGCCCGCCGGGGGATTGCCCGCGGCGGGGCCAGCGGGCTAGTCTCGGGGTCTCGTGGCCGAACCCGTCGCCGCCGCGAACCAGAACACCGGAACGACAGGATAAGACGGGCGAAATACAGGACGAACAGCGGCCCGCGGGCCGCGGGCTTCGAAAGGGGATAAAATGATACGCAAAATGACGGGCATGCTCGCCGCTGCCCTGCTCACCTTCGGCGCCGCCGGCGCTTCCGCCCAGACTGTCGGCATTGCGACAACGGCGGGCGGTCTCAATGCCGCGCTTGGCGCCTCGATCGCAGGGGTCGTTTCCTCCAAGTCCGGGCTGCAGATGCGCCCGCAGAAGATGGGCGGCACCCAGCAGTACATTCCGCTGATCGACGCGGGCAAGGCGGAGTTCGCCCTTGCCAACGTCATGCAGTACTACATGGCGGTATCGGGCACCGGCCTGTCGGAGGGCAAGAGCTACAAGAACCTGCGTCTCGCCGCGACGCTGATGCCGTTTTACAACGGCATGTTCGTGCGCGTGGGCGGTGGCATCGATAAGCCCGCAGATCTCAAAGGCAAGCGCGTGCCGTCCGGCTACAAGAGCGCACCGCTGTTCGAAAGCTTCATGACCGAGTTCCTGCGCAACGGCGGCCTGACCTGGAACGACGTCGTCAAGGTGCCGGTCGTGTCGCTGCCCCAGAGCTGGAACCTGTTCAAGGCCGGCAAGATCGACGTCGCCATCGCCGCCGCCGGCGCAGGCGCGCTCAAGGACATCAAGGCCAGCGCGGGCGACATCAAGTTCGTGCCGCTGAACGACACCAAGGAAATCGTCTCCAACCTGCCGCGCACGCGCATGGAAGTGGTGAAGCCGAACGCAAAGTCGGTGGCCCTGAAAGAGCCGACGATGATGAACGTGTACGACTACGTTCTGTTCGTGTCGGCCAAGGCCAGCGACGACGTCGTTTACAAGATCGTCAAGTCGCTGCACGAAAACGCAGGCGACCTGCGCAAGAGCAGCGCGGCCTGGAACGACTGGGATCCGGCGACCATCGGCCGCGACCAGAAGCTCGACTATCACCCGGGTGCGCTTCGCTACTTCCGCGAAAAAGGCCTGGTAAAGTAAAGCAAGACGGGACGGGCGCCGGCCTCGCGCCGGCGCCCGCCTCCTCCGCATCGTGACCACCCCCGAAGAAAATCCCCGGCGCGAACGCGCTGCAGCCCTGCTGGCGATCGCGCTCTGCCTCATCGCCATCGGCATGTCGGCCGAACTGCCGATCTGGCTGGGCATCGCCATTTATACCGAACAGGCGCTTGCGCTCATCCTCGGCTGCGCGCTCGGCATCCTCTACGTCGGCCTTGGGCGCGGTCCCGTGGGACCGATCCTTGCCGCGGTTTCCGTGACCGCGTCGGCCGTCCTTGCGTGGCGCTATCCGGAACTGGCATCGGATTTCTATGGCCTGCGTTTCGAGGCGATGGCCTTCGGCCTCGTGCTGCTGCCGCTTTTGATCGAAGGCGTGCGGCGGCGCACCGGCTTTGGCCTCGTCGCCGTGACGCTGGTGTTCATCGTCTATGCGCTGATTGCCGACCTCGTGCCCGGAACCCTGCGCGGACGCGCGATGGATTTCGTCGGCCTGTTTTCCTTCCTCACCGTGGACAACATGGCGCTCTTCGGCCTGCCGCTGAACATCTCGGCGCTGGTTGTCGTCGCCTTCGTCCTGTTCGGCCAGTTGCTGCTGCGCGCGGGCGGCTCCGACTGGTTCACCGACCTCGCAACCAGCATGATGGGGCGCTCGCGCGGCGGCTCGGCCAAGATCGCCGTAATGGCATCGGCGCTGTTCGGCTCCATTTCTGGCAGCGCCGTGTCCAACGTCGCTTCTACCGGGGTCATCACCATCCCGCTGATGAAGAAGTCCGGCTTCGATGCGCGCTCGGCGGGCGCCTTCGAGGCCGTCGCCTCGACCGGCGGCCAGCTCATGCCGCCGATCATGGGCGCCGCTGCCTTCCTGATGGCGGAGCTTCTCAACACCTCTTATGGCGAGATCATTCTGGCGGCCCTGATACCAGCCTTTCTGTTCTATGTCGCGGTGCTGATCCAGGCGGATTTCGAATCGGCGAAGCGCGGCATCGCGCCGGTGCCGCGTGATCAGATCAAGCCGATCGGCCAGGTCCTGCGCCAGGGCTGGCATTTCATCCTGCCCTTCGCGGTCCTGATCGTCGCACTGTTCGAATTCAACCTGTCGGCGTCGGAAGCGGCACTTCTTGCCGTTATCGTGCTGTTCGTGCTCGGCCGGTTTTTCGACTACGAAGGGCGGCGCCTCAAGCTCCGCGACCTCGTCCCGGCGCTGGCGGAAACCGGCAAGACCTCGGTCGAGATCGTGCTGGTCGGCGCGGTGGCGGGCCTGATCATCGGCATTCTCGAAAACACCGGCCTGTCCTTCGGCCTGACCTTCCTGCTGGTCAAGATCGGAGCCGGAAGCCTCGCGCCGTTGCTCGTCCTGACCGCGATCATCTGCATCATCCTCGGCATGGGTATGCCGACCACGGGCATCTACCTGCTGGTCGCGGTGCTGGCAGTGCCGCCGCTCGTCGAGCTCGGCGTCGAACCCATCGCCGCGCACATGTTCGTGCTCTACTTCGGATTGATGTCGATGATTTCGCCGCCCGTCGCCATCGCCGCCTTCACCGCCGCCGCGATTTCCGGGGCGCGGCCAATGGACACGGCGATGACATCGATGCGGCTCGGCTGGGCCGCCTTCATCGTGCCCTTCCTGTTCATCAAGTCACCCGCACTTCTGATGCAGGGCGACTGGATTCACATCCTGCTCGACACCACGACGGCGGTCGCCGGCATCTGGCTGGTGAGCGCGGCGCTGATGGGATGGCTGCGGAAACCGCTCGGCCCCGTCGCCCGCCTCGTCGCCATCACGGCCGGCGCGGCGCTGCTGATACCGCCCGGCGGCGAAGGCCTGTGGATCGCGGTCAATGGCGCCGGATTCGCGGCCGGAGCGGCGCTCGTCATCATCGAATTCCGCAAGGCACGCAACGCCGCCTCGTAAGCGAAAAGCGGCGTGCTATGCTTCGCCCATGAGCACCACCCACGACATTCTCGCCTGGCACGCGCACATCTACTATGACCCGGCGACGACGCGCGGGCGCGCCGAAGTCTTGCGCGCGAAGATCGCGGACGCCTTCCCGGCGGCGCTGATCGGCAGCTGGCACGACCGCAACGTCGGGCCGCACACGCGGGCAATGTTCCAGATTGCCTTCTCTCACGACATGTTCGCCGAAATCGTTCCGTTCCTTGCATTGCATCGCGACAGACTTGCGATACTGGTGCATGCGGATTCGACCGGCGATCACAAGGCCGATCATACGGATCATGCAATCTGGATGGGCGAAGTGCTTCCCGTCAAAACCGCGCAATGGGAATGAAAACCGCGCGCCTTGCTACAAAGTCGTAGTTTTTGTAAAATAAGAAAAATTCCAAAGCGGCCGCTCGCCGCAAAGAACAGCAAATAAAGCGAATTTGGAATTACCCGCGAGGAAACGGGGGCCACCGTAACCAGACGAGAGGCACCTCGAGCAATGGCGTCAGGCAAGTTTTTCGATGAAATGCGCGGCACCGGCGACACGGTGCGCGAGGCCTATGAAACCGTCGAACGCTGGATCAAGGCGACGCCGCGCCGCCAGCTTATGGCCAAGCGCAAGGAAGCGGAAATCCTGTTCCGCCGCATGGGCATTACCTTCCTTGTCTACGGCACGAGCGAATCGACGGAACGGCTGATCCCCTTCGACATCATCCCGCGCGTTCTCACGAGCGACGAATGGTCGATCATAGAAAGCGGTTCACTGCAGCGCGTGCGCGCCATCAATGCCTTCCTCAAGGACATCTACCACGGCCAGGAGATCATCCGGGCGGGGCGCATCCCCGAGGAAGCGGTGTTCACCAATCCGAAATACCGGCCGGAGATGCAGGGCCTCGACGTGCCCGGGGATACCTATATCCACATTACCGGCATCGACCTCGTGCGCGTCGGCGAACGCGATTTCTACGTGCTGGAAGACAACCTGCGCAATCCGTCAGGCGTCAGCTACATGCTGGAAAACCGCGAAGTGATGATGCGCCTGTTCCCGTCCCTGTTCACGGGCAACCGGATCGCCCCAGTGAACAACTACCCGGCATTACTGTTGCAGAACCTTCGCGCGGTCGCGCCAAAGGGCGTGACCCGGCCGACCGTCGCCGTGCTGACGCCAGGCATCTACAATTCCGCCTACTTCGAACACGTATTCCTCGCCGACGAAATGGGCGTCGAACTGGTCGAGGGCCAGGACCTGTTCGTCAAAGACGATCACGTGTTCATGCGCACGACCCACGGCCCTGTTCAGGTCGATGTCATCTACCGGCGTGTCGATGACGATTACCTGGATCCTCTCGCCTTCAACGCCGATTCGATGCTGGGCGTGCCCGGCCTGCTTGCTGCCTATCGCGCGGGCGGGGTCACGCTGGCGAACGCCATCGGCACCGGCGTCGCCGACGACAAGGCGATGTACACCTACGTGCCGGACATGATCGATTTCTATCTCGGCGAAAAACCGATTCTCTCCAACGTGCCGACCTGGCAATGCCGCAAGCAGGACGATCTTGCCTATGTGCTCGATCACCTGCATGAACTGGTGGTCAAGGAAGTGGGCGGCGCCGGCGGCTACGGGATGCTGGTGGGTCCCGCCGCCAGCAAGGCGGAGATCGCGCACTACCGCGAGCGCGTGATCGATGACCCCGCCAACTTCATTGCCCAGCCGACGCTGGCGCTTTCCACCTGCCCGACCTTCACCGAAAGGGGCGTGGCGCCACGCCATGTCGATCTCAGGCCCTATGTCCTGACCGGCACCAATTCGACCGTGGTGCCGGGTGGACTGACCCGTGTGGCGCTCCGCGAAGGATCGCTCGTCGTCAATTCGTCCCAGGGCGGCGGCACCAAGGATACCTGGATCCTGCGGCCCGGACGCAGCGCGGGAGGCCGGTCATGACCATCGTATTGTCGCGCAGCGCCGACCACCTCTACTGGATGTCGCGTAACGTGGAGCGCGCCGAAAACACCGCGCGCATTCTCGACGTTTCCGACCGCCTGGGCCTTCTGCCGGCAGGCAACGAAAACGGCGCCGGCAGCGAATGGGATGCCGTCCTGCAGATCACCGGCGATGCCAGCGGTTTCCATGCGCGCTTCCCCGAAGCGACGGCGGCCAACGTCATCGCCCATATGACGCTCGACCCCAATAATCCGTCGAGCATCTATTCCACCATGCGTTCGGCGCGCGAAAATGCCCGGGCCGAACGCGTCGGCATCACCACGGAAATGTGGGAAGCGCTGAATTCCACATGGCTGGAGATTTCGCAACTGACCCCGGCGCGGCTGGCCGCGCGCGGCTACCGGAATTTCTTCGACTGGATCAAGGAACGCTCGCACCTGTTCAGGGGGGCTGCCGTCTCCACCATGCTGCGCGACGAGCGCTATCACTTCCTGCGTCTCGGCACCTTCATCGAACGTGCCGACAACACCGCCCGCATCCTCGACGTCAAATACCACATCCTGCTGCCCGACCTTGCCGACGTGGGCGGGGCTGTCGATCACTTCCAGTGGGGCGCGCTGCTCAGGTCCGTTTCGGCCTACCGCAACTACCACCACGCCTACAAACAGGTGATCACGCCGGTAAATGTCGCGGATCTCCTGATCCTCAACAACCAGTTCCCCCGCTCTCTCCATTCATGCCACAACGAAGTGGTTCACCTTCTTGAAGAGGTGTCGGGCCCGCGTGGTGCGGAAGCGGCGCGGCAGGCAGGCGAAATTCACGCCATGCTGCATTACGGCCGGATCGAATCGGTGTTTGCCCAGGGGTTGCATGAATTTCTTTCCGACTTCATCGTCCGCAACAATCGCCTGTCTCAGGAGATTCAAGCGGCCTATCTCGTTGCCCACTGAAGGCCTTTCATGCGCCTAGCCATCCACCACGCCACCGAATACCGCTATTCTCAACCCGCCTATTATACGATCCAGTATCTGCGCCTGACGCCGCCCAGCAACGACAGCCAGACCGTGATCGAGTGGCGCATCCGTGCGCCGGGGCGTATGTCCCAGCAGGTGGACGGCTTCGGCAATATCATGCACGTGCTGGCCATCGACGGCCTCCATGACGGAATTGCCCTCGCCGTCGAGGGTATCGTCGAATCCCACGACACCATGGGCGTGACGACCACGCTCGACGAGAAGCCACCACCCATCCTTTACCTGCGTCCGACCGACCTGACGGCCCCATCGGCCGCCGTCTGCGATTTTGCGGAGCCCCTGCGCGCCCGCGTGACCGGCGACCGCCTCAACGGACTGCACGAACTGAGCCGCGCCGTCGCCCGCGCCGTCGCCTACCGGCCGGGCACCACGGATGTCGCCACCACGGCCGATGTCGCCCTCGTCACCGGTACCGGCGTCTGCCAGGACCAGGCCCATGTCTTTACCGCGGCGGCCCGCCTGCTCGGGGTGCCGACGCGCTATGTTTCGGGCTACGTCCATGTTCACGGCACCGGCGCCGACGAAACCGCGTCCCACGCCTGGTCCGAAGCCTGGGTCGACAACCTCGGCTGGGTTGCCTTCGACGTCACCAACGAGATCTGCGCCAACGATGCTCATGTGCGTCTCGCCGTCGGGCCGGACTACCTGTCCTGCGCGCCGGTACGCGGCATGCGCAGGGGCGGCGGCAAGGAGGCGCTCTCGGTCAACGTCAGGGTCGCGACGGCCGATCAATAGGTATAAACTCGCCCCGGTTTTCGCGCTTTTTGTGGATTTAGCGTTTGGTTTACCGGTGATGTCCTCTACTGTCCCCCCGGGCTCCTTCAGCCCCCTGCCCGCCAACAGGCAACTTGCCGGAGATTCTTCGCCCATGACTTACGCTGTCGGCTTCCTTCTCGATGAAGGAATGGTTTTTGCGTCCGATTCGCGCACGAATGCCGGCGTCGATCAGGTATCGACGGCACGCAAGATGACCATTTTCAACAAGCCGGGCGACCGCTTCATGGTGCTGATGGGCGCGGGTAACCTCGCCATCACCCAGGCCGTCGTGCGCCTGCTGAACGAGGAACTGGACACCGACGGCCCCAACGATATTTACGCGGCACCAACGATGTTCGCCGCCGCCCGCATGGTCGGCGCGGCGCTGCGCAACGTCTACGAGGTGGACGGCGATGCACTCCAATCACAGGGCATCGAATTCAACGCCGCCTTTATCTTCGGCGGGCAGATCAACAGCCGCGAACAGCGCCTTTACCAGATCTATTCCGCCGGCAACTTCATCGAGGCGACGGCCGAGGCCCCCTACCTGCAGATCGGCGAGACGAAATACGGCAAGCCGATCATCGATCGCACGATCACAAGCGAATCCTCCATGCAGCAGGCGATCAAGTGCGCCATCCTGTCCTTCGATTCGACGATGCGTTCCAACATTTCCGTCGGCCCGCCGATCGACATTCTTTCCTATACGCGCGACAGCCTGAACGCTGGCATCAAGGTGCAACTGCCCGAGGGCGACGAGTACCTTGCGAGTATACGCGAATACTGGGGCAGCGCACTGCGTCGCGCCTTCGACGACATGCCCGACCCCGAATGGCTGAAGTAGTTTCCGGCTAATGCTGCGGCGTCTTTACGACTGGACGATGACCCTCGCCCGCCACCGCCAGGCGGACCGCTGGCTGGCGATCGTCAGCTTCATCGAAAGCTCGTGCTTCCCGATCCCGCCCGACGTGATGCTGATCCCGATGGTGCTGGCTGACCTTGCCCGTGCCTGGCGCATCGCCTTCATCTGCACCATCGCATCCGTGCTCGGCGGGCTGGCAGGCTACGCCATCGGCGCGCTGCTGTTCGAAACCGTGGGCAAGCCCCTGCTGGCGTTCTACGGCTACGGCGATCAGTTCCAGCACTTCACCACGCGCTACAACGAATGGGGCGCATGGATCGTCGCCTTCGCGGCGCTGACGCCCTTCCCGTTCAAGGTCATCACCATCGCCTCCGGGGTGGCGGGGCTCGATCTCGTGGTTTTCACGGTCGCGTCCGTGCTGGCGCGGGGCGCCAGGTTCTATCTGGTGGCCGCCCTCTTGTGGCGCTTCGGCGCGCCCATCCAGGGCTTCATCGAGCGCAACCTCGGCATCCTGACCACGGTGTTCTTCGTCCTCTTGATCGGCGGCTTCGCGCTGATCAAATATGTCCTATGAGCGCCGGACACCCCCTTCCCCGCATCGTTTTCGCCACCCTGCTGGCCGCCGCCGTCATCATCCTCGGCACGGCGCTGGCCTCGCAGTATTTCGGCGGCCTCAAGCCCTGTGTGCTGTGCATCTGGCAACGCTACCCCTACGCCGTGGTCATCGGGCTGGCCGGCCTCGGCTTCGGCCTGTCGCGTGTGCCCGGCATGGGGATAGGGGTGCTGGCGACAGTCGCCGCCCTGATCACCCTTGCCATGGTCATTGATGCCGGGATCGCCGCCTATCATGTCGGCGTCGAGCAGCACTGGTGGCAGGGTACCTCGGGCTGCACCGGCACCACTGGCGCCGCGCGCACTGCCGAGGACCTCGCCCGCCAGCTCAAGGCCACGCCCGTCGTGCGCTGCGACGAGGTGGCGTGGGCCTTCCTCGGCATCTCCATGGCGGGGTATAATTTCCTCGCCGCCTCCACGCTGGCACTGTTTTCCGGCGCCGCCGCGCGACAGATGTTCATGGCCGCGAAAGGCGCGCGCTGATGCCCGACAATGCAACCCCGTCGCCCCGTGTCGCGCGCATGATCCGCGTCGATCAGGCAGGCGAATACGGTGCCGCGCGCATCTATGCGGGCCAGCTTGCCGTGCTCGGCCGCAGCGCCGATGCCGAGACAATTCGCCGCATGGCGGAAAAGGAGCGCGAGCACCTCGCCGATTTCGACCGCGTGATGACCGAGCGCCGCGTGCGCCCGACGGCGCTCGCGCCGGTCTGGCACGTGGCCGGGTTCGCGCTGGGTGCGGCGACGGCATTGATGGGGCCAAAGGCGGCGATGGCCTGCACCGAAGCGGTCGAGGACGTGATCGTCGAACACTACGCCCGCCAGGAGGCCGAGCTCGGCGGCGACGAGCCGGAGCTTAAGTCGCTGATTGCAAATGCCCGCCAGGACGAAGCCCATCACGCCGAAGAGGCGGTCAACGCGGGCAGCCGCGAGGCGCCCTGCCACGGGCCGCTGACATCGGCGATCCGCGCGGGCACGCGCCTCGCCATCTGGCTGTCGGAACGGGTCTAGTCGGGATCGAGTTCCGAATCCCAGTAGAGATAGTCGCGCCAGCTTTCATGCAGGAAGTTGGGCGGATAGGAACGGCCGTTGGCCTGCAGCTCCTTGACCGTCGGCTCCTTCGGCGACTGCAATGGAAACATGCCGGCGCGTTTCGGCATCATGCCGCCCTTGCGCAGGTTGCACGGCTCGCAGGCGGCGACCACGTTCTGCCAGCTGGTTTCGCCGCCGCGCGATTTCGGCACGACATGATCGAAGGTCAGCTGCTCGGTCGAATGATGCATGCCGCAGTACTGGCAGGTGAAACGATCGCGCAGGAACACGTTGAAACGCGTGAAGGCCGGACGACGCGAGGCGGGAACGTATTGCTTGAGCGAGATGACCGACGGCAGCGCCATCGAAAATGTCGGGCTGCGCACCACGCGGTCATATTCGGAAATGATGTTCACGCGGTCGAGGAACACAGCCTTCACGGCTTCCTGCCACGGCCACACCGACAGCGGGAAGTAGCTGAGCGGACGGAAGTCCGCGTTCAGCACCAGGGCGGGACAGCTTTGGGGCGATGCAAGCACCACGGACTCCTTAAGCTGAACTCCTTACGCGACAGGCCCGGAACGACATTCCGGACCCTCATCATGGGTACAACAGAACCGGCAAACGCGCAAGGAACCGCCTAGCGGGCGATCCCAAGCCTTTGCAGAAACTTGTGAACGAGATCGAGGCCGCGCTCGTCTATGCCGTGGCCAAGGCCCGGCAGCACATGGGCCATGACGTCGATGCCGTCGGCGAGCAGGGTACGCTCGGCCTCCACCGCCGCATTGGCGGGGACAACCTCGTCGGCTTCTCCGTGCACGATCAGTACCGGCGGATGGCAGGTCATTTCATCTTCCAGCCGGTTGCGCCCGATCAGCGCCCCGGAAAAGGCGACGATGGCGGCGGGCGAACGGGCGCGGCGCAGGCCGACATGAAGCGCCGTCATGGCACCTTGCGAAAAGCCGCCGAGGATGAGCCGCTCGTCGCCGAGCCCGAGATCGGCAAGGGCGCGGTCGATGAAGGGGTCGATATCGGCGCGGGCGCGCTCGACGCCCGCATACATCGCCGTGCCTTCGCGGTCCTGCAGCGAAAACCACTGGCGGCCGAACGGCGCCATGTCGCAGGGCTCGGGCCCGTCAGGGGCCATGACCCGCAGCACCGGCACCATTTCGCCGAAATAGGGCGCAAGCCCGATCAGGTCCGCGCCATCGGCGCCGAGCCCGTGCAGAAGCACCAGCAGCCACTCTGCCCGATCCCCTGCGGTGGGCCCGAAGGCGGGGCCCAGCAAGGGCCTCGGTTGTGGTCTCGACGCACTGTCCACGCGTATAACTCCCATGCGGGGGCTTTCCTTGACGCGGCCTCCCCGCCCGGCACATTGTAGCCGCCGAAAAACAAAAACAGCACCGTGGATTGCATTTGTAATGAGCACCGGCACGAGCGATACCGAAGCCCTTCTGAGCGGCGACCCCGCCATCTACGCCCGCGCGCTGGCGGCGGCGGAAGGCTATCTTGCCCGCGCCCGCGCATCGGTCGCCCGCATCGTCGGCGAAGCGGGCCGCGACGGGCTTGACCGCCATCAGTTCGCCGCGCACGCGCTCGCCTGGACGGCCACCTATGTCGCGGCGCTGCGCCAGCTCGAGGGCTGGAGAGAGCGGCTCGACGCCGAGGGCAAGCTGGGCGAATGCGAACAGCTGATCGTGCAGGCCGTGTTCGGCGAATACCTTGCCCAACTGAAGGGCGGTATCGCGCTCTCACAGGGCGAGATCGCACGGGCAGCCGACATGGGCCTCGACGACAGTGCGCTCGCAGCATTTGACGATTCCGACATCACCCGCCTGATCGCGCGCGGCAACGCCATCGCCGTGCGCCGGCGCATCGCCGAGCTGGTGGCGGAAGGCCATTACGGCGATTGGGCGCTCGGCGACGAAACGCTGGAACTCGTGCGCGACCAGTTCCGCCGCGTCGCCGACGACCTGGTGGCGCCGCACGCCAACGACTGGCACCGCAACAACGACCTGATCCCCGATCATGTGCTGGCGGCATTGGCCGAGCTCGGCGTCTTTGGCCTGACCGCCCCGGAAGAGCTGGGCGGCCTCGGCATGGGCAAGATCGCACTTGCCGTCGTGACCGAAGAGCTTTCGCGCGGCTATCTCGGCGTCGGTTCGCTGCCGACGCGCTCGGAAATCGCCTGCGAACTGATCGGCGCCCACGGCACCGAAGACCAGAAGGCGCGCTTCCTGCCGGGCATTGCATCGGGAAAGATCATTCCCACCGCCGTCTTCACCGAGCCCAATACCGGATCGGACCTCGGCAGCCTGCGCACCCGCGCGGTGCGTGACGGCAACGTGTGGCGCGTCACCGGCCAGAAAACCTGGATCACCCACGGCGCGCGCTCGGACCTGATGACCCTGCTTGTGCGCACAAATGCGGACGAGGCCGGCTGGAAGGGCCTGTCCATGTTCCTCGCCGTCAAGCCGCGCGGCACCGACGACGATCCCTTCCCCGCCCCGGGCATGAGTGGCACGGAAATCGAAGTGCTCGGCTATCGCGGTATGCGCGAGTTCGAAATCTCCTTCGACGGGTTCGAGGTTGCAGCCGACAATCTTCTGGGTGGGCGCGAGGGCGAAGGCTTCAAGCAACTGATGGCGACCTTCGAATCGGCGCGCATCCAGACCGGGGCGCGCGCCGTCGGCGTCGCCCAGAACGCGCTGGAACTGGCCGTCGCCTATGCCAACGACCGCAAGCAGTTCGGCCGTCCCATTGCCGCCTTCGACCGCATCGCGGGCAAGATCGGCTGGATGGCGGCGGAAGTGATGGCGGCGCGCCAGCTGACCTTTTTCGCGGCGCGCCAAAAGGACTCGGGCCGGCGCTGCGACATGGAAGCGGGCATGGCCAAGCTGCTGGCCGCCCGCGTCGCCTGGTCCTGCGCCGACAACGGCGTGCAGGTGCATGGCGGCAACGGCTACGCGGTCGAATTTCCGGCGAGCCGGCTTCTGGCCGATGCGCGCATTCTGAACATCTTCGAGGGCGCGGCCGAAATTCAGGCCCATGTCATTGCCCGTAGCCTGCTGTCGGGGAGCAACTGATGCAAGGCGTCATGCCCTACCTGATCATCGGCCTCGCCATCGCGGTGGTGATCGTGCTGCTGTTTGGCATCATCAACATGGTGCGCAAGGACCACAGCCCGCAAACCTCCAACCGGCTGATGCGCTGGCGCGTCGGATTGCAGCTGGGCGCGGTGCTGCTGCTGATCCTGTTCCTGCTGTTCGGACGCGGCTGATGGTCAAGCTGACGAAGATCTACACGCGCGGTGGCGACAGCGGGGAAACCTCGCTTGGCGACGGCGCGCGCCGTCCCAAGGACGACATCCGCATCGCCGCCTACGGCACCGTCGATGAAGCCAATGCGGTGATCGGCATCGCCCGCCTGCACGTGAGCGGCGCCGAAGCAGACATGCTGGCCCGCATACAGGACGACCTGTTCGACCTCGGCGCCGACCTGTGCGTGCCCGAACAGGGACGCAAGGGCGAAAGCGCCGGATATGAGGCGCTGCGCATCAGCGCGAAACAGGTCAAGCGGCTGGAAGACGAGATCGACGCGATGAATGCGCATCTCAAGCCGCTCGAAAGCTTCATCCTGCCCGGCGGCAGTGCGGCGGCGGCGCACCTGCATCTGGCGCGCACCGTGGCGCGGCGGGCAGAGCGGCTGATGGTGCGCCTTGCCCGCACGGAGCCGGTCAACCCGGAAGCGATCAAGTACATCAACCGGCTGTCGGACCATCTTTTCGTCATGGCGCGGCACGCCAACCGCGACGGCGCCGACGACGTGCTGTGGCGGCCGGGCGCCAACCGCTAGGGCCCCCGGGGCCTTTCCGGGCGCGGCGTTGACCGCCCCTGCCGCCCGCTATACCTTGCCCGGCAGACATGAATTCGGCTCAAAACCGGACCAAGGGAGAACAATGAAAGTCCTTGTCGCGATCAAGCGGGTGATCGATGCCAACGTCAAGGCGCGGGTGCGCCAGGACGGATCGGGCGTCGAAACGACCAACGTCAAAATGGCCATGAATCCGTTCTGCGAAATCGCAGTCGAGGAAGCCGTGCGCCTGAAGGAAGCGGGCAAGGCGACGGAAACCGTCGTCGTTTCCGCCGGCGCCCAGCAGACCCAGGAGACGATCCGCACCGCGCTCGCCATCGGCGCCGACCGCGGCATCCACGTTCCCCATGACGGCGCGCTGGAACCGCTTGCCGTCGCCAAGATGCTGAAGGCGGTCGCCGAACGGGAGCAGCCGGGCCTCGTGCTGCTCGGCAAACAGGCGATCGACGACGACTGCAACCAGACCGGCCAGATGCTGGCGGCGCTGCTCGGCTGGCCGCAGGCGACGTTTGCCTCGAAGATCGAGATCGACGGCGACAGCGCAACGGTCACGCGCGAGGTGGACGGCGGCCTCGAGAAGATCGCCGTCAAGATGCCCTGCGTCATCACCGTGGACCTGCGGCTGAACGAACCGCGCTACGCATCGCTTCCCAATATCATGAAGGCCAAGAAGAAGCCGATCGACCAGATTGCCCTTGCCGATCTCGGCGTCGATCCGGCGCCGCGCCTCAAGGTGCTGAAGGTCGCCGAGCCACCCGCGCGCGGCGGCGGCATCAAGGTCGAAACCGCGGCCGAACTGGTCGACAAGCTCAAGAACGCGGCGGGGGTGATCTGATGTCCATCCTGATCGTTGCCGAACACGGCGAAGGCAAGCTCGCACCCGCGACGCTTTCCACCATTACCGCGGTCCGCGCGCTCTCGGAAAAGGGCGCGGGCGACATTCATGTCCTGATCGCCGGCAAGGATTGCGGCCCGGCCGCGAACGAAGCGGCGAAATTCGACGGTGTTGCGAAGGTGCTGGCCGCCGATGGCGAGGCTTACGCACATAACCTTGCCGAAAATGCGGCTACGCTGATCGCTTCTCTTGCGCCGGGCTACAGCCACGTGCTGGCACCCGCGACGACATTCGGCAAGAACGTCCTGCCGCGTGCCGCAGCGCTCTGCGACAGCCAGCAGGTTTCCGACGCCATCGAGATCGTCTCGGCCGATACCTTCGTGCGGCCGATCTACGCGGGTAACGCGCTCGCCACCGTGCAGTCGTCGGACGCCATCAAGTTCATCACCGTGCGCGCCACCGCCTTCGCCAAGGCCGAGGCGGGCAGCGGCACAGCCGCCGTCGAATCTGTGCCGGGGGCTGCCGATTCAGGCCTCGCGCGCTACATCGGCGCGGAACTGTCGCGTTCCGAACGGCCGGAACTGACCGCCGCGCGCGTGGTCATTTCCGGTGGACGCGGCATGCAGGCGGGCGACAACTTCCGCATGCTGGAAGAAATCGCCGATATCCTCGGCGCCGCCGTCGGTGCAAGCCGCGCCGCCGTCGATGCCGGTTTCGTGCCCAACGATTTCCAGGTCGGCCAGACCGGCAAGATCGTGGCGCCCGAGCTTTACATTGCCGTCGGTATTTCCGGCGCCATCCAGCACCTTGCGGGCATGAAAGACAGCAAGGTCATCGTCGCCATCAACAAGGACGAGGAAGCGCCGATTTTCCAGGTCGCCGATTACGGTATCGTGGGCGATCTGTTCCAGGTGCTGCCCGAGCTCAGGGCGGCGCTCGAAAAGGCGAAGGCGGGAGCGGCCTGAGGGAGCTTCAGTCATGAACAAGGTCGGCATCATCGGTGCGGGCCAGATGGGCGGCGGCATCGCCATCGTCTGCGCGCTCGCGGGTTTTCCAGTCGAACTGGTCGACCGCGACAAGACACGCCTTGCCGCCACGGCAAAGCGGATCAAGGCGATCCTTGCGCGGCGCATCGAGCGTGGCCGCATCGACAAGGCCCATGCCGACAAGGCCCAGAAGCTGATCAAGAGCGGCAACGCCATCAAGGCGATGGCCGATTGCGACATCGTGATAGAGGCCGTGGCCGAAAAAGAAGAGGTCAAGCGCGCCGTGCTGGCCGAACTGGCCCCGCACCTCGGCAAGAACGCGATCATCGCCACCAATACTTCGACGATCTCCATCACCCGCCTGGCAGCGGCGACCGATCGCGCCGATCGATTCATCGGCCTGCATTTCATGAACCCGGTCCCGGCGATGAAGCTGGTGGAAATCATCCGCGGCATCGCCACCTCGGACGCCACCTTCAAAACTGTGCGCGACTTCACCGTAAAGCTGGGCAAGGAGCCGGTGCGGGTCGAGGACTTCCCCGCCTTCATCGTCCATCGCGTTCTCATGCCGATGATCAACGAAGCGATCTACGCCCTGTATGAAGGTGTGGCGACGATGGAATCGATCGACCAGGCGATGCGGCTCGGCGCCAATCATCCGATGGGGCCGCTGGAACTCGCCGACTTCATGGGGCTCGATACCTGCCTTCAGGTCATGCAGGCCCTGAATGACGGGCTGGCCGACAGCAAGTACCGCCCCTGCCCGCTTCTGGTGAAGTACGTCGAGGCCGGCTGGCTCGGCCGCAAGACCGGACGCGGCTTTTACGACTATTCGGGCGAAAAGCCCGTCCCCACCCGCTAAGAGATGGACGCGCCCGCGATTGCCTTCGGCGGGTCGCTGTCGAATTTCGATGCCCTTAAGACCTTGTTCGCCGAGGCCCGCGCGCTTGGCGTGCCGCCTGAGCGCATGATCTGCACCGGCGATGTCGTCGGCTACTGCGCCGAACCCGAAGTCTGCGTCCAAATGCTGCGCGATAACCCCGTCGCCACCCTCATGGGCAATGTCGAAGAGGCCCTCGGCAACGGGTCCGGGGATTGCGGCTGCAACTTCGTCGAAGGCTCCGCCTGCGATGCGCTGTCGGGACGCTGGTATGCATTTGCGCGCGACAATATTTCCGAAGAAAGCCGCGCGTGGATGCGCACCCTGCCGCGCTCCCTCGATCTCGACATCGCGGGCCACCGGGTCCACGTACTGCACGGCGGCGGGCGGCAGATCAACCGCTATGTCTTTGCCAGCGATACTGCCGCCATCGCCGACGAAACCGCGACCTTGCCTGCGGGCACCATCGTCATCGCGGGGCATTGCGGCCTACCCTTCACGGCGCGGGCAGCAGGAGTGCTGTGGCACAACCCGGGATCGCTCGGCCTTCCCGCCAACGACGGCACGGCGCGGGTTTGGTACGCGCTGATCGAAGCGGACGGCGGCGGGCTCCGGATTTCCCACCGCGCCCTCGCCTACGATCACCAGGTCGCCGCAGAAAAAATGCGCAAGGCCGAATTGCCGGAAGCCTACGCGCGGGCACTCGAAACTGGGCTGTGGCCCGATACCGCCATCCTGCCTGCCGCCGAACGGGCAGTAACGGGAAGGGCGCTGGCCCCAGCGGGAAGCGTCTGGAGACAGGCGCGCTAGCGTGCCTTTTTTACGAAATGCTCGATCAGGGCGATCGCCTCGGGCGATGCCCAATCGGCGGGCCTCTCGAGCCGGCCGACCTCGCGCCCCGCGGCATCGAAAACGATGGTTGTGGGCAAGCCGCGCACCTTGAGCGACCACTGCACCCGGCTCATCGGATCGGTGTAAAGGGCAAGGTTGCCGAGCCTGAGACCGGCAAGGAAGGGGCCCGCCTTGGTGGCGCCCTCGCGGTCTTCGTTCAGCGCCACGAGGGCAAAGGGCCGCCCGGCAAAGCGCGCCGCCAGCCGGTCGAGGGACGGCAGTTCATGGACACAGGGCGCACACCAGGTGGCCCAGAAGTTGAGGACCACCACCTTGCCACGGAAGGCGACCAGCGTGGTTTCCCTGCCCGATGCGTCGAGAAACGCCGGGACGGCCGGGACGCGGGGGTTTCGCTCAAGGCTAAAGTGTTGTATTTCCCCCGTGATCCGGGGAGCCGGACCGGTTCTCTCGGCCGGAGACCAGATGACGGCCAGCGCCGTCGCGGCGGCGAGAAGAGCGAGCACGAAAACGCGCGCGGAAGTTCCGGTCATCGACTTTATCCCCGTGTCCTTGGGCAACACACTGTTTAGGGCGTGTCATGGCGAAGAGCAACAAGGCGAAGGCCCGGCAGCCGGCCAACCGGCTTTGGGGCGGACGGTTCAAGACCGGCCCGGCCGAGGCGATGGAACGCATCAATGCCTCCATCGGCTTCGACCAGCGGCTATGGCGTCAGGACATCACCGCGTCGCGCGCCCATTGCCGCATGCTGATCAGCCGCAAGATCATTCCCGCCAGGGACGGCAAGGCCATCCTCAAGGGCCTCGATGCCGTATGGAAGGAAATCGAGAGCGGACGCTTCCATTTCCGCACCGCCCTTGAAGACATCCACATGAACGTCGAGGACCGGCTGACCACGCTGATCGGCGACGCGGGCGGCCGCCTGCATACGGCGCGCTCGCGCAACGACCAGGTCGCCACCGATTTCCGCCTGTGGGTACGCGATGCGGTTGACGGCATCGAGGCGCGGCTCGCCGACCTTCAGGCCGCGCTGATCGGCCGCGCGCGCGAGCATGCGGCGACAATCATGCCGGGATTTACGCACCTGCAGACGGCGCAGCCCGTGACCTTCGGCCATCATCTGCTGGCCTATGTCGAGATGTTCGGCCGTGACCGCGGCCGGATGCGGGATGCGCGCGCGCGCATGAACGAATGCCCGCTGGGCGCGGCCGCGCTCGCCGGCACGTCTTTTCCCATCGACCGCAAGATGACGGCGAAGGAACTCGGCTTCGACCGGCCGATGGCGAATTCGCTCGATGCCGTTTCGGACCGCGACTTCGCCCTCGAATTCCTGGCTGCCGCCGCGATCGCGTCGGGGCATCTGTCGCGGCTGGCCGAAGAGATGGTCGTGTTTTCGTCGGAGCGGTTTCGCTTCCTGCGCCTGTCGGATGCCTTTTCCACCGGCTCCTCGATCATGCCGCAGAAGCGCAATCCCGACGGTGCCGAACTGGTGCGCGCCAAGACGGGCCGCGTCATGGGTGCCCTGACCGCGCTCAGCGTCGTCATGAAGGGCCTGCCGCTCGCCTATTCGAAGGACATGCAGGAAGACAAGGAACCCGTGTTCGAAGGCGCCGACACGCTGGCGCTGACGCTCGAAGTCATGACCGGCATGGTCGCCGACATGACGGTGAACGCCGAAGCCATGCGGGCGGCGGCCGATGGCGCGTTTTCGACGGCGACCGACCTCGCCGACTGGCTCGTGCGCGAAGCGGGGCTGACCTTCCGCCAGGCCCATCACGTGTCGGGGCGCATCGTCCGGCTGGCGGAAGAAAAGAACCTCCGCCTCGACCAGGTCAGCCTTGCCGACATGCGGTCGGTGGAGCCGCGCATCACCAAGGATGTGTTTGGCGTGCTCGGCGTCGAGCGTTCGGCCGCAAGCCGTGTCAGCGAAGGCGGCACGTCGCCCGCGCGCGTGCGCAAGGCCATCGCGGCGGCGGAGAAACGCTATCTCGGCGGACGCCGCAAAAAGGCGCTATAGTCGCGCCATGTCCGCCCGGCCCGCTCATCAATGCCCCCGCCGGCCTGCGCCCCTGATGCGCGCGGGGCTGGTGGCGTTCGCCCTGGTTGCGGCACTCGCAGCCTGCGGCAAGAGCGGCCCGCCCGAACCGCCGCCGGGCGGCAAGGACACGCTCAAGCAGACCTACCCCGCGCCTTCCACCTATCCTGCGCCGTAACCGGCGCGCTTCTTCGGTCGGACACAGATGGACCATTTCAACTACCGTGACGGCGCCCTGCATGCCGAGGACGTTCCGCTTTCGCGCATCGCCGAGGCCGTGGGCACCCCCGCCTATGTCTATTCGCAATCGACGCTGGAGGCGCATTACCGCGCCTTCGCCGAGGCTTTCGCCGGGCAGAAGGCGACCGTGTGCTACGCGGTCAAGGCAAACTCGAACCAGGCGGTGATCCGCTTGCTCGCGCGCATGGGCGCCGGTGCCGACGTCTTGAGCGAAGGCGAATTGCGCCGGGCGCTTGGCGCGGGCGTGCCCGCCGCGAAGATCGTCTTTTCCGGCGTCGGCAAGTCGCGCCATGAAATCGCGCTGGCACTGGAGGCGGGCGTCGGCCAGATCAACATCGAATCGGAACCGGAACTGGCGCTGATCTCTGACGTCGCAAGCGCGATGGGCAAGCGCGCCGCCGTGGCGCTGCGCGTCAATCCCGACGTCGATGCCCATACCCACGAGAAAATCACGACCGGCCGCAAGGAAAACAAATTCGGCATCGACATCGATCGTGCGCCCGCGATCTATGACCGCGCGGGCAAGATGCCGGGCATCGAAGTCGTCGGCGTTGCCGTGCATATCGGCTCGCAGCTCACCGACCTGACCCCCTTCCGCGACGCCTTCGCCCTGGTGGCCGAACTGGTCGGGCGGCTACGCGCCGCCGGTCACGACATCCGCCGCCTCGATCTCGGCGGCGGCCTCGGCGTGCCCTACCAGGACGAGGTACCGCCCAGCCCGGCCGAATATGCAGCCGTGGTGAAGGATGTGGCCGGGCCGCTTGGCGTCGAGGTGGTGCTGGAACCCGGCCGCCTGATCACCGCCAACGCGGGCATCCTGCTGACCCGCGTGCTGTTCGTAAAAGAGGGCGATTCCAAGACCTTCGTGGTGGTCGACGCGGGCATGAACGACCTTATCCGCCCCACCCTCTACGACGCCTGGCACCGCATCGTGCCGGTCGCAGAACGCCCGCGCGGCACGCCTGAGCGTCCCGTGGACGTGGTCGGGCCGGTCTGCGAGACGGGCGATATTTTCGCCCGCGATCGCGCCCTGCCCGTGCTAAACTCGGGCGAACTTCTGGCGGTGCGGTCGGCCGGTGCGTATGGCGCGGTCATGGCCTCGACCTACAACAGTCGCCCGCTGCTGCCCGAAGTGCTGGTGAAAGGCGCAAGCTTCGCCGTCATTCGGCCCCGACAAACAATAGAAGAACTGATGGGCCTTGATGTGATGCCGGACTGGCTCGCCTGACGCCGAACGTCGTCCGGGCGTCGGCCGTCCGGAGTCCTCGGGGGAGGCGTTTTGTGGCCGCGGCATCGGCGCGTTGAACGCGCCGGAGAAAGGCAGTCGGCGTTGAAGAGCAGCGAGCCTCGTTCCCCCGTCAGCGAAATGCCCGACGACACGAAAATTCTTTCCGCGCTCGGTCTTGACCGCAAGCTGTGGCTCGCGCGTTTTGCGCTGGCATGGGAGCGCGCATGGCCGGCCGCCTGGCCGGCGCTGGGTCTGGGCGGTACATTTCTGGCGCTCGGCCTGTTCGATGTTCTTCCGGTCCTGCCTGCGTGGCTGCACGGTATCGTGCTCGCCGCCTTTGCCGGCGGCATCGGCTTTGCGCTGTGGCGCGGCTTTCGCGCTTTCCGTTTTCCCGATGTCCCCGGTGCGCGCCGGCGCATCGAAAACACGAGCGGCTACAGCCACCGTCCGCTGACCCTTGCCGTCGATGAGCTGGCCGCGGGCGGTTCCGACGCAACCTCGCAGGCACTCTGGCACATTCACCGCGAACGGGTGCTGGCGCGCATTCGCGCGCTCCGGGTCGGCATTCCTGAACCCGGCCTTGCGCGGATCGACACGCTGGCGCTGCGCGGCGCGCTGATCGTGGTGCTGGTCGTCGGCACCGTGATCGCCTGGGGCGACGGCCTCAACCGCATCGCGCGCGCCATGACGCCCGGCGTCGGTGCCGCCGCGCGCGGCCCTGCCAGTGTCGATGTCTGGATCACGCCGCCCGCCTACACGGGCCTGCCGCCCATCTTCCTCAGCGCGGGCAAGGACGATCCGGCGAAAAAGAACCTCGTTCTCGCCTCCACCGCGAAGAAATCCCCCGCCGACGCGGGCAAGCCGGCTCCCGCCATCGGCGGCAAACCCGCGGCCGATGCCCCGGTGGTGGTGCCCGAGGGCTCGACCATCCTGGTGCAGCTGTCAGGCGGCTGGGGCACGCCGGCACTGGTGGCGGGCGGGCTCGAAGCCGAATTCAAGCCGGTTGCCGACGGCACCTGGAAGGGCAGCGCCGTACTGCCGCCGGGCTCGGCCGCCAAGCGGCTGGCGATCCGTCAGGGGGCGGGCGAAGTCGCCGGCTGGGCAATTTCGGTGCGCCCCGATTCAGTGCCCGAGATTCGCTTTTCCGAAGACCCCAATACGTCCAACCGCGGCGCCATGCGCATCGTCGTCGAGGGCGAGGACGATTACGGTTTCCACCAGGCGAAGCTCTATCTCAACCGCACCCGCGCGGAAGTCGAAACCGACGAGGACGAAGCGGAAGAGACGGCGCTTGCCAAGTTCAACGCGGCCCACTCCATCGATCTGGCCCTGCCCGGCTCGAGCGTGCGCGCCATCCGCGAGACCAGCTACCACGACCTGACGGCGCACCCCTGGGCGGGCATGGAAGTCACCATCCAGGTCGTCGCCCGCGACGGCGCGGGCCAGCCCGCGGTGACCGATCCCATCGCCATCACCCTGCCCGAGCGCTATTTCCGCAATCCGGTGGCCCGCGCGCTGGTGATGCTGCGCAAGCAGCTGGTGCTCGATCCCAACACGCGCGACGACGTCTGGAACGAGCTGGTCAACATCGCCACCATTCCGGGGGCGTTCAACAACGATTCCGTCGTCATCCTGGCGCTCAGGACGATGACGTCGCGGCTTCGCAACGACGAAGGCCTCGGCGCCATCGAGGACGTCCAGAAGCTGATGTGGGACACCGCGCTCAGGCTTGAGGACGGGCAGCTGTCGCTTGCCGAAAAGCGCATGCGCGAATTGCAGAAAAAGCTGATGGACGCCCTCAACCGCAAGGACAACGAGGAAATCCGCAAGCTGATGCAGGAACTGGAAAAGGCGATGGCCGAGTTCCTGCGCGAAATGATGAAGGGCATGAAGGACATGCCGCAGACGGCACAGCCCTTCGACCCCAATACGACGACCCTGTCGCCGCAGGATCTGCAGCGCATGCTGGACCGCGCGCGGGAACTGGCCATGACGGGCAATCTCGACGCCGCGCGCCAGATGCTGTCGATGCTGCGCGAGATGCTTGAGAACCTGAAGAACGGCCGCTTCGCTCAGCGCGGCCAGCAGCAGGGCAACCAGCAGTCGATGCAGATGCTGCGCGACCTGCAGGAGATGATGAAGCGCCAGCAGCAGCTGATGGACGAAACCCATCGCCGCTCGCAGGACGGCTCGCAGCAGGGACGCGGCGACAGCCAGCAGGGCGCCCAACAGCAGCAGGATCTGCAGAAGCAGTTGCAGGACCTGATGCGCCGCTTCGGCGAGATGATGGGCCAGGTGCCCAAATCGCTGGGTGATGCGGAACTGGCGATGCGCGAGGCGCTGGATGAACTGAAAAAGGGCCAGCCCGGCCAGGCGGTGCCGCCGCAGGGCCGCGCGCTCGAGGAAATGCAGCGCGGCGCGGGCGAGTTGATGCAGCAGATGATGCGCCAGTTCGGCCAGGGCCGCGGGCGCGGTCCCGGTCGCGGGCCGGGGTTCGGCGGCCGCCAGCAGTTCGGCGCCATGCCCAATTACCTCGATCCGCTCGGCCGCCCGTTGCCCAATACCGGGCAGTCCTCGTCCGACGACGTCGAAATTCCCGACGAATCCGATACCCAGCGCGCGCGCGAAATCCTCGAGGAACTGCGTCGGCGCGCAGGCGAACTGGGCCGCCCGCTGGTGGAAATGGAATATCTGGAAAGGCTGCTGCGCCGCTTCTGACCGGCGCGGACCTTTTTAAGTCCGCGTCTTTCGGCGCAGCTCTCTTTAATCCGCGCCTTTCGGCGCGCGGCCTGCCAGGGTGTCTTCGACCGCGGCGCAAATCTCACGCAACGTGAACGGCTTGGCGATGACGCGATGGATCAACTCATCGAGGTTATGTGCGCGCTGGCGCTCGGCCGCGTAGCCCGACATCAGCAGGATTTTCATGTCGGGCTTGTCCCGCGCCACCTTGAGGGCAAGCGCGATGCCGTCCATCGCCGGCATGACGATATCGGTCAGCAGCAGATCGAAGGTTTCGCCCTGCAGGACGTCGAGGGCCTGGAGTCCATCCTCGACCAGCGTGACATCGTGGCCTTCATGGGCAAGGGCGCGGCGAACGAATTCCCGGACCGCACGTTCGTCTTCGGCGACCAGAATCCGCGCCATGCTCAGCGCCCGTTCGCTATGAAGTCGATATTGAGAACCGTGCCTTCTTTCGCCGGGTTCTCCAGACGCGTGACGAAGGGCGCCGTTTCACCCGGCAACAGGCGCGCCTGGGCGGTGGCGAAGGACCAGTCGGCGATCACGCTGCCGCGGTCGGTGCGCAATGTCGCCTTGAGGCGTGGAACATCGCGCACGGCGTCGGAGGTGTTGGTAACCTCGCCCTTGACGATGAGAACGACCGTCTTGCCGTCAAGGTCCTGACGGTGCTCCGTGACCTTTATGGCCAGACCGGCGCCGGGACGCGGCCCCTCGATGCCGAGAAGGGTATAAAGCCGCTCCGCCGGAGGCCAGGCACGGACGACAGTTTCGCGCGCCAGCACCAGCGATACCCCAAGCGAGACGATCACCAGCAACAGCAACAGCCAACCCGCGCGGCTGCGACGGCTGCCGGCCTGGGCTTCCTGGGCGCGGTGCTGGGCGGCGGCGCGGGCAGCGAGGCGCGCGGGCGGCGGCGTCAGACCCGCATCCCCGCCCCCCCGGAGCGGCGGCGGATCGACATCCGGCCCGCCGGCAGCCGTATCGGGCTCCCCGGCCGGTTCGGGCACGACCAGCTTGGGCAGGTCGTCGGCGGGCATCTGGGTCCAGACATTCGCGCATTTCGTGCACCGCACGCGCCGTCCTTCCGGGCCGAATTGGGCCGGATCCAGCTTGTAGCGTGTGGAGCACGACGGGCAGGTGATGATCATCAGATTGTCCTGAGACGCGCGGGGAATTTTTATAGGCGCAAGTCCTGACTGGCGCAAGCGGGCCTGCCGCCCGTCGGACTTGTTGTAGGCCAATGATACAGGGCCAAGCTGCATTGCCAATATGGCGAGAATGAGATTTCCGGCCAATATCGAGCCGGATGGCTGAAATGTTGCCTTTTCGTGCCCGTTTCCCGGCTTCGGTGTATAACTTGGGCGATTTGCGCGGGCATCCCGCGCGGAACCCGAAGAAATCGACGGAAACCGCATTTGGTTCGCTTTCAGAACGTCGGCATGCGCTACGGACTCGGTCCGGAGGTTCTCCGCGACGTGAGTTTCCATCTCCCGCCGGGATCGTTCCATTTCCTGTCCGGGGCGTCGGGCGCAGGAAAGTCCTCGCTGCTGAAACTGATGTACCTGGCCTGCCGGCCGTCACGCGGGCTGATCAGCCTGTTCGATTCCGACATCGCCACCATGCCGCGCCGCGCCCTGCCCGCCGTCCGCCGCCAGATCGGCGTGGTGTTCCAGGACTTCCGGCTGCTCGACCACATGAACGTCATCGACAACGTCGCTTTGCCGCTGCGCGTCGCAGGAGCGAAACGCACGGAAATCCGCGACCATGCCCGCGAGTTGCTGAAATGGGTGGGGCTCGACGATTGCCTCGATGCCCTGCCGCCGACACTTTCGGGCGGCCAGAAACAGCGCGTCGCCATTGCGCGCGCCGTCATTTCAAGGCCGCTGCTGCTGCTCGCCGACGAGCCGACCGGCAACGTCGATGACACCATAGCCATGCGGCTGCTGCGCCTGTTCGAGGAGCTCAACCGCCTCGGCACCACGGTGCTGATCGCGACCCATAACGAAAACCTGATCCGCCGCGCGGGCCGCCCGCGCCTGCATCTCTCGGGCGGCGAACTGACCGGCCCCTTCCATGGCGCCGCCGCCGGCGAAGAAGGGCGCGCGTGATGTTCTGGTCCCACCGCGATCTCGCCCTCGACAGCGACCCGGCACGGCGCTTCCTGCCGTGGCTTCTGGCGATGATCGTCTACCTGGCCGGGCTTGCGCTCGCCGGGATGATGAGCCTGTCGGCGGCCGTCGACCGCTGGGACAGCGGCCTGAGCGGGACCCTGACCATCCAGATTCCGGCCGCCACCCCGGGAAACCGCGATACCGCCCTGCCCAATGCGATGGCTGCCCTGCGCGCCACCCCCGGCATTGAAAGCGCACGCGCGCTCAGTGCCGAGGAAACCGCGGCGCTGCTCGAACCCTGGCTCGGCAAAAGCGCGCTCAGCCGCGATCTGCCGCTGCCGCGCCTGATCGACGTGCGCCTGCGCAAGAACGCCGCGCTCGACATCGAGGGCCTGAGCAATCTCGTCAGGGCGGCTGCCCCCGGCGCCATCGTCGATGACCACAAGAAGTCCCTCGACCGCCTGATACACCTTGCCCGCACGATAGAGGCCGCCGCCATAGCCATCGTCGTCCTGGTGGCCTTCGCCGCCATCGCCACCGTCGTCTTCATCACCCGCACCGGCCTCGCGCTGCATGCCAACAACATCGAGCTTCTGCACCTGATCGGCGCCGCCGACGGCTACGTCGCGCGCCAGTTCCAGGGACAGGCACTGGACCTTGCGCTGCGCGGCGGCGTCATCGGCCTCGCGCTGACCATCGTCACCGTCATCCTGCTCGGCCGTGCGGCAGCGGCGCTGGGCTCGGGCCTGCTGCCGGCGGTTTCGCTCTCGGCCCTGCAATGGGTCATTCTGGCCGCGGTGCCCGTCGCCATCGGCCTGATCGGCATGATCACCGCCCGCATCACGGTCATGGGCGCCCTGAGGAAACTGCCATGAGCGCCGGCGAACGGATCTTTCCGGGCTGGGTAACGGCCGCGGGCTTCGCCCTGGTGCTGTGGCTTGCCGGGCTGATCTGGTTCGCCGAAGGCATCCCCAAGGCCGTCGCCGATCCCGACAGCCAGACCGATGCGGCGGCGGTCCTGACCGGCAGCGCCGGGCGGCTGCGCACCGGGGTCGACCTGCTGGCCCGCAATCAGGTGAAGAAGGTGTTCGTATCCGGCGTCTATCACGGCGTCGATGTTCAACAGATTCTCCGCCTGGTGCGCCGGCGCGGCTCGGAATTCGACTGCTGCCTCGTGCTCGGCCACACGGCCGACGACACGCGCGGCAATGCGATGGAAACCGCGCGCTGGATGGCGCTCGAAAAATTCACGTCGCTCAGGCTGGTGACCTCCAGCTACCACATGCGGCGCTCGCTGCTGGAATTCCGCCGCGCCATGCCGGGCGTGCGCATCGTGCCGCACCCGACATTCCAGGCCGAGTTCAAGGCGCAGGGCTGGTGGAACTGGCCGGGCACGCTGCAACTGGTCGTCATCGAATACACCAAGTATCTGGTGGCCCTGATGCGCCCGTGGTAAGCGAACCCATGATCCTTCTGCGCTCCATCGTCTTCAACCTGCTGTTCTATGGATGGGCTGCGATCGCCGGTATCCTGCTGCTGCCGACGCTGCTGCTGCCGCGCGACCGCGTGCTCGACATCGGCTGCTGGTGGTCGCTGTCGGTGATGCGCCTCGCCCGTGCGGTCTGCGGCATCGACTGGGAAATCCGCGGCCTCGACGCCATTCCCGAGGGCCGGGTGATCTTCGCCTCCAAGCACCAATCGGCCTGGGACACCTTCCTGTTCCCGGCCCTGTTCGGCCAGCCCGCCGCCGTCGCCAAGGCGGAACTGCGCTACCTGCCCTTCTACGGCTGGTACACGAGCCGCGCAGGCACCATCTGGGTCGACCGCAAGGCGGGTTCGGCGGCGATCCGCTCGCTGGTGCGCGGCGCCCATGAGGCGCTGGCGCGCAACCGTTCCATATTCATCTTCCCCCAGGGCACGCGCACCGCGCCCGGCGACTACAGGCCCTACCAGCCGGGCATCGCCGCGCTCTATTCCAGCCTCGACCTGCCGGTGGTTCCGGTCGCGCTCAATTCGGGCCAGTTCTGGGGACGGCGCGCCTTCAACAAGCTGCCCGGCAAGATCATCGTGCAGTGCCTGCCCGCCATTCCCGCCGGATTGCCGCGCGCCGAATTCATGAAGCGCCTCGAAGCGGTGATCGAGCAAGAAACCACCCGCCTCGAAGCCGCCGCCGACACCCGCCCGCAAGGTTGAAGCGGACGCCGTCGATCCCGATATCATTGCTGTGGATAAGCCTGTGGAAAAGCCCGCGCTCACGCGCCGTGGATTTCGGGAATAACCCGAATACGCGGCCCGCCCCAAGGGGTTAGGAGGTGGCGCCGATGTGGAAACATAACAAGAACATTCGATTGACGCCCTGCCGGGGGCTTCCTAGAATGGCCGTCCTCCGCCCCCGAGGCGTGAGAAAAAATTACGCAATTTCAAAGCGTTGAACAAACCCGGGCGGGCCGACCCGCCCCGGCAGAACGGAGTTTCCGATGACCGGCGTCGCCCCCATCTCCCAGCAGATCTGGGACATGAAATACCGGCTCAAGAGCCCCACGGGCGAGGCTGTGGACAAGACCGTGTCCGATACCTGGACCCGGGTCGCCGCCGCCCTGGCCGAGGCGGAAACCCCGGAAACCCGCGCCCGCTGGACGGAAGCCTTCACCGGCGTGCTCGACAGCTTCGAATTCCTGCCCGCCGGGCGCATCATCGCCGGCGCCGGCACCGGGCGCTCGGTAACGCTGTTCAACTGCTTCGTCATGGGCACCGTGCCCGACGACATGGCCGGCATCTTCACCCACCTGCGCGAAGCGGCGCTGACCATGCAGCAGGGCGGCGGCATCGGCTACGACTTCTCGACGCTGCGCCCCAAGGGCGCGCCGGTGAAGGGCGTGGGCGCCGATGCCTCGGGTCCGCTCTCCTTCATGGACGTCTGGGACGCCATGTGCCGCACGATCATGAGCGCGGGCTCGCGCCGCGGCGCCATGATGGGCACCCTGCGTTGCGACCATCCCGACATCGAAGCCTTCATCGAGGCCAAGCGCGAACCCGGCCGGCTGCGCATGTTCAACCTGTCGGTGCTGGTGACCGATGCGTTCATGGCCGCCGTCAAGGACGATGCGTCGTGGGAACTCAAGTTCGGCGGCACCGTCTATCGCACGGTGCGTGCGCGCGAATTGTGGGACCGGATCATGCGCGCGACCTATGCCTATGCCGAGCCGGGCGTCATCTTCATCGACCGCATCAACCGCGCCAACAACCTGCATTACTGCGAAACCATCGCCGCCACCAATCCCTGCGGCGAACAGCCGCTGCCGCCTTATGGTGCCTGCCTGCTGGGCTCGTTCAACCTGGCGCGCTTCGTGCGCGAGCCGTTCACCGAGAACGCCCGCTTCGACATCGAGCGCCTGCGCGAGGTGGTGCCGGTGGCCGTGCGCATGCTGGACAACGCCATCGACGTTTCGCGCTTCCCCCTCGACGCCCAGGCCCAGGAAGCCCGGGCCAAGCGGCGCATGGGCCTCGGCGTGACCGGCCTCGCCGACGCGCTGATCATGTGCCGGGTGCGCTACGGCTCCGATGAAGCGGTGCGCCTTGCCTCGCAGTGGATGGCCGAGACCGAACGCGCCGCCTATCTCGCCTCGGCCGAGATCGCCGCCGAAAAGGGTGCCTTCTCGCTCTACGACAAGGACGCCTATCTCGCCGGCGAAACCATCGCCCATCTCGATGCCGATGTGCGCGAGGCCATCGCGGCGCACGGCATCCGCAACGCGCTGCTCACCTCGATCGCGCCGACGGGCACCATCTCGCTGTTCGCCGACAACGTGTCTTCGGGGCTGGAGCCGGTGTTCAGCTTCTCCTACACCCGCCATATCCTGCAGCCCGACGGTTCGCGCAAGGACGAGGAAGTCTCGGACTACGCCTATCGCCTGTACCGGCGCCTTTTCGGCGAGAACCGGGAACTGCCCTCCTATTTCGTCGATTCCCAGCGCCTGACGCCGAACGAACATGTCGTCATGCAGGCCGCCATCCAGAAGCACGTCGACAGTTCGATCTCCAAGACCATCAACGTGCCCGCCGACATCGACTTCGAGCAGTTCAAGGACGTCTACCTCAAGGCTTACGACCTCGGCTGCAAGGGCTGCACCACCTACCGCCCGAACGAGATCACCGGCTCGGTCCTGGAAGTGAAGCCGAAGGAGAAAGAGGAGGCCGAGGCCCAGCGCAAGCGCGAGGCCGAACGCGCCGCCCTTGAAGCCCGCGCCCGCAGCGAGGCGGAGGAACTTTCCGCCGCCGACGAAGGCCAGGAAGAACTGCCGCTCGGCGCGCCGCCGGCCCGCCACCGCGATGCCTTCGAGGCGGGCGGCGTCGTCTACATGACGCAGCCGCTCGATCGTCCGGGCACCCTGCCGGGGCGCACCTACAAGCTGAAATGGCCGGAATCGGACCACGCCATCTACATCACCATCAACGACGTCGTCCAGGACGGGCGGCGCCGTCCCTTCGAAATCTTCATCAACTCGAAGAACGTCGAGCATTTCGCCTGGACCGTCGGCCTGACGCGCATGATCTCTGCCGTGTTCCGCCGCGGCGGCGACGTGTCCTTCGTGGTCGAGGAACTGAAAGCCGTGTTCGATCCGCGCGGCGGCCAGTGGATGAACGGCCGCTACGTGCCCTCGCTGCTCGCCGCCATCGGCGACGTGATCGAGCATCACCTGATCGATATCGGCTTCATCAAGGGGCGCGAGGATGTCGCCGCGCGGGCGCGCGAAATGGCCAAGGAAAAGATGGCGGCAGCGGGCGGCGGCAAGTCCGGCGGTGCCATCGGCGGCGGCGGCGCCATGCTGCAGTGCCCGAAATGCGGCGAGGCCGGCATGATCCGCCAGGAAGGCTGCGACCTGTGCCTGTCCTGCGGCCATTCAAAGTGCGGGTAAAGCCCTAGCGCCCTTCGCGCACCCGTCTTGCCAGTTCGTGCAGCGGCCCGTCGGGCAGCCCGAACTCGTCGAGGTGGCGCAGGGTATTTTCCAGATAGTCGACGTTAGTGCCGCCCTGCCCTGAGCTGGCGCGGATGATGCGCGCGGCCTCAATGGGGGCGATGCGCCCGGCATATTGCGGATGCGCCCGGTCGCAGACGTAGGTTTCCGCCCGCACCCGTTCGCCGCCCGCAAGGCGCAGCTCGACCGTGCGCCGCAGGTAGACCTCGGTCACCCGCTCGCGGGCATCGAGATAGGCGAGCACCTCTTCCGCCTTGTCCGCCGCCACCCGGTAGGCAAGCCCGCGACAGGCCCCGCCCCGGTCGAGGCCGAGCACGAGGCCCGGGCGTTCCGCCGTGCCGCGCCAGACCACCGACCATACGCAGAGCGCGCGATGGCGCCCGCCGAGCAGCGCCTGGCTGCGCGCGGCGAAGGCAAAGCCCGGATTCCACATCAGCGAACCGTAGCCGAAAACCCAGATGTCGCGTTCCGCCATGATGCGGCCATGTTCCCTTTTCATCCTTGGCGCAGGATGGCCCGCGCTTTGACGCCCGTGCCATTCCCGCTACAGTGCCAAGTGTAACCAATCGCCGCGCCGCCGTCCCGGCGGCACGCAATCGGAACCGGTGCTTCGTTGGTGACCAGCCGTCTCAACCTCAAGAGCCTTTCCGGCCGCATCATCTGGGGCGCCTTCGCCTTCGTGCTGCTGGCCATCGGCGCCATCACCGCGATGTGGTTCGCGGGTGCAGCCCAAGTGCGCGAACAGATCGCGCGCGTCGGCCAGAATTTCGCGGGCGACGGCGGCCAGTTCACGGTGCAGACGCTGCGCGTCACCGGCTTTCCCTTCGCCTACGAGGCCGAGCTTGGCAACCTGGCACTCGCCGGGCGCGATGCGCGCGGCACATGGGAATGGCGCGCCGACCGGGCGCGGCTGACGATGTCGCCATGGCTCGGCCGCAATATCGTTTTCGACCTTTCCGGCAACCACCGCCTGCGCACGCGCCTCGGCCGCCTGCCGCTCGACCTCGAAATCGCGGCGCAGAAGGCCCCCGGCGAAATCCAGCTCGGCAGTGCCGCCGCGCCCGCGCTTTACAAGATCCTGCCCGAAAATATCCGCGCCAAGGAACTGACCACCGGCGCCGAGATGGCCGCCGACCGCGCGTCGTTCCAGCTCTTCATCTATCCGCCCCAGGAGCGCAAAACCGCCAACAACACCCAAGCTGCCGCGGGCGTGCTGGTGGAACTGGCGGGCGTCGGTCTGCCGCCGGCCTGGGCGAAGTTCCTCGGCCCCAAGCTGGCCAAGCTGGCGACGGAAATCCAGGTTCTGGGCGACGTGCCCGTGCCGGTGGACCGGCGCAACATCGCCCGCTTCCGCGAGGCGGGCGGCAGCGTCGAGGTCAAGAGCCTGGCCCTTGAATGGGGGCCGGCGCGCATCGACGGCTCAGGCACGCTGACCCTCGATGCAGGGCTGCAGCCGGAGGCCTCCTTCGCCGCGCGCATGACGGGATTTGAGGAAACCGCCGACGCGCTGGTGGCGGCGGGCCTGATCCGCGCGCAGGAAGCGCAGGGCGTGAAGCTGCTTCTATCGCTGATGGCGCGCCGTTCGGACCCCGGACGCGGCGCCGAGATCCGCGTGCCCATCACCATTCAGGACCGCACGGTCTATGTCGGCCCGGCGCGCCTTGCGCGCCTGCCCCAGATCAGGTGGTGATCGGCGATAACTAAGCCTGTCCGGCCTTGACGATGGAGCGGCGGATGGCGCGGGTACGGGTGAACCAGTCCTCCAGCGCCTTGCCGTCGCCGTAGCGGATGGCGCGCTGGAGCGAGGTGAGATCCTCGTCGAAGCGGCCGAGCATTTCCAGAACCGCATCCTTGTTGGCAAGGAAGATATCGCGCCACATCACTGGGTCGGACGCCGCGATGCGTGTGAAGTCGCGGAAGCCGCCGGCGGCGAACTTGATCACTTCCTGCTGCAACGTGTTTTCGAGCTCCGTCGCCGTGCCGACGATGGTGTAGGCGATCAGGTGCGGCAGGTGAGAGGTGATGGCCAGAACCATGTCGTGATGGCGCGGCTCCATCGTATCCACATCGCTGCCGACCGCCCGCCACAGGGCGGCGACGCGGGAAACTGCGGCTTCATCGGTACCGGGAAGCGGCGTGAGAATGCACCAGCGGCCCTCGAACAGTTCGGCAAAGCCCGATTCGGGACCCGATTCCTCCGTCCCCGCGACGGGATGGGCCGGGACGAGATGCACGCCCGTCGGCAGGTGCGGCAGCACCGCGTCGATCACGCCCTGCTTGACCGAACCGACGTCGCTGACGATGGCACCGGGCTTGAGGGCAGGCGCGATGGCCTGGGCGATGGCGCCGCTCGCCCCCACGGGTGCTGCGATGACGACAAGATCGGCGCCCGCGGCGGCCTTGGCGGGATCCATCTCGGCCCGGTCGATGAAGCCGAGCTTGAGCGCGACCTCAAGGGTCTTTTCCGTGCGCGCCGAGCCGACGATTTCATCGGCCAGATGGTCGCGCTTGATGGCGCGCGCCAATGAGGAGCCGATCAGCCCCAGCCCGATGATGGCGATGCGCCCGAAGCGCGCTTCGGCGGTGATGGGACGATCAGCCACGGCGACCTTCCTTTCCCGCCATGAATTCGGCAAGCGCCGAACAGGCCGCGTCGCATTCTTCCGCCAGCCCGACGGTAACGCGCAGGCAATCAGGCAGGCCGTAGCCGCCCATGCGGCGCACGATGATGCCGCGCGATTTCAGGAAAGCGTCGGCGGCTTCCGCCTGGGCGACGCCGCCCGGAAAGCGCGCCAGAACGAAGTTGCCCTGGGACGGCGGGATGACGAGCCCCGCCGCCGTCAGCGCGGCAGTCATGCGCGCGCGCATCCCGGTATTCAGCGCCACGGCACGGTCGAAATGATCGCGATCGGCGAGCGCCGCGATGGCCGCGGCCTGCGCCGCGGTCGAGACGTTGAACGGCATGCGCAGGCGGTTGAGCACATCGACGATATGCGCCGGCCCATAGGCCCAGCCGATGCGAAGCCCGCCGAGACCGAAGATCTTCGAAAAGGTGCGCGTCATGATGACGTTGTCGTTTTCGTTCACCAGCGTTACGCCCGAATCGTAATCATCTGCCGTCACGAACTCGGCATAGGCCGAATCGATGACGAGGATGACACCGTCCGGCAGCCCACGGCGCAGGCGGCGCAATTCATCGAGGCCGATGTAGCTGCCCGTCGGGTTGTTCGGGTTGGCGATGTAAACAAGGCGCGTGCGGTTGCCCGCCCGCGCGATCAGCGCGTCGACATCAGTGCGCAGGTTCTTTTCCGCGACCTTGACCGGCGTGGCGCCGACCGAGCTGGCGGCAATCGGGTAAATGAGGAATCCGTGCTCGGTGTAGAGCACTTCGTCGCCCTCGCCCGCATAGCCGCGCGCCATCAGGCCCAGAAGCTCGTCCGAGCCCGCGCCGCAGACGATGCGTGCGGGGTCGAGGCCGAAGCGGGTACCGATGGCCTCGCGAAGGGCTACGGAACCACCGTCCGGGTAACGCGCCAGGGTCTTGGACGCCGCCTCGAAAGCGGCGACGGCCGCGGGCGAAGGCCCGAGCGCGCCTTCGTTCGACGACAGCTTGATGACGCGGTCCTGACCCGCGATCTTCGACTGGCCGCCCTCGTAGGGCGCGATGTCGAGAACGCCGGGACGCGGCGCAATGGGCCGGTCGCTGGCTGAAGCGGCAGTCATGGTGCTTCGCCCAGGCTGAGCGGCACTGCGTAGGCGCCGATCACCGTCACGTCGCGCGCACTGTCGCCCAGCGCCGACCTGAGCCGTGCGAGGGCTGCGTCGTCGGACGTCAGGAATCCATCCACTTCGAGCAGGTGCGCGGTGCCGCCGCCGCCATGCCCGGCCGAAAACCGCAGCACGAGGCCGGCACTTTCGACGGCGCGCGCAAGGGCGGCGCGGCTGACCGATTCGGGCGTTTCGATGACGATCAGCGTGCGATCGTCGCCCGAGGGCTCCGGCGCCATATCGGCAACCGCAAGGCCCTGGGCGATGCCGCCCTTGGGCTCGAGGCCGGTCGCGACCGGCAGGCGCGCGACCACGCGGGGCGAACCATCGGCGACGAGACGCGCCCACCACGGGTCGCGTTCTTCGACCGCGGGGAAGGGAACGATGGCGACATGGGCCTTGCCCGCTGCAACCTGGGAAATGGCCTGGGCCGAACCGGGTGCGCCGTTCATCGGCGTATTCATGCCGTACTGGCCGCGCGCCAGCCCCCAGCAGGTGGGCGCGTTTTCGGGCGCGCTGACGGCGACCGTGAAGTCGCCCTGCACACGGAGCGCCGCCGACATGATCTCGCGCCAGATGCGGACAAGGGCAAGGGGATCAAAGCCGCCATCCGCCTTGGCCACCAGCCGGCGCAGGACTTCCGCTTCGCGCCCGGGGCGCAGCATCGGCGCGCCCGCCTGGGCCTTGAGCGGGGCCACTTGGGCCGCGAACTCGGCACGGCGCAAGAGCAGCGCAATGAGCTGGTCATCGAGGCGGTCGATTTCACCGCGCAGGCTTTCGAGCGTGAGGCCGGTCATGGGTCGCTTTTCCGAACAGGTCAGGGCCACGGCGCTCGCGCCGGGGCCGCCAAACAGGCCGCTAGTCTTAGCGGCAAGAGCCTGTAAAATCAAAGAGAACGTTGAGTTAACGATTGACGGGCGGGGCGCATCCGCCTAGCAATCTGGCCCTTTCGGGGCTAAGGTCCGCCGTCCGGCGACCCCCCGGACGGGGTTCGCCCGCGGGACGGGCCCGCAGGCGTGCAAGGATCGTAAGGTATGGCGAGCGAAGCTGCCCCCGAGGGCGCCCCGGCCAAACGCGCAAACGGACCGGCGTTGACGCCCCAGCAGGTGGTGCTGGCGGCCGATGAGCCGTTACGCCTCGATTCCGGGGCGACGCTCGGCCCCATCACCGTCGCCTATACGACCCAGGGGCGGCTCAATGCCGACAAATCCAACGCCATCCTGATCTGCCATGCGCTGACCGGCGACCAGTTCGTCTCGGGCCCCCATCCCACGACCGGCAAGCCCGGCTGGTGGGATACCATGATCGGGCCGGGCCGCCCGCTCGATCCCGAACGCTATTTCCTGATCTGCTCGAACATCCTCGGCGGCTGCCTCGGCACTACCGGGCCCAAGGACATCAACCCCGCGACGGGCAAGCCGTGGGGCCTCGATTTCCCGGTCATCACCGTGGGCGACATGGTCAACGTGCAGCGCCTGCTGGTGGACCACCTAGGCATCGGGCAGCTGTTCTGCGTGATCGGCGGATCGATGGGCGGCATGCAGGTGCTCGACTGGGCGGTGCGCTATCCGGAACGGGTTTTTTGCGCCATGCCGATCGCCAGCGCCGCGCGCACGTCTGCACAGAACATCGCCCATCACGAAGTGGGCCGTCAGGCGGTCATGGCCGATCCCGACTGGTGCGGCGGGCGTTACCTGGAACAGGGCAAGCGGCCGCACCGCGGGCTCGCCGTGGCGCGCATGGGCGCACATATCACCTATCTCTCGGAATCGGCGCTGACCCGCAAGTTCGGCCGCTCGTTGCAGGCGCGCGAACAGGTGACCTACGGCTTCGATGCCGACTTCCAGGTGGAAAGCTACCTGCGCCATCAGGGCATCACCTTCGTCGATCGCTTCGATGCCAATTCCTATCTCTACATCACCCGCGCGACCGACTACTTCGACCTCGCGCAGGAACATGGCGGCGTGCTGTCCCGCGCCTTCCGCAACACGCCGGTGCGTTTCGGCGTCGTCAGCTTCACCAGCGACTGGATGTTCCCGACACTGGAAAGCCGTGATCTGGTAAAAGCGCTGAATGCCGTCGGCGCCAATGTCGCCTTCGTCGAAGTCGAAACCGACCAGGGCCATGACTCGTTCCTGATGGATATTCCCGACTATCACCGCATCGTCCACGGCTTCCTCGAAGGTGCCGCCGATCACCGGGGGCTGAAAAAGCCATGACGGGAATATCTTCCGACAAGCCGGCGCCGCTCATCGGGCGCACGGAATCAGGCTCGGGGCGCATCCGCGTCGATCTGCAACTGATCGCCGATCTCGTTCCGGCCGGCTCGCGGGTCCTCGACGTCGGCTGCGGCGACGGCTCGCTGCTGCACTACCTGACCAAGTACAAGGGCGTCGATGCGCGCGGCATCGAAATCAGCCGCGACCGCGTCGCCGCCTGCCTCAACCAGGGGCTTTCGGTCATTCAGGGCGACGCCGAAATGGACCTCGCCGACTATCCCGACGATGCCTTCGACTGCGTGGTGCTGAGCCAGACCCTGCAGGCCGTCCACGATCCCAAGTGGATGCTGGAACAGCTGTTGCGCATCGGAGGGCTTGCGGTGGTGTCGATCACCAATGCGGGCTACTGGAAGAACCGTGTCACGTTCATGGTCGAGGGGCGCGAACCTTTCGCCGTTCACCGCGACGAAACCTGGTATGACACGGCCTATATCCATCCCTGCACCATCCGCGACTTCGTCGACCTGGCGAACGAGATGGATACGCGCATCGAGCGCTGCTTCGCGCTGAACCCGCGCGGCGCCTATCGCGAGATCAACCCGCGCAGCCACTGGGCCAACCTCACCGCGGTGCAGGCCGTTTTTCTGCTGAGCTAGTCACGGCAATCCTGTTGACGTTCCCCGCGGGAACGTAAGCCGTGCGTCGGCGGGCGCGCTGGGGCGTGCCGCTGACGGCATAGATCTGCTTGGTCGCTTCCATGATGACGACGCCCGCGAAGCGGGGCAGCAGGCGGGTCCCGAGATTCTCCCATGCCGTTGCCGCCCCCAGAACCATGCGCGAACGCGATGGCGGCACGAACAAGGCACCTTCGGTCACGGTCGGCGTGAACAGGTTGTCGCGCAACAGCCGCGAAAGCTGGCGGGCACTATAGGGATGACCATGGGCGAAGGGCGTGCGCTCGACGCGCGCCCAGATGCCGCGCCGGTTCGGCACGACGACAATGACGCGCCCGGCATCGGCAAGCACCCGCCACACTTCGCGCAGCATGGGGCGAAGGGATTCGGCGTTCTCGACTGCATGGACCAGCAGCACGCGGTCGAAGGCGTTGTCGGGAAAGGGCAGGTCGAGCTCGTCCACCAGCACGGCGCGATTGGCCGCACCACGCGGCCAGTGCAGGACGCCCTGGCCCATCGGCATGGCGGCCAGCACGCGCTCGGCCTCCTCGGCGAAGGGACTGAGATAGGGGCCTGCGTAACCAAGCCCCAGCACCCGGCAGCCGCGCACATCGGGCCACATCAGGCGCAGCCGCGCCCGTACCGTGCGGGCGGCAACGCCGCCCAGGCTGGTCGCATAGAAATCGCGAAGATCGACGACATCGGGCCACATGGCGCGGAGCCTAACACGCCGCCGCGCGCCATGCAGCGCCCCCTCATGGCCCCCGGCGCATGCGGGGCGGCAAGCCCTCAAGGATGCGCTCTATCTCCGCCCGGTCGCGGCCGATGGCGTGAAGGGTCGAAGGGTCGATCTCGGCCAGATCGTTGTAGGCCCGGATGCGATGGCACCATCTGGAAAAACCCGCGGCGGCGCGGCACAAGGTGGAAACACAGGCCGAGATCGCCATGCGGATGCGACGGCGCGGCTTGGCTGACGGGGCGGCGGCAACTGGCGCGGACATTGGCCTGAACATGGGCGGCTCCTTTCCGGTCGTGTGTGACCGGAAGAAACCTAGGCCCGCGTGATACATATGTTAAATATGTTGTTACAGTATATTTCATATGTTTTAGATATGTCATGGAACTGCGCCACCTCAGGTATTTCGTCGCCGTCGCCGAAGAGGGCCACGTCACCCGCGCGGCCGAACGGCTGGGCATCCAGCAGCCGCCGCTGAGCCAGCAGATCCGCGCGATGGAGGACGAACTCGACGTCCAGCTCTTCCGCCGCAAACCGCGTGGCGTCGAACTGACCGACGCGGGGCGAGCGCTGCTTGCCGATGCGCGGCGCATTCTGGGCGACGTCGATCAGGCGCTTTCGCGTACGCGGCGCACGGGGCGCGGCGAAGAGGGACGCATCGCCGTCGGCTTCACCAGTTCGGCCCCCTTCCACCCTTTCGTGCCACGGGTGCTGCGCAATTTCCGCGAGGATTTCCCGCAGGTGGCGATGACGCTGGACGAAGGCGGCACCGCCGATCTCGTCGCCGCGATCCGCTCCGAACAAATCGACGCAGCCTTCATCCGCTCGCCGGTGCCCGAAGGCGAGAACATCGCTACCTATGACATTCTCGAAGAACCGATGTGCGTCGCCCTTCCCAAATCGCATCGGCTCGCTCGTGGCGCAAAGACGAAGCCCGTGGCGCTCGGCGATCTCGCCGGGGATTCCTTTATCCTCTACCGGCGCGCCTCCGGTCCCGGTCTCTACGATGGAATCGTCGGCGCCTGTCACGATTCGGGCTTCAACCCGCGTATCGAGCAGGAGGCACCGCGCATCGTCGCCACCCTCAACCTGGTCGCCTCGGGCCTCGGCGTTACGCTGGTGCCCGAATCGCTCCAGGCGATGCGCCTCGAAGGCATCCGCTACCTGCCGCTGGCAACACGCAGGAAACTGGTGGCCCCGCTCCGCCTCGCCTGCCGCAGCGTCGATCATTCGGCCGCCGCCAGGCGCTTTGTCGCTGCCGCGCGCAAGGCAGCACGCACGGGCGGTTGAGGCCGCGGCCCGCGGGGGCTATCCTCGCTCCCTCAAAGGACAGGACATGGCCCGGCTGAAAATCCACCGCATACCCGCCCGCAAGGACAACTACCTCTGGCTCGCCCACGAGCCCGATACCGATACCGTCGCCATCGTCGATCCGGCCGATGCGGAACCGGTCATCGCCAAGTGCGAGGAACTGGGCCTGAGCCTGACCCATATCCTCAACACCCATCACCACGGCGATCACACGGGCGGCAACCTGGCGCTGAAGGAATACTTCGACTGCGTCATCATCGGGCCGGCCGCCGACCGCGACCGCATTCCCGGCATCGACATTCCGGTGGGCGAGGACGACACGGTGGCGCTCGGCACCGAAACGGGGCGCGTCTTCGACGTGCCGGGCCACACGCGCGGGCATATCGCCTACTGGTTCGCTTCGTCGGACGCGCTGTTCTGCGGCGATACGCTGTTTGCCATGGGCTGCGGCCGCCTGTTCGAGGGCACGCCCGCGCAGATGTGGGACTCTCTTTCCAAGTTCGCCGACCTGCCCGACGAAACCCGCGTCTACTGCGCCCATGAATACACCGAGGCCAATGCCCGCTTCGCCCTGACCGTGGACCCCGATAATGCGGCGCTGAAAAAGCGCGCCGCCGCCGTCTCGCGCCTGCGCGCCGCGGGCAAGGCCACCGTGCCCTCGACCATGGAAGACGAGCGCGCCACCAATCCCTTCCTGCGTGCCGAGGAGCCGGGGTTGCAGGAAGCGCTTGGCCTCGTCGGCGCCGATGCGGTCGCCGTCTTTGCCGAGACGCGCCTGCGCAAGGACAATTTCAAGGCTTGAGCCAACAACGGCGCCGATGGCGCCCATAAGGGAGAACCGTCCATGAAGCTTTACCAGTCCCCCACGTCGCCTTTCGTGCGCATGGCCCGCGCCACGGCCGAACTGAAAGGGCTCACCAGCCGCATCGAACTGATGGATGCGCGCGCCGACCAGGCCGCCTTCGAGAAGCTCAATCCTCTCAACAAGGTCCCGACGCTGGTCACCGACGACGGCGAGGTGCTGATCGAATCGCGCCTGATCTGCCAGTACCTCGACGGCCTTGCAGGCGGCCCGCAGCTTTACCCGAAAGATGACGGCGCCCGCCGCAAGATCCTTCAGCAGGAAGCCCTGATCCACGGGGTCATGGACGCCTCGGTCGCCCGCCGCATGGACCAGCGCAAGCCCGACGCGCCTGCCTCCGCCTGGTGGGAGGAGCGCCAGAAGCGCAAGGTGGATATCGGCCTTAACGTCATCGAAAAGGCGCTTGGCGATTACACCGGCAACAACACCGTCACTCCGGTGCTGGTGGGCTGCATGTGCCATTTCCTCGACCGTGTCTGCCCCGACGACTGGCGCCAGGGCCGCCCGGGACTGGCCAAGTGGTACGAGGCCTACCGCAAGGAGCCGCACATGGCCAAAACCGAAGTCAACGAGTAGCCCTATCCCGCCCGCTCGCCCGGCCATGCCCCAAGACGAGGCTTGCGCCGGGCAACGGGATCGGGTGCAATACGCCGGCTTCAGGGCCCGCCCGGAACATCAACGAACAGGGCGGCCCGCACAGGGAGAGTTTCATGCGCACGCCACAGGGCGCGGCCGGTCAGGCCGCGGGCGAGCCTGCCATCATTCGCAAATATGCAAACCGGCGTCTTTATGACACCTCGCGCGGGCGCTGCGTCACGCTCGCAGACCTCGGACGGCGTCTGCGAAGGGGCGAAGCCGTGCGTGTGACCGAAGCGCGCAGTGGCAACGATGTCACCCGGCAGGTGTTGGCGCAGATTCTCTGCGAGGCTGAAACCACGGCCGGCGCGCGCGCCCTGCTGGACGAAGCGCTTCTCGCACGCCTGATCGAATGTTCGGGTGCGGCCAATGCCGATCACCTGCGGGCAGCCCTGCATCAGGCGCTGGATCGCGTCAATGGCGGCGGTCCGGCCGCCACAGGCGCCGCGGGGAGCCTGCGCCCGCGCGGAACGCTCGCGACCCGCGCAGCCGTCGCCCGCATCGACGCCTTGCAGGCACGCCTGCGGGCGCTCATCGACGATGCCGGGACCGTCCGTCGTGACGGCGGCAAAGACTGAAATCAAGCGACCGTCGCAGCCGCCTCGGCAAGAATCCCGGCCATGGTATCGATCTCGGCCTCCGAGGCAATCAGCGGCGGCGACAGGGCAATGACATCCCCCGCCTGGCGCGTCAGCAGTCCCATATCAAGACACTTCAGGAAAACGTCATAGGCGCGGACCCCCGGGCGGCCGTCGCGCTGGGCGAATTCGATCCCCGCGGCAATGCCGATGTTGCGTACATCGACGACGTTCTTGCCATCATCGAGACGATGGACGGCGGCCTCGAAGTGAGGCTCGATCCGCGCGGCGCGCGCAAACAGGTCCTCTTTTTCATAGATGTCGAGGGTGGCATGGGCGGCGGCGCAGGCCAGCGGATGCCCCGAATAGGTATAGCCGTGAAACAGTTCGATCGCGGCATCCGGTCCCGTCATCAGCGCATCGTGCACATGCGCGCGCGCAAACACCGCCCCCATCGGCACGGCGGCATTGGTCAGGCCCTTGGCAGCCGTCATCAGGTCGGGAATGACGCCGAAGCGTTCGGCGGCAAAAGACGCGCCAAGGCGACCGAAACCGGTGATCACCTCGTCGAAGATCAAAAGAATGCCGTGGGCATCGCATATTTCGCGCAACCGCTCCAGGTATCCCTTGGGCGGCACCAGCACGCCCGTCGATCCCGCCATGGGCTCGACGATGACGGCGGCTATGGTCGAAGCATCGTGCAGCGCGATCAAGCGCAGCAGGTCATCGGCAAGATGCGCGCCCCAATCGGGCTGGCCGCGCGAAAAGGCGTTGCGCGAAAGATCATGGGTATGGGGCAGATGATCGACAGCCCCGAGCCCGGGCCCGAACTGCTTGCGGTTGTTGCCAATGCCCCCCACAGCCATGCCGCCGAAATTGACGCCGTGATAGCCGCGTTCGCGGCCGATCAGTCGAACCCGACGGCTGTCGCCACGCGCATGATGGTAGGCGAGCGCGATCTTGAGGGCGGTTTCGACCGCTTCCGATCCGGAATTGACGTAGAAGACATGGTCGAGGTCTCCCGGCGCCAGCCGCGCCAGCCGCGCCGCCAGGGTGAAGGCCGCCGGGTGCCCCATCTGGAAAGCCGTGGCGTAGTCGAGCTCGCGCGCCTGGGCGGCAATGGCCGCGGCGATCTCGGGGCGGCAATGGCCTGCGTTCACGCACCACAGGCCCGCAGTGCCGTCGAGAATCTGCCGCCCGTCGGTCATCCGGTAATGCATTCCCGAAGCCCCGGCGAAAAGCCGCGGGGCCGCCTTGAACTGGCGGTTGGCCGTAAACGGCATCCAGTAGGCAGCAAGGTCGTTGGGCGCGGTCATGGCTAAATATCCCCCGGCGTTGGGTCGTTAAGGAGCGAAGCCCCTGAAAGTCCGGCACATTAACAGGGGAAGACGGCCGGGCAAGTCCGGCAAACGGTTATTAAGTAATCCCATTATCACTTCAACATCAGACCTATAATGGGTAGGAAAAAATTGCCTATCACTGAAGTAAAAAGGGAAATATTCATCGATATAGTTAATAAATAGGTTAATAAAATGCAAAATTCTATTTGACTCAGAATGCAGGGCTTTTTAAATAAATCCTCGATAAACAAGACACCGGTCAAACAGGGTTCGCAACGTGCATAGCTCAGGCGTCGCCGCGGGATCGCTTTCAGCGCCGCGGTCGAACATTGCAGTTCCTGCCTAGGTCGCCCGCAAGGGCGGCGCCGAGCCGCTTGCCGGCGTCGGCGCGGCGGATCGCCTTGACCGCCGCGAACAGGCCCATGTCGGCCGTCGCGAAGACAGCGAGTTCCATACCGCGATTGCCGCCGTCGAGGACGGCTATTCCCGTTCCGGCCAGCGCCAGCATGCGCCGTCGAGCGCCTTCCTCGCACAGCACATCGCCCAGGAAGTCGATCCCGAAGACCCCGCCTTTTCGACCTACCGGGCGGGGACGCAGGCCTATGTCATGCGCCGCGATTCGACCATCGAATTCATGAGCAACGACAACCGGCTCGATATTTTCGTCTGATCCCGGCTTCCAGCCGTCCATAAAGGCGCTTCGGCGCCTTTTTTGTTTCGCCCGGGCACCGTAGTATCCTGCCGGAAACAACCTCCGGGACCTTTTGCGCATGTGCGGCATCGCCGGCCTGTTTGACCTTTCCCGCGGCCAGCCCACAGGCGCGCTGGAACATGCCGCGCGGCAGATGACGGCGACCATCGCCCATCGCGGCCCTGACGGCAGCGGCGTCTTTGCCGACGAGGCCGGCGGCGTGGCGCTGGGCCACCGTCGCCTCGCCATTCTCGACCTCAGCGATGCGGGCGCCCAGCCGATGACCTCCGCCGATGGGCGTTTCGTCATTGCCTTCAACGGAGAGATCTACAACTTCGCTGACATCGCCCGCGAACTGCCGGGATTTGGCGCGGCGCGGCGCGGCAATTCCGATACCGAGGTTCTGCTCGAGGCTTGCGCGCGCTTCGGCGTCGAGGCGACAGTCAAGCGCGCCGTCGGCATGTTTGCCTTCGCATTGTGGGACAAGCGCGAACGGGTCCTGACCCTGGTGCGCGACCGGCTTGGCATCAAGCCGCTCTACTGGGCGAAAGCCGGGCGCATGATCCTGTTCGGATCAGAAGTGAAGGCCATCCTCGCCCACCCCGCCTTCCGGCCGGAGTTGGACCGCGACGCGCTCGCCGCCTATATGCGGGTGGGCTACGTGCCCGCACCGCACGGCATCTATCGCAACCTGTTCAAGCTGCGTCCAGGGCATATCCTGCGCATCGCGCTCGACGGCACGACCCGCGACGAAGCTTTCTGGGACCTGCGCACGATCGCCTGCGCCGGGCCCGACGGCAACCTCACCCCGGACGATGCCGTGGACCAGCTTGAAGAACGCCTGACCGAAGCCGTCCGCCTGCGCCTCGTCTCCGACGTGCCGCTCGGCGCGTTTCTGTCGGGCGGCATCGATTCATCGACCGTCGTCGCCCTCATGCAGAAATGCGCCAGTGGTCCGGTGAAAACCTTCACCATCGGCTTCGGCGAAGCCGATTACGACGAAGCCGCCCATGCCCGCGTGGTAGCGGCGCATCTCGGTACCGAGCACACGGACCTGACCGTTACCCCCGATGACGCGCGCGCGGTCATCCCGCTGCTGCCTGAAATGCATGACGAGCCTTTCGCCGACGCCAGCGCCATTCCCACCTATCTTCTGTCGCGCCTGACGCGCGACCATGTCACCGTGGCATTGTCGGGCGACGGCGGCGACGAGCTGTTCGCGGGCTACGACCGCTACCGAGTCGCGGGCACGGCCCGCATGGGGTTTGCGCCCGCGGCAATGCGCCGCGCGCTGGGCGGCATGATCGGGGCGTTGCCGCCGGCGGTCTGGGATGCGCTGTTCCGTCTGGTCCCCGCATCCCGCAGGCCGCCTGCCGCCGGAGACAAGCTCGCAAAGCTGGCACGCGTCCTGCGTGCGCGCAGCGACGACGATGTGTACCGCGCCGTGATCGCGCAATGGGACAGGCCGGAGGAGCTGGTGCCCGGCGCCGTCTGCGCGCCGGACGCGGCAACGGACCCCGCCCTTGCACGCGACCTTCCTGATTTTCTCGCGCGCATGCAGTATTGCGACAGCGTGACCTACCTGCCCGACGACATCCTGACCAAGGTCGACCGCGCCTCGATGGCGGTGGCGCTGGAGGCGCGCGTGCCGATCCTTGATCACCGCGTGGTCGAACTGGCCTGGCGCATGCCGAGCTCCCTCAAGCGGCGGGGCGGGATCTCCAAATGGCCGTTGCGCGAAGTGCTCTACCGTCATGTGCCCCGCGAGTTGGTGGAACGGCCGAAGATGGGCTTCGGCGTACCGATCGGTGCGTGGCTGCGCGGCCCCTTGCGCGACTGGGCGGAAACGCTGATCGCGCCGGACCGTGTCGCCCGCGAGGGCATTCTCAACTCCCGCCTGATCGCACGGCGCTGGCGCGAGCACCTGTCGGGACGACGCAACTGGAGTTACCAGCTGTGGACCGTTCTGATGTTCCAGGCCTGGCGCGAAAGGTGGCTGCCGTGACCGGGGCCGCACCGCGCCGCCTTCTCTTTCTGGTAACCGAGGACTGGTATTTCTGCTCCCACCGCCTCGGCCTCGCCCGCGCTGCAAAGAAAGCCGGTTTCGAGGTCGCCGTTGCCTGCCGGGTGGACCGGCATGGGGAAACAATCACCGCGGCGGGCATTCGCCTTTTTCCCCTGGCGCTGTCGCGGCGCAGCCTCAACCCCCTGCACCTGATTGCCGGGATCTGGCGCATCCGCCGGGTCTATCGCGATTTTGTCCCGGACATTGTCCATCATGTCGCCCTGAAGCCCGCGGTGCTGGGTTCGCTTGCCGCGCGGCTTGGCGGATGCCGGCGCGTGATCAACGCGGTGGCGGGGCTCGGCTTCGTGTTTTCCTCGGCCAGCCTGAAGGCGCGCCTGTTGCGCCCGGTGATGACGCTGGCCTTGCGCCTTTTGCTCGACGGGCGCGGCTATCGGACCATCGTGCAGAACGATGAAGATACAAAGACGCTGATGTCGCGCGGCATCGTGTCGCCGGATCATATCGTCGTCATTCGCGGCGCCGGGGTGGACCTCGCGCGCTTCCATCCGGGGCCTGAACCCAAGGGCCCCGTCCGCGTCACCATGGTTTCGCGGATGATCGCGGAGAAAGGCGTGCGCGAACTGGTTGCGGCGGCACGTACTCTCAAGGCACGGGGGATCGATGTACGCGTGACGCTGGCGGGGACACCCGATGCGGAGAACCCGTCCGCAATCGCGGAAAACGAACTCGCCGCCTGGGCGCGCGAAGGCATCGTCGAATATCTGGGCCATGTTGCGGATGTCGCCGCGCTCTGGCGCGAAAGCCACGTCGCGGTGCTGCCATCGTACTACGGCGAGGGCGTTCCGCTGTCGCTGATCGAGGCCGCCGCCGCCGGGCGCCCCCTGGTCGCCGCCGATGGCCCGGGCCTTCGCGATATCGTGCGCCACGGCAAGACCGGCCTGCTGGTGCCGCCCCGCGATGCCGACGCGCTGGCCGATGCGATTGCGACCCTCGCCCGGGACCCGGGCCTGCGGCAGGGATATGGCGCAGGTGCCCGAAAACTCGCCGAAAACGCCTTCGCAGAATCCATCGTTCAAACCCAAACCCTGTCGCTATACGCGATTCTGACAGATAAATAATTCCTTCCCGCTCCAGGAACCCGTCATGATCCGCCCGCCATATCCTGCATGTGCTTACGCCGCTATCGTGCTCGCTCTGGGCTCCCTGCCCGCTTTTGCCCAGGAAAAAACCGTCAGCGGTGAAGCGAAGTTCGAATTGCACAACGATTGGGCGGCGCGCGCCGATGAAAGATCGAACAAGCGCAATGATGCCTGGCTCAAGATCGAGGCGGTCACCGATGTTCGCGTATCGCCCGGCCTGACCTTCAAGACCCAGGTCACCGTCGAGCCGGTCAGCGACGCGGAACCCGGCAAGGATCGCTATTTCGGCGACCAGGGTGCCTATCTTCAGAACATTTATCTCGAGTACGAAACCGGCCCCTTCGCGCTCCGCGGCGGCAAGTTCGGCCAGAAGTTCGGCACCGCGTGGGAAGCCGCCCCCGGCATCTGGGGCCGGGAGTTCGCGAAGAATTACGAGCTGGCCGAACAGTGGGGCTTTGCCGCCGATTACACCCTTGCCGCGGGCGATGCGGGCAAGCACACCGTGACGGCGGGAAGCTTCTTCGCCGATACCACGGTCCTTTCCGAATCCGTCGTCACCAACCGTCACCGCACCCGCCATTCGGCCGGCGGCGCAGGCACCACCGAGAATTTCTCGAATTTCTCGCTGGCGCTTGCCGGCAACGACATCAAGGCGCTGCCCGGGCTGCGCTATAACCTTGCATGGACCAGCCGCGACAGCGACGGCGCCGGGGAAAAGACCGAACGCGGCATCGTCGGTGGCCTGCAATTTGGAGCGAAACTTGGCAGCGTGGACGTAACTCCGCTCATTGAATGGGCGAATTTCGACAACCGCGAAGGCACCAGCGGCAAGGATGCGAATTACCTGACCACGGCGCTCCGCTTCGATTACGGCAAATGGAACCTGGCGCTCGCCCGCACAGACCGGCGCACCCAGGAATCGGGCTCCGCCGCCGTCGATGACCAGTCCTCCCAGGCAAGCATCGGCTATGCCTTCGAAAACGGTTTTACGGTCAGCACCGGCTACCGAAACGTCGAAGAATCGAGCAAGGTGACCGAGACCCTCGGCGTTCTGGTGGAATATATCCTGAAGTACTAATCTGGGCGTTCCATACAGCAGGGCAGTCGCCTGCAAGGAGCGTCGACATGATGGAGTTCCGCACCCGCAAGATCGTCAAGCCGGGCGATCTCAATCCCCATGGCACCCTGTTCGGCGGCCGCGTTCTCGAATGGATCGACGAGGAGGCGGGAATCTTTGCCTGCTGCCAGCTGGGGACCAACAGCCTCGTCACCAAGCTGATGTCGACGGTCAACTTCGTATCGACGGCGCGCACCGGAGATATCATCGAAATCGGCTGCGAGGTCGTCAATGTCGGGCGCACCTCGATCACCGTTCATTGCCAGGTCCGCAACAAGGAAACCGGCGCGATGATCACGGAAGTCGACAAGATCGTCTTCGTGCAGGTCGATGGCGACGGCCGCCCGACGCCTCACAAGATATTCCTCGCGGGGGAATCCGCCTCCGCCTAGCGATCGGCCACGTTGTCGTGAATTTCCGGATGCCGCGTCATCCAGACCGCGATCGCCCACATCGACAGCGTGGCGAGAACGCCCAGGATATAGAAGCTCACTTCGATCCCGACGACCTGGGCGATGGCCCCCATCAGGACGGGTGCGCCGATCGAGGTGATGCGGTTTGCCGTCGCCCTGAGGCCGATGGCCTTGCCTTCCGAACCCCGGCCCGCCGTGCACAACATCAGCGTGATGACGAGCGGCTGGTGGATTCCGTTCAGCAATGTGCGCAGCAGCAATATGGCGGCGAACATCGTAAAGACGCCAAGCACCGGCGTGATCGCGATCAGCACGATCGCCAGCCATACGACCCACCACAACAGCCAGTAGGGGCGGATATAACGCGACAGGGGTGCTGCCAGCAGCGGCCCGATCCCCGCAGTGATCGAGGATAGCGAAAACAGAAGGCCGATCAGCGTACCGGGTATGCCGCTCTGGTTGAGCCAGACGACATAGAACGACGACTGAATGTTATTGCCGAGATGCACCATCATGCCGATGGCTGCGGTAATCGCCACAGTAGGCAAAGCCAGCAGCCGGAAAGTGGCGACATAATCCGACGGGTCGGGGACCAGAAGGTGCAGCCATCCCGCCTTTGGCGCCTCCACGGCGGCGTCATCGGTCGCTTTCGATGACGACCCGCCGCCGCGCGGCAGCATCAGGGCGCAGACAATGGCGCCAAGACCCCAGACCCCAGCCAACCCGAAGGCCGCCCACGGACCGGCGGCGTCCCAGAGCCCACCCACCGCGGGCGGGCCGATGACATTGCCGATGCGGCTGACCACGCTGAGGCGGCCGGCGTAAACGGTGCGCCCCTGCATGTGCTGGCCGATCAGCGTCTGCGCGCCGAGCCAGCCCATCGAATCTGCGAGCCCCCACAGCATCTGCAGCAAGATGACCGCCCACACCCAGGGCATGGCCGGATAAAGAAACGGCGTGACCGTGCCGAGGATGGCGAAGAACAGCATCACCCGCCTGCCGCCAACCTTGTCCATCAACGCACCGATATGGATGGAGAGGAACAGCGACATCGCCGGGCGGCAACCGAGAACGATACCCAGCAGAAACGGGGAAAGGTCGAGCCCCACCACCCACAACGGCACGATGGTCACGGCCATGAAATGCATCGTCGTGGAAAACGCGCCGACGCCATAGACGGCGATTTCCGTGCGTCGGCTGACAGGGGGCGGCCCCTGCGTCCCTGCTGTGCTGTGGGACATGCCTATGCCCCGTCACTGTCGAGAGCCCTGCGCAGAACACGCGCGAGCTCCGGCAATTCAAACGGCTTGTTGAGCAGGGTAATCTTTTCGTCGGGGCCGAGCGCCTCGGCAAAATTACGGCCCGCATGGCCACTCATGAACACGGCCTTTACAGGTCCCAATGTACGCCGGGCTCCGGCAACGATGGCGGGGCCCCTGTTGCCACCCGGCAAGACGACGTCAGACAGGAAAATATCGGGGTTGCCGTGCTGGGCCAGCTTCTCGAAGGTTTCTTCAGCGCTGCCCGCGGAAACAACACGATAGCCAAGACGTGCGAGATATTTTTCGACCAACGACAGAATGTCGTGGTCATCATCGATGACGAATACATATTCCTTGCCGCCCGGAATACCGGTTACGTCCGTGCGTTCCGACTTGCGATAAAGCTCGCCTTCGGCGCAGGGCAGGTAAATTCTGACCGTAGTTCCCTCTCCTACCGCCGACTCGATCTTGATCTGGCCACCGGACTGACGCACGAAACCATAGACCATGCTGAGGCCGAGACCCGTGCCTTGGCCGGCCTTCTTGGTGGTGAAGAACGGTTCCCACTTCTTGTCGAGCTGGTCCTTCGGAATACCCTTGCCCGTATCGGCCACTTCGACGACGACATAACGGCCGACCTTGACGGAGTCCGGAGTAGTCGTACCGACGATGCCTTCCTCCTCGTCACCCGAAAGGTAGGCCGCGCCCGAGGTAATCCTCAAAATCCCGCCTTCGGGCATGGCGTCGCGGGCATTGATGGCGAGGTTGAGGATCGCATTTTCAAGCTGCCCGGGATCGACAAGGGCCGGCGGCAAATTTGGCGCTGCCTGCACCGTGATGCTCACATCACCGCCAAGCGTGCGGCCAAGCATTTCCGTCATGGAGCCGACCAGATCGTTGACGTCGACGGCCTGCGGCTGCAGCACCTGCTTGCGGGAGAACGCCAGCAGCCGCTGTGTCAGCTGGGCGCCGCGGGTACTTGCCCGCAGAATCGCCTGAAGTTCGCGCTTCTCACGTTCGTCCGTGGCGCGTTCGGCCAGAAGTTCGGCATTCCCTTGGATGACGGCAAGCAGGTTGTTGAAGTCATGGGCGAGGCCCCCGGTCAGCTGACCGATCGCCTCCATCTTCTGTGACTGCTGAAGCCGGCTTTCAGTCTCGATGCGGGCCGCCATCTCGGTGCGCAGGGACTCGTTGGCGGCATCGAGTTCCGCCGTGCGCTCGGCGACGCGCGTCTCCAGATTGTCGCGCGCCGAGGAGAGGTTTCGGACAAGCTCGCGGTTATCTTCCTGAAGCCGGAAACTGCGCACCATGGCGGCATGGGCGACGCGTGCCTGGCCCGAAAGCAGCGCGGTCAGCAGCAAGGTCATCAGGCCCATGGCAACGTGAATTGTATCGGCCGCAAGAAAGTACCCCGCCGCCAGCGGCAGGGCGGCAAGCACTGTGAACCCGTAGTACGCAGGCAATGAAGGGTAGGACATGCTGGCAGCGGCGGAGGTCGTGCCGGCGATGACAAAGGCAATGAATACGTGACTGGCGATCTCCGGCGTCAGCCAGACGATCGAAGACGATGCGCCCCACAGCACGCCGGCAGCAACCGCTCCCCATATGAAATAACGTTCCCAGCGCGCACTATCGTCGGCAGGCGGGCGGCGCCGGTAGGCCAGGGCCGTCGCCATGCGAAGGGTGGCGACAATAATATGCAGAAGAAGCCAGGCCACCAGCAGCATGTGATCGATAAGATCCCACACCACCCAGGCGACCAGCGCGGCGTTGATGGCATTGCCGATGACGCGCTGCGGGAACGAATAGAGAAGCCGTACCCGCTCGGCCAGAACTCCGGCATCATGGCCGGGGCCATCGGTCCTTATGTCTCCTGCCGCCGTCATTTCCAGGTTCGAACCTTGCAGTTGCGATGCCCGCCGGCCGCAAAAGACCGCCTAGAAAGTCAGACGATACTGGACCGCCAGCACATCAACCCCCGTCTCGTAACTGCCGCGCAGGTTGCCCTTTGCCGCATTGCCGGTTCCGGATGTGCTGAGCGAAAGCGAGGCATCCTTGAAGAACAGGTGAGTATACCCGAAGTCGAAATAGGATTTGGACGTAATTTGGTAGCGGCCGCCGAAGCTGACCCAATAGCGATCCTCATCGGGAATTCGCGGTGTGCGATAATTATTGGGTATCGGGCTCTCGTCGAAGGCAACACCGGCGCGCTATGTCCATTTGTTGTCAGTCTTGTAGGTCAGGCCCAGGGCATAAAACATGGTGTCATGCCACTTGGCCGTCGTGACGTCGGCGGACTGGCTGGGATTGTCGAATTTGACCCGCATTTCGGTGACGCGGCTCCAGGCCGTCCAGGCGGCTTCCGCCATCACCGCGAGCCGGGGGGTGATCTCGTGATAAATGCCCGTGGAAAGGCTTTCGGGCAGGGTCAGGTCAAGATGAATGCCGGTGTTCTTGAAGGCTCCGGTCAGGCCGGAAATCGTGTTGCCGATGGAGCCGTTGTAAAATCGCTCCTCGCCGTCGAGCTTCTGATGAATCTCCGAGCGATAGGCGATGCCCGCCCTGGTACCGGGCCTAAATTCGTAAAGGATACCGAGATTGTAGCCGAAACCGATGTCGTCGCCTTCCATTTCACCGAAGCCGTCGACCGCGCCCGGCGTGGCACCGCCGACGCCGAGGCTCTGCAGGGTATTGATCGTGCCGAAATCGATCGCGTTGGTCAGCATGCCGCGCGTGTAGGCGATCTGCACGCCGCCGCCGATCGAAAGCTGGGGTGTCGCCTTATAGGCCACGACCGGATTGAAATTGAAGGTCTTGATGTCGGACTTGATGCCGTAGTAACGGCCAACCCAGGTCGGATCGTATTTCGAGATCAGCCCGTAGGGAACAGTCAGGGACAGGCCCGCGTAGACATCCGGCGATATCTGGCGTGCGTAATAGACGGCCGGCACCAGCGAATCCATTGCGGCGTCGGCGCCGCCGTTGTTGCCGCTGATATTGCCCCCGCCGTACAGGGTGGCCGAGGTTTTAGCGAAGGTCGCCTTGGAAACAATGGCCGTCATCGTGCCGGAAAAATTTTCCCCCGGATGCCGGGTCAGGCCTGCGGGATTATTCACCATGAAGCTGATGTCTTCGGCCGAGGCCGTCGCACCGGCGAAGGCGTTGCCCTGGCCCGTCGCGCTGGTTTCGCGGAGCGCGAACCCCGATGCGTCGGCTTCAGAAATATTGGCAAAGACGAGGTCGGCAACAAAGGCGGGCAGAATTCCCCTGAAACGCATCACGTCAAATCCCCCAACAAAAAGCTGCTACCCGTTTGAAACTGCGGTCAAAATGAACGTTAACCATATTCTTCTGGAAATGGTTAATGATTTGTCAAAAGGGCTGCGCTGCCCTTTAGTGCCGCCATTGTCCCCGCTCGGGCATTGGGATAGGTTCCGGCAAAGCAAGAAAAATCAAAGCCCAGGCAGGAGCCCCCCACCCCTTTCAGCAAGGAACCCTCCATGCAGTTGTCCTACCCCCTTATTCGCGGCGTCATGCTCGGCGCCGTTGCCATCGTTGCGGGTTTCACCGCATCGGCATCCAAGGCCGAAGACTTCTACGCCGGCAAGCAGATCGACTTCCTGATCGGCGGCAATCCCGGCGGCGGCTACGACAGTTATGCGCGCACGGTGAGCCGTCACCTTCCCAAGCACATTCCCGGCAATCCGACCATCATCAACAAGAACGTGCCGGGTGCAGGCAGCGCCAAGCTCGCGACGTTCCTCTACACGATCGCGCCGAAGACCGGCCTGACCATCGGCGCACTGTATCCGGGCGCCATCATGGGCCCGATGCTTGATCCGAAGCTGAAAGGCAAGTACGACCCGACCAAGTTCGAATACGTGGGTAGCGCCGATTCCGGTTCGCGCGTGTGCCTGACCCGCAAGCAGTCGAAGATTCGCACCTTCGAAGATGCGAAGAAGGCCAAGACGGTCCTTGGCGCATCCCAGGCGGGCGGTTCGACCCGCGACTACGCGATCTTCCTGAACGCCACCGCGGGCACGAAGTTCGAAGTCATCTCCGGCTACAAGGGCTCGGTGGACATTCTTCTCGCCGTCGAGCGCGGCGAGGTCGAAGGCCTGTGCGGCTTCGACTGGTCGAGCCTCTTGTCGCAGCGCCCCAACTGGGCCAACAAGGGCGAGATCAACCTGCTTGTCCAGATGGCGCCGGATGGCGATCCGGATCTCGTCAAGATGGGCGTGCCGGAATTTTGGCAGTACATGGACACCGAAGAAAAGAAGCAGATGGGCGTCCTTCTGGTCACCCAACAGATCTTCGGCCGTCCCTACATGGCGCCCCCGGGCACGCCCGCCGATCGCGTCAAGATCCTGCGCGCAGGCATGTGGAAGACCTTCAATGACGCCGACTACAAGAAGGATGCGATCCGCTCGCGCCTGTCAGTCAACCCGGCAAGCGGCGAAAAGGTGCAGGAACTTGTCCTGAAGCTTTACGCAACACCGGTCGCGGTCGTGGAAAAGGCCAAGGCCGTGATGCTGCCGCCCTCCAAGAAAAAGAAGAAGTAAGCGCCGCAATCGCGGCAAGAATGAAAGCCCCCGGCAATGCCGGGGGCTTTTTTCATGGCTCGAGAACTACAGACCGAACGCGCGGACTGCGTCCCTTGCGCAGGGTAACGAAGTTGGCCTGGCGCATCAGTTCGGGTGCGCCCGAATAATGCGCGGCAATCGCCCCATCGCCGACCGCTGTCGCCCGATTCCAATGGCCCAGCGCAACATAGTCGGCCCCGGTAGCCCGGATTTCGGACTTGCCGATCAGCCAGGCGGGCCTGGGCACCATGCGCCGATTTGGCGTCGGCTCGTAATGTCCGTGAGCCAGGGCTACGTGGAAAGGCAAGGCCCGCCGCACGGGCGCGCGCAGAGGCACCATGTCGTCGTAATCGACATGGGCATTGCCCCAGACATGAAGGCCAAGCCGTTCCAGTCTCACGCTGCGGAGATTGCCTGAACCGAGCACATGCACATTGCCGCAGGCCGCGAATGCCGGCAGGCGCCATACGCCGTCCTCTATTAAGGGATCATGGTTTCCGGGCAAGACGACGACGGGAATACGGGCCGCTGCAAGCCGATCGGCAACCGCGCAAGCAAGGTCACGCGGCACCCGGTTGTTTTCGAAGATATCGCCGGCGAGCAGCACCGCGTCCGCCCGTGCCGTCCAGGCGGCCGCCAAAACCAGAACCAAGGGCCCCAACGGATCTCCGTCGAATGCCCGCGTGGTTTCGATATCGCCGATGTGCAGATCCGACGAATGGACGAAACCCACTTCCGAGGGGGATGAAACACTGCCTGCCATGACGGCAGCATAGCCCGGGCGGCTTAGCGTGTCGCCCCGTTCGTCTTCGGATGCAAGGGCACGATCTTGTCCGACAGAATGCGGGACGCAGGCAGAATAACGTTGGCGCGGGTGCCATGCCCCAGTTCGCTTTCGAGCGCAAAAGTGCCGCCGTGCAGGGATACGAACTGGTGGACCAGGGACAGGCCGAGCCCTGCGCCGTCATGCTCCCGGCTCAGGCTGCCGGCGACCTGCTCGAACGGCTGCATCACGCGCAGCAGGTCGCTCGAGGAAATGCCGATGCCGGTATCGGCAACACAGATATGCAACTGCCCATCCGCGCCAAGCCAGGCGCGCACACTCACCGATCCGGGCGCCGGCGTAAACTTGATCGCATTGACCATCAGGTTGATCAGGGCCTGCACGATCAGCCTTTCATCGACCCGCATCAGGCAGGAAACTTCGGGCACTTCCACCATCAGCGTAAGCCCCTTGCGACCCGCCTGTTCACGGACGAAATTGAGGCTGCGGCGCACAAGAGCGTAGATATCGTGATCGCCCTCGTTGAGGGTGATCTTGCCGCTTTCGATTTTCGCGAGGTCGAGGATGTCGGTGATAATGGAAAGGAGGTGCTGCCCCGATTTCAGGATATGCCCGGCATATTCCGCAATTTTATCCGGCGAAAGCTTGGTGCCGTACTGCCCCTGGCCCTGCAAGACTTCGGAGAAGCCGATGATGGCATTGAGCGGAGTTCGCAATTCATGGGACATGTTGGCGAGGAAGCCGGACTTGGCACGGCTCGCCGCTTCTGATTGCTGGATGGCCACTCTAAGGGCCAGTTCCTGTTTCTTGCGCTCGGTAACGTCCTGGACGATGCCGTCCATACGGAGCGGTCGTCGCGCGTCATCGAAAATCACCTCGGCCTGCTCATGGACATAACGGACCTCGCCGCTCGGCAGGATGATCCTGTGGTCGATCGAGTATTCCATTTCGCCGCGCAAGGCAGCATCCACGCTGTCTTGAACGTAGGTCAGGTCCTCCGGATGAATACAGGCGAGGAAGGCTTCATAATCGGCGCCAAAGGCCGTTTGAGGAATTCCGAAAATGACATAAACGTCGTCCGACCAGTAGAGACTGTTTCCCGCGATATTCCAGTCCCAGTAACCCATCGTCGCAATTTTCTGTGCACGCCTGAGCCGGCGCGATGTCAAGCGAAGGGCATCGTTGGCTTGCGTCAGCTCGGTAACGTCGGCGCCATTGACGATGACATAATCCGTCACCCCATCGATGGTGACCGGACGCAGGCTCAGCAGGATCGTTTTGCTGATGCCGTCAGCGCCGACGAGTTCGACCGACAGGCCCCGGTAATTGCCGCGAACGCTGTCCCCAACAGCGGCGGCGACTTTCTGGTGCTGATCGGCCTCATCCCCCCAGAACGGCAAATCGGCGAACTGGCCACCCCGTATATCGGTCAATGCCTTGCCGGCAAAATCGAGCCAGGTCGAATTCAACTCGATGACGCTGCCTTGGCTATCGAGCAACGCGCAAAACTGGTTTGAAGAATTGAACAGCATGTTGAACTTGCGTTCCTGGGCGGCAAGTTCATGCATCTTGGCGCGTCGATCGCTGACATCGCGCAGGATCGCGGCGAAATAGCGCCGTCCGCCTTCTTCAAGGGTAACGATGGAGGCTTCGGCCGGAAAGGTGCTGCCGTCCTTGCGGCGGCCCTGGATTTCCCCGCGTTGACCCATCCGCCGGGTCGCCATGCCTTCCGCCGCGAA
>JAURLI010000016.1 GCA_030831315.1 Alphaproteobacteria bacterium
CACCAACAAGGCCAACCCGCTCGCCACCATCCTGTCTTACGCCATGATGCTGCGCTATTCCTTCGACCTCGCCTCGGAAGCGGATCTTTTGGAAGCGGCCGTGCGCGACGTGCTGGACGCGGGCTACCGCACCGCCGATATCATGCAGGACGGCAAGAAGCTGCTTACCTGCACCGACATGGGCGCCGCCGTGGTTGAGGCCATGGCCAAGCGGGGCAAATAGGCGGCGGTTGAACCGCCTCTCCATTGGCGCTAGATCAACGCGTTTTCAACGGGCCCTGAGGGGCCCATAAGGACCAGATATCATGGGTTACAAGGTCGCAGTTGCAGGTGCCACCGGCAACGTCGGTCGCGAGATGCTGGCGACGCTCGCCGAACGCAACTTCCCCGCAAGCGAGGTCGTGGCGCTTGCCTCGGCGCGCTCGGTCGGCAAGAGCGTGTCCTATGGCGAGAACAAGACCCTCAAGGTCCAGACCCTCGAGACCTTTGATTTCCGCGGCACCGACATCGCGTTGTTCTCGGCGGGCTCGAAGCCGTCCGAAATCCACGGCGCGCGCGCGGGCAAGGAAGGCTGCGTCGTCGTCGACAATTCTTCTTTCTGGCGCATGCACGACGATGTGCCGCTGGTGGTGCCCGAAGTGAACCCGGGCGCGATCGCGGGCTACAAGAAGCGCAACATCATCGCCAATCCGAACTGCTCGACCATCCAGATGGTTGTCGCGCTGAAGCCGCTGCACGATGCGGCGAAGATCCGGCGCATCGTCGTCGCCACCTACCAGTCCACCTCGGGGGCGGGCAAGGCGGCGATGGACGAGCTGTTCAACCAGACCAAGGCCATCTACGTGAACGATCCGGTGAAGAAGGAACGCTTCACCAAGCAGATCGCCTTCAACGTGATCCCGCATATCGACGTCTTCCTCGATAGCGGCAGTACCAAGGAAGAATGGAAGATGATGGTCGAGACCAAGAAAATCCTCGACCCGGCCATCAAGGTCACGGCGACCTGCGTGCGCGTGCCGACCTTCATCGGCCACGGCGAGGCGGTGAACATCGAATTCGAAAACCCGCTTTCCGCCAACGAGGCGCGCGAAATACTGCGCGAGGCGCCGGGCGTCTCCGTCATCGATCGTCGCGCCGATGAAGGCTACGTCACGCCGATCGAATGCGCGGGCGAGGACGCGGTCTATGTCAGCCGCATCCGCGACGACCAGACCGTGGAAAACGGCATCAGCCTGTGGTGCGTGTCCGACAACCTGCGCAAGGGCGCCGCGTTGAACGCCGTGCAGATCGCCGAAGAACTGGTGAAAAGCCACCTCAAGGAAAAGGCGGCCCAGGGCTAGTCTCTTTCGAGGCCCGTCCCGGACCGCCCCCCCCCCGCCGGCCGGCGGCCATCAGGCACCGGCCGGGCCGCGCCCCTGCGATCAGTAACGGCGGTAAGGCAGGAACTTGCCGTTCAGGGTGACGATGACGCGGTCGCCCTTGGGGTCCGGCTGCTTCTTGATATCCATGGAAAAGTCGATGGCGCTCATGATGCCGTCGCCGTACTTCTCTTCGATCAGTGCCTTGATCGTCGTGCCATAGACCTGGATGATCTCGTAGAAGCGGTAGACGAGCGGATCAGTCGGCACCGACTGGCCGAGCGAACCGCGGTAGGGACAGGTGGCGAGGATTTTCGCCTCGTCCGCGGTCAGGCCGAGCGCCTTGGCCGCCGCCTTGGCCTCTTTCTCGCTCATCTGCATCTGGCCCATCAGCGCCGCCGTCGCCCAGCATTCGGACTGGCCGATCTTCTTGGCAAGCCCGGCCCAGGTCAGGCCTTTCTTGATCTTGATGGCAATGATTTTTTCGGTGAGTTCTGCGCGGGTCATTTTAGTTGTGCTCCTCTGGTGTAATGCGCTGCCCCTTGGGGGATGGGGCGTGCGCGGTTGAAAATTCAGGTCCTGCTGGCTGCCAGCGTCGGCTGCGGGCCGCCGTCGCCCGCCTTGGGGAAGACCATGGGCGGGTGCTTCGGATCGACGCCTTCGACCATGCCGCGCAGGTCTTCCGACCGGCTGACGAGAAAATCGAGCAGGTGGTTGCGCATGGCGTAGTAGTTGGGATGCTTGTGCAGTTCGTTGCGCACGCGCCCCTTGGGCAGGGTGTTGACGACGATTTCCGCGACGCGTGCTTCCGGCCCGTTGGTCATCAGCAGGATGCGGTCGGCCAGCAGGATCGCCTCGTCGATGTCGTGGGTGATCATGAAGGTGGTCTGGCGCGTCTTGGTGCAGATCGACACCACTTCGTCCTGCAGCGATCCGCGCGTCAGGGCGTCGAGCGCGCTGAACGGTTCATCCATCAGCATGATGCGGGGTTCTATGGCGAGTGCCCGGGCGATGCCGACGCGCTGGCGCATGCCGCCCGACAACTGGGCGGGCTTTTTGTCTTCCGCGCCGGTCAGATTGACCATGTCGATGTAGTGCTGGCAGTGCTCGCGGACCTTTGCCGCGGACCACTTCGGCCAGCGGGACGTGACCGCGAAGGCGATGTTGGCCATCACACTCATCCACGGCATCAGGGCATGGCCCTGAAACACGACGGCGCGGTCGAGCGACGGGCCGGTGATTTCCTTGCCGTCGACGATGACGACACCGCCGCTCGGCTTGTCGATGCCGGCAAGGATGTTGAGAAGGGTCGACTTGCCGCAGCCCGAATGTCCGATCAGGCAGACGAACTCGCCCTTGGCGACGTCGAACCACAGTTCGTCGAAGACCGTGACATTGCCCCCGCCCTTGGGCGCGGGGAAGGACCGGGCCAGTCCTTCGACGGTGATAAGCGTGTTGAGATCCATGGCGCGGGCCTTTCTAGCTTACTCGGCGTAGGTGACCAGCTTCGACAGCCGGTACAGGACCTGATCCAGCGCCATGCCCACGAGTCCGATGAACAGGATCGCGCAGATGACATTGGTGATGGACAGGTTGTTCCACTCGTTCCAGACGAAGTAGCCGACGCCGGTGCCGCCCACGAGCATCTCGGCCGCGACGATCACCAGCCAGGCGATGGCGATGGAAATGCGCATGCCGGTCATGATCGTGGGCGCGGCGGCAGGCAGGATGACACGGATGGCCGTGCGCAGGCGACCGACCTCGAGCGTCTTGGCGACGTTGAGCCAGTCCTTGCGGACGGCGGCGACGCCGAAGGCGGTGTTCAGCAGCATCGGCCAGATCGAGCAGATGAAGATCACGAAGATGGCCGATATGCTCGAGTCCTTGATCGTGTAGAGAGCAAGCGGCATCCACGCGAGTGGGGAGATCGGCTTGAGCACCTGGATGTAAGGATCGAGCGCCCGGTAGAACAGCGGCGACATGCCGATCACGAAGCCGAGCGGAATCGCGACGATGGCGGCGATCAGATAGCCGAGCAGCACGCGGGCCAGCGAATAACCGAGCTGGATGCCGATGCCCTTGTCGTTCGGCCCCTTGTCGTAGAAGGGGTCCGATATATGCCGCCACATTTCCTTGCCGATATCGAGCGGCGTGGGCATGGCCGATGCGCCCTTCGACGTGGCGCCCATCAGCGCCGCGTATTCCGGGTCCATGGCCTGGGAGGAGCCGGTGCCGCCGACGGCGAGCTGCCAGGCGCCGAGAAAGGCGCCCAGCAGTACCACCGAAAGGATGGCGGCCTTGAGGGAGGAGGAAGTGCTCATGGCCGCCCCCTCCTCAGACCGCTCGCCCGATGGCGAAGCTCTTGGCATAGGCGTCGGCCTTGGCGGGGTCGAACTCCTTGCCCATGATCGTGTACTTGCCGTAGGTGGCGTCCGGCGCCTTCAGGCCCATTTCCTTCATGACCTTCTGGGCGTCGGTGGCGAGATACACTTCCTCGGCGACCTTGTTGTAGTCGATGTCGCCCTTGACGTATCCCCAGCGCTTCATCTGCGTGAGGATCCACACCGCCATCGAGTGCCAGGGGAACGGGTTGAAGTCGATGCGATCGGGCACCTTCTTCACGTTGCCGAGGCCGTCGGCATAAGTGCCGGTCAGAACCTGGGCGACGACCGTTTCCGGCTGGTTGAGGTAGTTGCGCGGGCTGATCGCCTTCGCCACTTCCTTGCGGTTCTTCTGGTTCGACGAATAGGCGGTCGCATCGATGATCGCCTTGAACAGCGCGTGGAAGGTGTTCGGGCTTTCCGCGACGAACTTCTTCGATGCCGCGAAGGCGCAGCAGGGATGGCCGTCCCAGATTTCCTTCGTCAGCATGTGGATGAAGCCGACACCGTCGTAGACGGCGCGCTGGTTGAACGGGTCGGGAGCCAGGTAGCCGTCGACGTTTTCGGCGCGCAGGTTGGCGACCATTTCGGGCGGCGGCAGGACGCGGATCTGGATGTCCTTGTCCGGATCAAGGCCGTGTTCGGCGACGTAGTAGCGCAGCAGGAAGTTGTGCATCGAGTAATCGAACGGCACGGCGAACTTCATGCCCTTCCACAGCTTGGGATCGCGCTTGTCCTTGTGCTTGACGTGGAGCGTGATCGCCTGGCCGTTGATGTTCTCGACTGCCGGCATGGTCCAGGGCGTCGGCGTCGATCCCGCGCCCAGCGAAATCGCAAGCGGCATCGGCGTCAGCATGTGGCTCGCGTCGTATTCGCCCGACAGCGACTTGTCGCGGGCGACCGCCCAGCCGGCTGTCTTGATGACGTCGACGTCGAGACCGTACTTTTTGTAGAAGCCCATCGGGTGGGCCATGATGATCGGCGTCGCGCAGGTAATCGGAACGAAGCCGATCTTGAGCTTGGTCTTCTCGAGCGGCCCCGCCTTCTCGGCGGCGAAGGCCTTGGCGGCCGCCAGCGGGAAGGCGCCGGCGACGGCCGCCGCCACGGTGGAGGCGCCGACCGCCGAAAGAAAGGCGCGGCGGCTGACGTCGCTCGGGAACAGGGCGCGCATCACCGTCTGCTCGACGACGCGCCCGATCAGGTTTTCATCGCCGTGGCTGTCTTCGGCGCGCAGGCTGTCGCCCATGCGGGTGCCCGTGGTTGCGGCGCGCGCCACGACCGGGTCGGTCGCCAGCGCGGCATCGTGCTCGGCCGCGCTTGCATGCTGGCCGCAGCTGCAGCCGAGCGTGACGGTCTTGTCGAAGGGGTCCTTGAAGGAAGAGGTCATGGTCGGGTCCTCGCTTGCTTGTGCCGATGCGGCTGTTCAGGAACACGAGGACAATTGGCAACAAGCGTGCCAGAGCGTTCCGGCGCTGCTGATAGCGCCAAAATCTTATGGATTTCAGGTTGTTGCGGGAAAACCGGGGATCCGACGGCGCGGCCCGAGGCGCCGCATCTCCGGCATTAAATGACTAAAAAATAGTCAAATATAGTAAATGATTAAATAATAGCCATTTTTGCCACATAGTCGAGGGCGGCGGTCGGCGGCACGACGATCTTGCCCTGCAGGCTGGCTGGAAACAGCAGCAAGATGACGCCGAAAACGAGGATCAGCCCGCCCGAAACGCGGTTGATCCAGAGGATCGCGGCGGCGTTGATGCGATGGCGCAGCGCGCCGGAAACCAGCACCAGCGACGACCACCACAGCGCCGCGCCGGCGAAGACGCCGCCGATCAGCGACACGATCCAGCGCGTGTAGTCGCCGATGTCGGCGATATCGACGACCGCGAAGATGGCGGCGAAAGACACCAGGGTGATCGGATTGGTGATCATGATGAGAAACGCGGTGACGAAATTCGCGATGTGGAAATCGAGCTTTGAGCCTTGCGGCTTTGCCTGCAGCCTTTCGCTGCGTTCTTCCATCTCTTCCTGTTTTTCCGCCGCCGCCGACAGGTGACGCGACAGAGCAAGCTTGAGGCCGAGCGCAACCAGCAGTGCGCCGCCGCCGATACGCAGCCAATCATGATGCGCCATCAGGAAAGAGGCGACGAAGCCGAGACCAAGTGCCGCGACCGCGCCGAAGATGGTATCGGCGATAGTGGCGCCAAGCCCGCAGACATAGCCCGCGAGCCTGCCGTGGGTAAGGGTGCGATGGATGCACATGACGGCGACGGGGCCCACGGGGGCGGCGATGACGAAACCGACGATCAGCCCCTTGATGAAAAACTCGGCAGTGTACATGCGCGGTGAATGGCCCTCGAACGAAGCGGATCCGTTTTTCTAGCGCCGATTTGCATGAAAAGACAATGTTACCGGTCGCGGGTGCTTGTCGCCGGCCCCCGCGGGTCCTAGTCTCGGGCGGCAAACAGACGGAGTTCCGTGACGATGACCAGCCCGGCCGAAGACAAGACCGCCCGCCCCCGGCGCAGCTGTCTCTACATGCCCGGCACCAATACGCGCGCCCACGACAAGGCGCGGGAGCTTGCCTGCGACGTGTTGATCTTCGATCTCGAGGATTCGGTCGCCCCTGATGCCAAGCAGGCGGCGCGCGAGCAGGTCGTGGCGCGGATCAACGCGGGCGGCTACGGGCGTCGGGAAATCGTCGTGCGCGTCAATCATGCCGACACCCCCTGGGGCGATGCGGACATCGCCGCCGCCGCGCGATCGGGGGCGCAGGCGATCCTTCTACCCAAGGTGACGACAGCGGCCGAAATTGCCGCGGCAGGCAAGGTGCTCGATGGTCTCGGCGCCGGCACTCGCCTGTGGACGATGATGGAAACCGCGCGCGGCGTGCTGGATGCGCCGGCGATTGCCGCAGCGCATCCGCGTCTCGAACTGTTCGCGATGGGGCTCGAGGATTTTGCCAAGGAACTGCATGCCGACAAGCGCGCACCGCGCACCTCCATGCTTTATGCGCTCGAGCGCAGCGTACTTGTTGCGCGCGCTTATGGCCTGTCCGTGCTCGACGGCGTTTATCCCGCCTTCAGTGACGACGAAGGTTTTGCCGCCGAATGCGCGCAAGGCGCCATGCTCGGCTTCGACGGCAAGCAGCTTATCCATCCTCGCCAGGTGAGCGCGGCGAACGCCGCTTTCTCGCCCGCGGCCGAAGCCGTGGCCGAAGCGCGGCGCATCATCGCGGCCTATGACGATGCGCGCGCAAGGGGCGACGGTGTCGCCGTTCTCGACGGCCGCATGGTCGAAGCGCTGCACGTCGCCGAAGCGCGCGCGCTGATCGCCTTCGCTGACGCGATCACATCCGACTGACGCACCACGCACGCAACATGATGGGGTGCAAATCGCATTTGCCCCAAAATTTGGTTGCCTTGTGGATAACCTTTGGATAGAAAAGGGGCGTCAGGCGCGCAAGGACCAAGGACCTTGCACTATCTGCCCCGCGAAGGACACCTGACGCCCCGGGAGCCCGCAAGCCCCCGTACAGCGTAAGCGGTGAGCGAACCACCGAACCTGTCACACCCTTCATCGCGTCCCCAGGGAGAGAAGCGACGACCGGTCTAAAGGCCGGGCCCTTGCGGGCGTTCGCATGCCGAAAAGTCCGCGCCTTCCTCCACCTCTATTCCGATCCTTGTCGCGGCCGCGTCTCCGCCTGCCACCGAGCGGGGTTTTCCCCCGCGCCGCGCCGGCATCTCCGGGTTGCCCCGGCCAAGCCCTGCGCCGCTTCCCGGCACCCGCCCGTGAAGTCTCCCTCACCGGCCGGCGAAGTCGCCTTCGTCGGCAGCGGGGTTGCCCCCGCCCGGTACCGCGCCGTCCGTGCGGGCAGAGCCCACGCCGTCCGGCCGGATCCGCACCCGCCTCGCGGCGGGGCGCGTCGGAACCAATAGCCCTTGGGGTGGCCACGGCTCCGCAGGAACGACGGCGGGAGATCGATACGTACCTCCCGGCCCGCGGCGAGCGGTTCTTGCGAACCGATCATGGTTCCCGTCCTTGCGTCGGGGATCCGCGCCGGCCCCCTCACGGGGGCGGTGGCGCCGCTGGCACCGGACCCTCGGGACCGGCCTGCCGGAGCAAACCTTCCCTTGGATCCCCGGTTCCGGTCTTGCATCGCCTCCGCTACGCCGGGTGGCGCGCGTCGCCCGAAGGCGCCGCGAGGAAGGGACGGATACCGAAACCGGTACTTCCGCGTACTGCAAAATGATTCCCCCGGGCCAATTTGCAGACAAGTAAAAAAGCAAGTAATCGCTTTTTTTCTTGTGTATAAAATCGGGCTGTCTACACAATAGACGCACAAGTTATCCACCGATTTATCCACATTGATAATCAAGTGCCCGCATAGCCAAGTATATCTCCTTGATTCATGCGGGTTTTCATGATTTTTTCCCCAGCATCCACCCTGCGGAATCCCGATGAGCGAACCTGCCGCCCGCCACCTGGTCGAGATCACCTATTGCCGACAGTGCCGCTGGTTGGCCCGCGCCGCCTGGGTGGCGCAGGAGCTGCTGACGACCTTCGAGGGCGAGCTTGCCGGCGTGACGCTCCGCCCCGGCAGCGGCGGCGTTTTTGATGTCGTCCTTGACGGCGAGGTGATCCATTCCCGCAAGGCCGAGGGCGGCTTTGCCGAGATGCGCGAACTGAAGCAGATGATCCGCGACCGCATCGCGCCGGAGCGCCCGCTCGGCCATTCCGACAAGCCTGTTTCCTGAGGCGGGACGGGGCTTTCCCCCGCGTTGACTTGCGCCCCTGCAGGGGCTAAACCGAAGCCCTTGATCCCGGACGCGCCGCCGGTCGTCTCCTTCGATATCCGGCACCCGCTGCGCCTGTTCAACAAAACAAAGGCCCTTCATGGCTCGCCCTGACCGACCGCTGTCGCCGCATCTTCAGGTCTACCGGCTTCCGCTCACCGCCATCCTCTCCATCGCCCACCGCATCACCGGCGTCGGGCTCGCCTTCGGCGCGCTCATCCTTGTCGCGTGGCTCGCTGCCGCGGCCGCCGGCGGTTCCGCCTTCGCGACGATGTCGGGGCTGATGGGATCGTGGGTCGGCCGGATCGTGCTGTTCGGCTTCACCTGGGCGCTCTTCTATCACCTTGCCAACGGCATCCGGCACCTGTTCTGGGATGCGGGCTTCGGCTACGAAAAGGCCGATGCGCGCATGTCCGGCATTGCCGTGGTCCTGATTTCCGTCGTCGTTGCCGTGGTCGTCTTCGGCCTCGGTTGCGCCAAGGTGGGGGGCTGATCATGAGCGCAGATACCGGCAAGACCCTGCGTACCCGCCTGGGCCGCGTGCGCGGCCTCGGTTCCGCCAAGGAAGGCGTCAATCACTGGTGGGGCCAGCGCCTGACCGCCATCGCCATGGTGCCGCTGTTCGTCTGGTTCGCTTTCTCGCTGGTCGCGCTTGCGGGCGCGCCGCATGCGACCGTCGTCGCCTGGATCCGCTCGCCCGTGTCGGCGGTGTTGCTGATCGCCCTTCTGGCGGCCGTGTTCTATCACCTGGCACTCGGCGTGCAGGTGGTGATCGAAGATTACGTTCACACCGAGTGGCGCAAACTCGCCCTCATCATCATCGTCAAGCTCGCCTCCGCGCTCGCTGCGCTGGTCGGTGTGCTGTCGGTGCTGCGCATTGCGTTCGGGGCCTGAAAAATGAGCGAAGCCTATTCCGTCATCGACCATCATTTTGACGTCATCGTCGTCGGCGCCGGTGGCGCCGGCCTGCGTGCCACGCTCGGCATGACCGCGGCGGGGCTGAACACCGCCTGCATCACCAAGGTCTTCCCGACGCGCAGCCACACGGTTGCGGCACAGGGCGGCGTCGGCGCATCGTTCGGCAATATCGAGCCCGACGACTGGCGCTTTCACATGTACGACACCGTCAAGGGTTCCGACTGGCTCGGCGACCAGGACGCGATCGAGTACATGGTGCGCAACGCCATCCCGGCGATCACCGAGCTCGAACATTTCGGCGTGCCCTTCTCGCGCACGCCCGAAGGCAAGATCTACCAGCGCCCCTTCGGCGGCCATACGGCCAACTACGGCGAGAAGCTCGCGCATCGCGCCTGCGCCGCCGCCGACCGCACGGGCCACGCCATCCTGCACACGCTTTACCAGCAGTCCCTGAAGCACAAGGCGCAGTTCTTCGTTGAATACTTCGCCATCGACCTGATCATGTCCGACGACGGACGTTGCCTGGGCGTGATGGCGTGGAACCTTGATGACGGCACGCTCCACCGCTTCACCGCGGAGATGACCGTGCTGGCGACGGGCGGCTATGGCCGCGCCTATTTCTCCTGCACCTCGGCCCATACCTGCACCGGCGACGGTAACGGCATGGTACTGCGCGCGGGGCTGCCCCTTCAGGACATGGAATTCATCCAGTTCCATCCGACCGGCATCTATGGGTCGGGCTGCCTGATCACCGAAGGTGCCCGCGGCGAAGGCGGCTACGTCACCAATGCGGCGGGCGAACGCTTCATGGAACGCTACGCGCCGACCGTGAAGGACCTTGCTTCCCGCGACGTCGTGTCGCGTTCGATGACCATGGAAATCCGCGAAGGCCGCGGCGTGGGCGAACACAAGGACCACATCTACCTGCACCTCGAACACCTCGACCCGGATCTCCTGCACGAACGCCTGCCCGGCATCTCGGAAACGGCGAAAATATTCGCCGGCGTCGATGTGACCAAGGAGCCGATCCCGGTTCTGCCGACGGTGCACTACAACATGGGCGGCATCCCGACCAACTACCACGGGGAGGTCATCAACCCGACCGCCACCGACCCCGACCGCGTCGTGCCGGGCCTGATGGCGATCGGCGAAGCGGCCTGCGTGTCGGTGCACGGCGCCAACCGCCTGGGCTGCAATTCGCTGCTCGACATCGTCGTGTTCGGGCGTGCCGCGGCACTGCGCGCCGCCGAAGTGGTCAAGGCCGGCTCACGCAAGCCGACGCTGGCCAAGGACGCGGGCGAGGGCGCTATCGCCCGTCTCGACCGCCTGCGCCATGCCAAGGGCGCGCGCTCGACCGCTGAAATCCGCAACGAAATGCAGCGCACCATGCAGAACGACTGCGCCGTGTTCCGTACTTCGGAAGTTCTCAAGGAAGGCTGCGCAAAGATCGACCGCACGGCGGAGACGCTGAAGGATATCCGCGTCGCCGACTCATCGCTCGTCTGGAACTCGGACCTGGTCGAGGCGCTCGAGCTCGAAAACCTCATGGGCCAGGCCGTCGTCACGCTGCATTCCGCCGAAGCGCGCCACGAAAGCCGCGGCGCTCACGCGCACGAGGATTACCCGAAGCGCGACGACGACAACTGGATGAAGCACACGGTGGCGTATCTCAAGGACGCCAACCAGGTGGACCTGTCTTACCGCCCGGTGCATCTCAAGCCGCTCACCGGCGATATCGAAACCATCCCGCCCAAAGAGCGGGTGTATTAGAGGACCGCGCACATGGTCGAGTTCGCCCTGCCGAAGAATTCCAAGGTTGAGGAAGGCAAGACCTTCAAGGCCAAGGAAGGTGCGAAGAACGTCAAGACCTTCAAGGTCTACCGCTGGAATCCCGACGACGAGGCGAACCCCCGTGTCGATTCCTACGAGATCGATCTCGATTCCTGCGGGCCGATGGTTCTCGACGCGCTGATCAAGATCAAGAACGAGGTGGACAGCACGCTCACCTTCCGCCGTTCCTGCCGCGAAGGCGTGTGCGGGTCCTGCGCGATGAACGTGGACGGCACGAACACGCTCGCCTGTATCAAGCCGATCGAGGACATCAAGGGCGACGCCAACGTCTATCCGCTGCCGCACCTGCCGGTGGTCAAGGACCTGGTGCCCGACCTCAACACCGTCTATGCCCAGTACGCCTCGATCGAGCCGTGGCTCAAGACCGAAAGCCCGGAACCGACCGGCGAACGCCTGCAAAGCCCCGAGGAGCGCAAGCAGCTCGACGGATTGTGGGAATGCATCCTGTGCTTCTGCTGCTCGACGTCCTGCCCGAGCTACTGGTGGAACGGTGAACGCTTCCTCGGTCCCGCCGTGCTGCTGCAGGCCTATCGCTGGATCGCCGACTCGCGCGACGAGCACACGGGCGAACGCCTCGACAACCTCGAGGATCCGTTCCGGCTCTATCGCTGCCACACCATCATGAACTGCACCAATACCTGCCCGAAGGGCCTGAACCCGGCCAAGGCGATTGGTGAAATCAAGAGCTGATGGTCGAACGCAAGTAGCGTCGGCCTAACGCTCCGGATATCTGCAAACGGCCCGCGACGGGCCGGGGGAGAGGGGCCATGACCGAAACGCTGACGATTACCATGCGCGACGGCGCCAAGATGGGCGCCGAGCTTGCCGCCACCGCATCGCCCGGCACCGGCATCATCATGATCCCGCCGATTTTCGGCATCGACGACAGCGTGCGCGACATCATGGGCAACTGGGCCGGGCGTGGCTCGCCCGCGCTGTTCATCGACATGTTCCATCGCACCATTCCGGGGCCCTTGGGCCGCGAGGGCGAGGGGCGCGAGCTTGCCCAGAAGCGCTACGGCGAATTCGACGCCGAACAGGGCGTGCGCGACCTGACGGATGCCGTCGCATTCCTGCGCAAGCATCCTGCCTGCAACGGCAAGGTCGTTGTGTTCGGCTACTGCTTCGGCGGCCGCTATGCCTATCTTTCGACCGCGCGCGCCATCGCCGACGGCGCGGTGTCGTTCCACGGCACCAAGATCGGCCTCAACCTGGATGAAGCCAAGAACGTGAGCCGGCCGCTCTCCATCCATGTCGGCGACAACGATCCCTCCATCCCGATGGACGAGGTGCGCGCCACCCAGGAGGCGCTCGCCGGCAATCCGCTGGTCGAGATCGAGGTCTACCCCGGCGTCGTTCACGGTTTCACCGGCAAGGGCCGTCCGGCTTACGACGCCAATGCCGATCAGTCCTCGACGGCGGCAGCGGAGCGCATGATCCGTTCGCTTTCGCGGCAGCCCGCCACCGTCTGACCCGTCTTTGCGCGCTTTTAAAGCCCCTGCGTTCCTGCGTCCGCTGATCGAGCGCTGGGCCCGCCTGCCCGGGAATTTCCGGGGCGGGGTGTGGATGCTCCTGGGCGCGCTCGAAATGTCGGCGGCGATGGCGATTTCCAAGGTCCTGACCGCGGAAATCCACCCCTTTGAAATCAACTTTTTCCGCTCCGTCTTCGGCCTGGTTGCGATGATGCCGCTGCTCGCGGGCGGCGCGTTCGCGGTGATGCGCACGAAGGCCTTCGGCTTGCATCTTGGGCGTGGCGTGCTGGGGGGCGTGGGGCAGATCTGCGTCTATTACGCGCTGGCGCACCTGTCGCTCGCCGTCATCATCGCCATCACCTTTACCCGGCCGCTGTTCCTTGTCGTTTTCGCGGTGCTGTTCCTGGGGGAACTGGTGCGCTGGCGGCGCTGGACGGCAATCATCGTCGGTTTTCTCGGCGTCCTCATCGTTGCCCGCCCGGAGATAGATGCCGTCACCCTGCCGCTTGCCGTGCTGATCTTTTCCACCGCCTGCCATGCCGGGGCGCACGTGTTCCTGAAAAAGGTTTCGGGCGTCGATAGCCCGGCGACGGTGGTGTTCTATTATCTTGTGCTGTCCACCGCCGTCGCCGCGGTGCCGACCTTCATCGAATGGACGACGCCAACCCTTGTCCAGTTCGGGTGGCTGGCGCTGATCGGGGTGTTGAATCTTGTCGGGCAGGCGATGATTGCGCTGTCGTTCCGGGCGGGCGAGGCGACGGCGATCATGCCCTTCGACTATGCCCGGCTTCTCTACGGAATCCTGTTCGACATCGTCCTGTTCACGACCTTCCCCGACGGCTGGACGCTGGTCGGCGCCAGCGTCATCATCGGCTCCACCCTTTATGTCGCGCGGCGTCAGGCCATGGCGAAGAAGTCCGGCGACAAAAGCGAAAGCGTCGTTTCGTGATCGGGCAGGCCTTTGCCGGCGCGCGGACCGCGGGCGCCCGGCTGGGTGCCTGGTGGGCGCTGGTTCCGGGCAATCTGCGCGGCATTTTCTGGATGCTGCTGATGACCGTCACCTTCCTGTCGGGGCAGGTGGTGGTGAAATTGCTCGCGCCGGGCATGCATCCCTTCGAGATCACGTTCTTTCGCTGCTTCTTCACCTTCGCCGCGTCGTTCCCGTTCCTGATGCGGGGTGGGGTTTCTGCGCTGCGCACCTCATATTTTCACATGCATGCGCTGCGCGGACTGTTTGGCGGGCTCGCCATGCTCGGCGTCTTTTACGGCGTCGCCAACATGCCGCTTTCAAGCGTAAATGCGATCGCCTTCACGCGGCCCCTGTTCATGATCGTGCTGGCGGTGTTGTTCCTGGGCGAAGTCGTGCAGATGCGCCGCTGGGCGGCGACGGTGGTCGGCTTCATCGGCGTGCTGGTCATCCTGCGCCCCGGCTCCGGATCCTTCAATCCGGCGGCCTATGCGGTACTGGGTTCGGCGATGTCGTATGCCTGCGGGCACGTGATCCTGAAGAAGCTGACCCGCGTCGAATCGGCCTCGGCCAATATCTTCTTCTACATGGGGGCCGCCTCGCTGGTGACCCTGATCCCGGCGCTGTTTTTCTGGACCTGGCCGACGGTCGAGCAGTGGGTCCTGCTCGGCCTCATGGGGGCGACTTCGGCGGTGGGCCAGATGTTCCTGACCTTCGCCTATCGCGCGGGCGATGCCACCGTGGTTTCGCCCTTTGAATATTCGCGCCTGTTGTGGGCGGGCCTGTTCGATATCCTGCTGTTCTCCGTCTGGCCCAGCGTCTGGACCATCGTCGGCGGCCTGATCGTTCTGGCCGCGTCCTATTACATTGCCCGCCATGCCTCGGGGGCGAAGAAAGACTGACCGGCCACCCTTGCGCCCCGCGCCCCTTCGCCCGAAAATGCCCGCCCGCATCTGGAGAAGACCATGACCGACCGCGCCAACGTGAATTCCGTCCTGTTTCTGGGCCCGAGCGACGTCAAGGACGTCGTCTCGATGAAAGAAGCCATCGACCTGGTCGAGCGCGGCTACGGCGATGCTGCTGCCTATCCGATCATCAACGCGCCGCGCCGACGCGTGCATTCGCCCGAAGGCGTGCGCGTTTCCAATTTTCCGGGCGGCGTGCCGTCGCTCGGCGTCATCGGTTCGCTGACCCGCGGCGAATCGGTCAGCCACGATCCGGCCAACCAAGTTTATCCGTACCGCGAACACCCGGTCTATGTGCTGTGGGACTCGAAGACGGCGCGGCTCAAGGCGATCCTCGTCGGCGAACTCACCGAGAAGCAGGTCGGGTTTTCCTCCGTCATGGCGCTGCGCACCGCGGCGACGACGGGCGTCGGCATCCGCCACCTCGCGCGCAAGGATGCCTCTGTCTGCGGCGTCTACGGCACCGGCGGGCAGGCGCTGCACAAGGTGATGGCCTGCGCGCTGGAGCGGCCCATCAAGACCTTCCGCATCTATTCGCGCAATGCCGCCAACCGCAAGCGCTTCATCGAGCAGGCAAGCGGCCTGGTCAAAGCCCGGTTCGAGGAACTGACCGACCCGCGCGAGGTCTGTCGCGGCGCCGATATCATCATCTGCGCCACCAATTCCAACGTGCCGGTGTTCGACGGCGACTGGCTGGAGCCGGGCTGCCATGTCATCACCGTGGTCGGTTCCAACAACGCACTGGTCAAGGGCGGCTGGCTGGAGAAGGGGCGGCGCGAGAACGACGACCGCACCTGCGAGCGCGCCGACATCATCGTCACCAACTGGCGCGAATCGATCGAGCAGGAGCAGCAGGCCGGCCTGATCGAGCCGCTGAATGCCGGCGTCATCACCTGGGACAAGATCGTGGAGCTTGGTGACATCGTTGCCGGCAAGCATCCGGGCCGCACGTCCGACGACCAGATCACCTATCACGCCAACAACAACGGCACCGCTGCCGCCGACCTCGCCATTGCCGAGCGGGTCTACGAGACCTGCCTCAAGGCGGGCCGCGGCACGCGGCTCGAGATTCCGGCCCCGGGCACCCAGTGATTTCCATTATCGCATTCAGGCAGACGCGATGAGCGCGACACCCCTTGCCCTTTACCGGGCGGAAGTCGCCTCGGGCCGCATCCTGCGCGACCCGATGCAGGCGCTTGCGGCGGAAAAGCTCGAAAGCCTGTTCCATGCCCTTGCCCATTACCAGCCGGGCAGGGCGGACGGCTGGAAGGCGCGGCTCGGCCTCGCGCGGCGCGAAAAGACGCCGCCCCAGGGGCTCTATCTCTACGGCGGCGTCGGGCGCGGCAAGTCGATGCTGATGGATCTTTTTTTCGGTGCCGTGCAGGTGCCGGGGGCAGCCAAGCGGCGCGTGCATTTTCATGCCTTCATGCTTGAGGTGCACCAGCGCCTGCATGAGTGGCGCCAGAACAACAAGGATGCAAAGGAAAGCGATCCGCTGCCGCGTATCGCTGCCGACATGTGCAGGGCGACGACGCTGCTGTGCTTCGACGAATTCCAGGTCACCAACGTCGCCGACGCGATGATCATCGGCCGGTTGTTCGGAAGCCTGCTCGATCTCGGCGTCGTCGTCGTTGCGACGTCGAACAGGGCGCCTGATGACCTCTACAAGAACGGCCTGCAGCGCGAACGCTTTCTGCCGTTTATCGAGATGCTGAAGGTGCGCCTCGACGTGCTGCACCTCGACGGCGAGACCGACTACCGCCTTCAGCGGCTTTCGGAAATGGATGTCTATTTCACCCCGGCCGATGGCCGCGCCGAAGCGGCTCTCGATCGCGTCTTTCGCAGGCTGGTCGAGGATGCGGCGGGCGAGGGGGTCGAGCCGGAGCCGACGAAAATTCCGGTGCAGCAGGGCCGCGAGCTGGCCGTCTCAGCCCAAGCCCGCGGCACCGCCCGCTTCAGCTTCGAGGAGCTCTGCGCCCGTCCACTGGGGGCGGCGGATTACCTCGCCATCGCGCGGGAATTTCACACCGTGATCGTTTCCGGCATCCCGGCCATGGGCCCCGAAAGCCGTGACCGGGCGGCGCGTTTCGTCACCCTGATCGACGCCCTTTACGAGCACAAGGTCAAGCTCGTCTGCTCGGCCGCTGCCCTGCCTGAGCGGCTCTATCCCGCGGGCGACGGGGCGTTCGAGTTCGCCCGCACGGCGTCGCGGTTGATCGAGATGCAATCCAAGGAGTACAAAGCGCTTCTTCACCTGACCGGGGCGGGCTGACCGCCCCCGACAATCGAGGTTCCCATGCAGCTCAGCCGCGCCGAAGTGGATGATTTCATCAACCGTTCCCTTGCCGAAGACGTCGGCCGGGGCGACATCACCACCAACGTCACCATTCCGCCGGGCACCAAGCTGAAGGCGTCGATGGTCGCCCGCCAGGACGTCGTCGTCTGCGGCATCGAGATTGCGGCGCTGACCTTCAAGCGCGTTCATGCCGACATCAAGGTCGAAGCAAAGGTCAAGGACGGTCAAAAGGTCGCCAAGGGCACAGTGCTTGCCACCGTCGAGGGCGATGCGCGGCCCGTACTTGCGGGCGAGCGCACGGCTCTCAACATCCTCCAGCACCTGTCGGGCATCGCCACCGAGGTGCGCAAGTATGCCGAAGCCGTGCAGGGCACCGGCTGCACCCTGATCGACACGCGCAAGACCATCCCGACGCTGCGCAACCTCGCCAAATACGCGAGCTTCATCGGCGGTGCGCGCAATCACCGCATTCGCCTGGATGATGGCGTGCTGATCAAGGACAACCATATCGCCGCTGCCGGTTCGCTGACCGAGACCGTGAAGCGCGCCCAGCGTGCGACGCCCGCGCTCACCGTCATCGAGGTCGAATGCGACACCCTGGAACAGGTCAAGGAAGCGGCCGAATCGGGCGTGGACATGATCCTGCTCGACAACATGGGCGTCGATGACCTGAAGAAGGCGGTCGAAATCGTCAACAAGCGTTGCCGCATCGAATGCTCTGGCGGCGTCACGCTTCAGACCGTGCGCGACAAGGCGATGACCGGCGTCGATTTCATTTCGTCGGGCCGCATGACCCAGTCGGCACCCGCGGTCGATATCGGCCTCGACTGGGGCTGATCGCAGATGCGCGCGGGCTGGTACGAACGCACGGGCCCTGCCCGCGACGTCATCGAGACGGGCGACATGCCGCGGCCCGAACCCGGCCCGGGCGAGGTGCTGGTCAGGCTGCATGCCTCGGGCATCAATCCGTCCGACTACAAGCGCCGCGCCAATACCAAGGCGAAGATGGAATTCCCGCGCATCATTCCCCATTCGGACGGCGCGGGCGTGGTCGCCGGGCTTGGTGCCGGGGTAAAGGGCCTCAATGAAGGTCAGCGCGTCTGGGTATTCAACGCCCAGGACCGCAGACCCTTCGGCACCGCGGCCGAATACATCGCCCTGCCTGCCTTCCAGGTACGCGCGCTTCCCGATAACGCCAGCTTCGAAGACGGCGCCTGCTTCGGCATTCCCGCCATGACCGGCCACCGTGCCGTGTTCTCCCAGGGCCCTGTCACCGGCAAGACCGTTTACGTGCCGGGTGCCGCGAGCCGGGTGGGGGCCTACGCCGTCCAGTTCGCCAAATGGGGGGGTGCGCGGGTGATTGCGGCCGTTTCCTCTGCGGAAAAGGCGGACGCTGTCGCGCGCCTCGGCGCCGATGTCGTGCTGCGCCGCGATCAGGGCGATTTGGCCGCCGCCATCCTCGCAGCCACCGGCGGGCGCGGGGTCGACCGCATCTGCGAAATCGACCTCGGCGCCAATATCAAGGTATCGGAAAAGGTGCTGGTGGACGGGGGCTCCATCGCTTCCTATGCCTCGGCCGCCGAGCCGACCGTGACCCTGACCGTGTCCCCGAGACGGGCCCGCAACATGGTGGTGGAACTGGTCTTCGTCTACACCATGAACGACGAAGCCAAGGACGCCGCCGCCCGCGACACCATTGCCGCCCAGGAGGCCGGCGCCCTGATCCACAGGCTGGCCGGGACCTTCCCGCTCGACCGGCTGGCCGATGCCCATGAGGCGGCCGAGTCCCAGGCCGGCACCGGCCATGTCGTGGTTAGCATTCCCTGAGTGCATTCCTGCCATCTCCGGGTGCCCTCGTGCTTGCGGGACGGCCGGATTCGGGCTAGTAAGCAGCCCTCTTTTCTGCGTTTTCCAATAGTCGTCTCGCTGCCAAGGGGTGGACAATGGCTCGCAACAAGATCGCTCTCATCGGTTCCGGCAATATCGGCGGCACGCTCGCCCATCTCGCCGGCCTCAAGGAACTGGGCGATGTCGTCCTGTTCGACGTCGTGCAGGGGATGCCCCAGGGCAAGGCGCTCGACCTCGCCGAATCCTCGCCGATCGAAGGCTTCGACTCCTCGATCAAGGGCGCCAACGCCTACAGCGCGATCAAGGGTGCGGATGTCGTCATCGTCACCGCCGGCATCGCCCGTAAGCCGGGCATGAGCCGCGATGACCTGCTCGGCATTAACACCAACGTCATGGAACAGGTCGGCGCCGGCATTAAGAAGTACGCGCCGAAGGCCTTCGTCATCTGCATCACCAACCCCCTGGACGTCATGGTCGGCGTGCTGCGCGCAGCCTGCGGGCTGCCGCACAACATGGTGGTCGGCATGGCCGGCGTGCTGGATTCGGCGCGGTTCCGCTACTTCCTGGCGGAAGAGTTCAAGGTCAGCGTCGAGGACGTCACCGCCTTCGTGCTTGGCGGCCACGGCGACACCATGGTGCCGAGCGTGCGCTACTCGACGGTCGCCGGCATTCCGCTGCCCGATCTGGTCAAGATGAAGTGGACCACCGACAAGCGTATCGAGGAAATCGTCGATCGCACCCGAATGGGCGGCGGCGAGATCGTAGCGCTGCTGAAGACCGGTTCCGCCTTCTATGCGCCGGCGGCGTCGGCCATCCAGATGGCCGAGAGCTACCTCAAGGACAAGAAGCGCGTGCTGCCCTGCGCCGCCTACCTCAACGGGCAATACGGCGTTAAGGGCATCTACGTCGGCGTGCCGGTGGTGATCGGCGCCAAGGGCGTCGAGCGCATCGTCGAAATTTCGCTCGATGCCAACGAGAAGGCCATGTTCAAGAAGTCCGTCGACGCGGTGAAGGGCTTGAATGCCGCGGTGAAGAAGATCAAGGCGGCGGCGAAAAAGAAGAAGTAAGCCGGCCGTAATCCAACACCGATACATTCGGGCGCCAGGATCGGCGTCACCGGAACCGGGGAGAACAATATGAACATTCACGAGTACCAGGGAAAAGCGCTGCTCGCCAAATACGGCGTCAGCGTTCCCCGAGGCAAGGTGGCGTTCAGCGTCGATGAAGCGGTCAAGGCGGCCGAAGAGCTGGGCGGACCGGTCTACGTGGTCAAATCGCAGATCCATGCGGGCGGCCGCGGCGCCGGGCGCTTCAAGGGCAACGAAGGCGGCAAGGGCGGCGTCCGCGTCGTCAAGTCGGTCGCCGACGTCAAGGAGGCCGCGTCCGAAATGCTCGGCCACGTCTTGGTCACCAAGCAGACCGGGCCGGCCGGCAAGGAAGTGAAGCGTCTCTATATCGAGGAAGGCTGCGACATCGCGCGCGAGCTTTATCTCGGCATGCTGCTCGACCGCGAAACCTCGCGCCTGACCATGATGGCGTCGACCGAGGGCGGCATGGAGATCGAGGAAGTGGCGGCCAAGACGCCTGAAAAGATCCTCAAGGTTGCCATCGATCCGGCAGTCGGTTTCAAGGGCTTCCACGCCCGCCAGCTCGCCTATGGCCTCGGCCTCAAGGGCGACCAGGTGAAATCGGCGGTCAAGTTCATGACCGCGCTCTACAAGGCGTTCACCGACCTCGACTGTTCGCTGGTCGAGATCAACCCGCTTGTGGTGACCGGTTCCGGCGACGTCATCGCGCTCGACGCCAAGGTCAATTTCGACGACAACGCGCTCTACCGCCACAAGGACGTGGCCGAGATGCGCGACGAGTCGGAAGAGGACGACAAGGAACTCGAGGCCGGCAAATACGACCTCAACTACATCGCGCTGGACGGCGAAATCGGCTGCATGGTCAACGGCGCCGGTCTCGCCATGGCGACCATGGATATCATCAAGCTGTGCGGCAGCGAACCCGCCAACTTCCTCGACGTCGGCGGCGGCGCCACGGCCGAGAAGGTGACGGCGGCGTTCAAGATCATCCTCTCCGACACCAAGGTCAAAGGCATCCTGGTCAACATCTTCGGCGGCATCATGCGCTGCGACGTGATCGCGGAAGGCGTGGTGACGGCGGCCAAGGAGGTCGACCTGCACGTGCCGCTGGTGGTGCGGCTCGAAGGCACCAACGTCGAGAAGGGCAAGCAGATCATGGCCGACTCCGGCCTGCCGATCATTTCCGCCGACGACCTGGGCGACGCCGCCGAAAAAATCGTCAAAGCCGTGAAGGAGGCCGCCTGATGTCCGTGCTGGTCAACAAAAACACCAAGGTTATCTGCCAGGGCTTCACCGGCGCGCAGGGCACCTTCCATTCGGAACAGGCGATCAAGTACGGCACCAAGATGGTCGGCGGCGTGACGCCCGGCAAGGGCGGCACCAAGCACCTGGATCTCCCGGTGTTCGACACCGTCGCCGAGGCCGTCGACAAGACCGGCGCCAATGCGTCCGTCATCTACGTGCCGCCACCGTTCGCGGCGGAAGCCATACTCGAAGCCATCGCCGCCAAGATCCCGCTGGTCGTATGCATCACCGAGGGCATTCCGGTGATGGACATGGTCACCGTGAAGCGCGCGCTCACCGGTTCCAAGACACGCCTGATCGGGCCCAACTGCCCGGGCGTGATCACGCCGGACGAGTGCAAGATCGGCATCATGCCGGGCCACATCCATCGCCGCGGCACAGTCGGTATCGTATCGCGGTCCGGCACGCTGACCTACGAGGCGGTCGGCCAGACCACCGCCGCCGGGCTCGGCCAGACCACCTGCATCGGCATCGGCGGCGACCCGGTCAACGGCACCAACTTCATCGACTGTCTCGATATGTTCCTGGGCGACGACGAGACCCAGGGCATCATCATGATCGGCGAGATCGGCGGCACGGCCGAGGAAGAAGGGGCGCAGTTCATCAAGGACAGCAAGACGAAGAAGCCGATCTGCGGCTTCATCGCCGGCTCGACTGCGCCTCCGGGCAAGCGGATGGGGCATGCCGGCGCGATCATTTCCGGCGGCCAGGGGACGGCCGAGGGCAAGACGGATGCCATGCGTAGCGCTGGGATCCGTGTGTCCAACAGTCCGGCCGAAATCGGCAACACCATGCTGGCGGCGCTCCGGGGCTAGCCCCCGGGACCCCGCCAGGGCCGGCCGGACGCGAACGGGAGCGCGACCGGCCGGACGACGCCCGCGGCAACGCCCATGGCGTCGTCGGCCCCTCCCGGCGGGAGCGATAGAATGGCCTCGTATATCGGTGAAACCTCATTCCTGTTTGGCGGGAACGAGACCTATATCGCCGAACTCTATGCCCGATACCTGCAGGATCGCGGGGCGGTCGACGCCAGTTGGGCGGCCTATTTCGAGAATCTCGACGACGACGCGCGCGGCGTGCTCGACGAATTGCGCGGCGCCAGCTGGTCCCCGCGCGGCACGACCGTTCTCGGCGGAAACGGGCATGCGGAGACGGCGGGTGTCGCGCCGCCACCTGCCGCGCCGGCGGCCTATATCGCCGCGCCAGCGCCAACACATGAGCAAATCCGCCAGGCGACGCAGGATTCCATCCGGGCGCTGATGCTGATCCGCGCCTATCGCGTGCGCGGGCATCTGGAAGCCGACCTCGATCCGCTGGGCCTGCACCGCCCGGCGCCGCATCCGGAACTCGACCCGCGGACATACGGCTTCACCGACGCCGACATGAACCGCCCGATCTTCCTCAACTATCTGCTCGGCCGCGAGACCGCGTCGCTCAAGGAGATCATGGGCATCCTGCGCCAGACCTACTGCGCCAAGATCGGCGTCGAGTTCATGCACAAGCAGGAGCCGGACGAGAAGGCCTGGATCCAGGAGCGGATCGAGACCATCCGTAATCGGACGGAGTTCACCGATCTGGGGCGCCGCACCATCCTGGAGCGGCTGATTCAGGCGGAAGGATTCGAACGCTATCTGGACCGCAAGTTCACGGGCACCAAGCGCTTCGGTCTCGACGGCGGCGAATCGCTGATCCCGGCGATCGAGCAGATTCTGAAGCGCGGCGCGCAGCTTGGTGCGGAGGAGATCATCTTCGGCATGCCGCATCGCGGCCGGCTGAACATTCTCGCCAGCATCATGCACAAGCCCTATCGCGCGATCTTTTCCGAGTTCCAGGGTAATCCCGCCAACCCTGAGGACGTTCAGGGCTCGGGCGATGTGAAATACCATCTCGGCACCTCGGCCGACCGCGAGTTCGACGGCCGCAACCTGCATCTCTCGCTAAGCCCGAATCCCAGCCATCTGGAGGCGGTGAACACCGTCGTTCTGGGCCGGGTGCGGGCCAAGCAGGAGCAGCGCGGCGATGCCGACCGCGCCAAGGTGATGGGCATCCTGCTGCATGGCGACGCCGCCTTTGCCGGGCAGGGGATCGTGCCCGAGACGCTCGATCTCTCGCAGCTCAAAGGCTACGAGACCGGCGGCACGATCCATATCATCGTCAACAATCAGATCGGCTTCACCACCAGCCCGACCTATTCGCGTTCCTCGCCCTATTGCTCGGATGTCGCAAAGGCCGTTGGCGCGCCGATCTTCCATGTCAACGGCGACGACCCGGAAGCCTGCGTGCATGTCGCGCGGATCGCGACCGAATATCGCTACCGGTTCAAGAAGGATGTGGTGATCGACCTGTGGTGCTATCGCCGCCATGGTCACAACGAAGGCGATGAGCCCAGCTTCACCCAGCCGCTGATGTACCGCCGCATCGCCGAGCACCCGTCGGTCTGCGAAGTGTATGCGCGGCACCTCGAGGAGGACGGCCTGCTGCCGCAGGGCGAAGGCGATGCGCTGATGCGCCGCTTCCAGGAGATGCTGGACCAGGAGTTCGAGGCCGGAACCAGCTATAAGCCGAACAAGGCCGACTGGCTGGAAGGCCGCTGGAAGGGCCTGGAGATCGCCAGCGGCGAGGAGCGGCGCGGCAGCACGGCCGTCGATACAGATCTGCTGCATACCGTCGGCTTCGCGATTTCCGATGTTCCGCCGAACGTCAACGTCCATCCCAAGATCGTCCGCCAGCTGAAGGCGAAGCGGAAGATGATCGAGACGGGCGAGGGCGTGGACTGGGCGACCGGCGAGGCTCTTGCCCTGGGAACGCTGCTCTGCGAATCAACGCCGGTGCGGTTCTCCGGCGAGGACAGCCAGCGCGGTACCTTCAGCCAGCGTCATGCCGTCTTGATCGATCAGGAAACGGAAGACCGTTATATCCCGCTGTCGAACATCCGCTACGGGCAGGCGCCGTTCGAGATTCTCGACAGTCCGCTGTCCGAGTTCGGCGTGCTGGGATTCGAGTACGGCTATGCCCTGGCGGAGCCGCATGCGCTGGTCATCTGGGAGGCGCAGTTCGGCGATTTCGCCAACGGCGCCCAAGTCATCATCGACCAGTTCATTGCGAGCGGCGAGACCAAGTGGCTGCGCATGTGCGGCCTGGTGATGATGCTGCCGCATGGCTATGAGGGGCAGGGACCCGAGCACAGTTCCGCGCGGCTGGAGCGGTATCTCGAGCTCTGCGCCGAGGACAACATGCAGGTCTGCAACCTGACCACGCCGGCGAACCTGTTCCATGCATTGCGTCGTCAGGTGCGCCGCAGCTTCCGCAAGCCGCTGATCCTGATGACCCCGAAATCGCTGCTGCGGCACAAGCGATGCGTCTCGCCGCTGTCGGACATGGGGCCGGACACCACGTTCCATCGCGTACTCTGGGATCATGCGCAATGGGAGGGCCGGCTGGCCGAGGACGCACGCATTCGCCGCGTCGTTCTGTGTTCGGGCAAGGTCTACTACGATCTGCTGGAAGAGCGCGACAGCCGCGGGATCGACGATGTTTACCTGCTTCGGGTCGAGCAACTCTATCCCTTCCCCCGCCGCGCCCTGGCGGAGGAGTTGGGCCGGTTCCCCAATGCCCAGATCGTCTGGTGCCAGGAGGAGCCGAAGAACATGGGCGCCTGGTCCTTCGTCAATCCGCTGATCGAGGAAGTGCTGGACGGTCTCCGGCATGCGGAGCGGCGGGCGGTCTATATCGGTCGCGACGCGGCCGCGGCGCCGGCCACCGGCCTGCTACGCCGCCATAGCGTGCAACAGGCGCGGCTGGTCGACGAGGCGCTCACCCTTCCGGCGCGCGCGGCGGCGCGGGCGCCCAAGCGTACGAAAGCGGCACGCGCGTAGCATCGAGGCCGCTGCGGCAGGCCGGTAAGAGAGGCGGATGATGGTTCAGATTGTGGTGCCCACGCTCGGGGAATCGGTGACGGAGGCGACCGTCTCGAAATGGTTCAAGCAGCCCGGTGACGCCGTGGCTGTCGACGAGCCGCTGGTCGAGCTGGAAACCGACAAGGTGACGCTGGAGGTATCCGCGCCGAGCGCCGGCGTGCTGGCCGAGATCATCGCACCCGAAGGGGCCGAAGTTGCCGTGGGCGCCATGCTCGGTGAGATCTCCGAGGGTGCCGCCGCGAAGCCGGCCCCCAAGGCCGCGGCCCCGGCAAGCGCCCCGGCCCCCGCCAAGGCGGAGCCGGCCGCCGAGCCGGCGAGCGAGCCAAAGGCAACGCCCGGCGAAACCCCGCCGCTGTCGCCCGCCGTGCGCAAGCTGGTGACCGAGAAGGGGCTGGATGCCGCGCAGATCGCGGGCACGGGTCCGAAAGGCCGGATCACCAAAGAGGACGTGCTGGATACGGCCGAAGCCGCACCGGGCCCGAAATCGGGCGGCGAGGCGCCGCGGCCCGCGCCGGCGGCAACGCCCGCCAAGGCCGCACCGGCACCTGTGCAGACCATCGTTCCGGTGGCGTCCCTGCCGCCCCGTCCGGAAGACCCTCGTGGGGAAGAGCGCGTCCGGATGTCGCGGCTGCGGCAGCGCATCGCCGAACGTCTGAAGCACGCCCAGAACACGGCGGCGATGCTCACGACCTATAACGAGGTCGAGATGGACGCGTTGCTGCGGCTGCGCAGCGAGTATCGCGAGGTCTTCGAGAAGAAGCACGGCGTCCGGCTCGGCTTCCTGTCCTTCTTCGTGAAGGCGGCCATTGTGGCGCTCAAGGAATTTCCGGCCGTCAACGCCGAGATCTACGGCGACGAGATCGTCTACAAGAACTACTACGACATCGGCGTTGCCGTCGGGACACCGCAGGGGCTCGTCGTTCCGGTACTGCGGGACGCGGACCGGCTCAGCTTCGCCGGGATCGAATCGCAGGTAACCGACTTCGGCAAGCGTGCGCGCGACGGCAAGCTGACGATTACCGACATGACCGGCGGCACATTCACGATCTCGAACGGCGGCGTCTATGGCTCGCTGCTGTCGATGCCGATCATCAACCCGCCGCAATCCGCCATCCTGGGCATGCACAAGGTGCAGAAGCGGTCCGTAGTCGATGCCGATGACAGTATCCGGGTCGCGAGCATGATGTATCTCGCCCTCAGCTACGACCACCGCATCATCGACGGCCGCGAGGCGGTTACCTTTCTCGTCCGCATGAAGGAGGTCCTGGAGGACCCGCAACGCCTGTTACTCGACGTCTGAGCGGCGGCGCGACCGGCATGCCCCCGGCGGTCAGCCCCTGGCGCTTGGCATGGGCCGAGGTCGGTGCGACATCGGGGACGCTGACTGCGGCCATCGTTGGTGTGTTCACCTCCAGCTTCGGTTTCGGCGCGCTGGCCCGCGCCAACGACCTGTCGCTTACGCTCGCGACGGTCGCGTCGGCGACGATCTGGGCGATGCCGGGCCAGGTCGCGCTGATCGACAGCTATGCCAAGGGCGACGGTGCGCTTGTGATCATCCTGGCGGTGACGCTTGCAAATGCGCGCTTCCTGCCGATGACCACCTCGATGGGCGTCATGCTGGGCATGGGCGGGCGATTCCGACTCAGCTACCTTTGGCACGCGCATCTGATGTCGATGGTGAGTTGGGCGCAGATCATGGCGCTGCGCGACCGCCTGACGCTCGATCTGCGAATCCCCTATTTCGCCATCTTCGCCAGCATCGCCTACGCCGGTGCCCTGGTCGCCACGGCGGCCGGGCATGTTGCCGCCGGTTTGCTGCCGAAGCCGATCGCGGTTGCCCTGTTCATTTCGCCGCCGGTCTTTCTGCTGCTGGTCATGAGCCGTAGCACCGACCGGCTGTCGCGGCTGTCCTTCGGCCTCGGCATCCTCTCCGTCCTGCTCCTAGAGGCCGCGATTCCGGGTTGGGGCCTGATCCTCGGCGGCCTCGCCGGCGGGACGCTCGCCTTTGTCCTCGACCGCCTGCTGGAGGCGCGCCATGGCGGGTGAATCCTATCTCTGGATTCTGGTCGCTCTGGGCTTCCTGGCGACTTATGCGTTGCGGATCGGCGGCGTGCTGATTGCCGGCCGAATCCATCCCGACGGCGCGGCGATCCGCTGGATCAATGCCGTCGCAGTGGCCATTGCAGCCGGGCTTGGCGTGCGCGTGATCGTCTCGCCGGGCGGTGCCTTGGCCGACACGCCGACGCTGTTCCGTCTGGTGTCGCTCGCCATCGCCTTCGTCATCTTCTTCGGGTTTCGCCGCAACGTCCTGCTCGGCATGGCC
>JAURLI010000017.1 GCA_030831315.1 Alphaproteobacteria bacterium
AGGCCAAGTCCTTGGAACGGTCCGGGATCAGGCACCGGAGGCGCCGTAGCGTCGTTCACGCCGGGAAAATTCGCTGATGGCCGCTTCAAGATCGCGCTTGGCGAAATCGGGCCACAGGATGTCGAGGAAAACGAATTCCGCGTAGGCCGACTGCCACAGCAGGAAATTCGAGATGCGCTGCTCGCCCGAGGTGCGGATCAGCAGGTCGGGATCGGGCAGTCCTTCGGTCAGCAGCCAGCCGGCGAAGCGTTCCTCGGTAATGTCCGAAGGATCGAGACGGCCGAGGCGAACTTCCTCCGCCGCCTTGCGTGCCGCCTGAACGATGTCGGCGCGTCCGCCGTAATTGAGCGCGATATTGAGATTGAGGCGGTTATTGGCCCGCGTCAGGGCCTCGCCCTCTTCCATCAGGCGGCGCAGGTCGGGCGAAAACGCCGCCCTTTCGCCGACAATGCGCAAGCGAACATTGTTCTTGTGCAGCTCCGCGATCTCTCCGCGCAGATAGCGTTCGAGCAGCGACATCAGGTCGCGGATTTCAGAGGCCGGACGCTTCCAGTTTTCGGACGAAAACCCGAACAGCGTCAAATGCTGGATTCCGAGCTCGATCGAGGCTTCGACCGCACGGCGGACCGCTTCGGCACCCTGGCGGTGTCCGGCGGTGCGCGGCAGGCCACGGGCAGCGGCCCAACGGCCGTTGCCATCCATGATGATGGCAACGTGCAGGGGCGCCTCGCGCTGTGTGCCGTCCTCGCCAGCCATTGCGTCAGATCTGCCTGATTTCCTTGTCCTTGTCGGTAAGCATCTGGTCGATCTCCTTGATCGTCCGGTCGGTCAACTTCTGGATGTCGTCGCTTTTCCCGCGTTGATCGTCCTGGGAAATCTCGCCGTCCTTTTCCATCTTCTTGAGCTGTTCCATGCCATCGCGGCGCACGTTGCGCACCGACACCCGCGCCTGTTCGGCGTAGCGATGGGCGACCTTGGCAAGCTCCTCGCGGCGCTCGGCGGAAAGATCGGGCACCGGAACCCGGATGACCTGCCCCGCGGCAGCGGGATTGAGGCCGAGGCCGGCTTCGCGGATCGCCTTTTCGACGGCGGCCGCGTTGCCCTTGTCCCAGACGTTGACGGTCAGCAGGCGCGCTTCGGCGACGCTCACGGTCGCAACCTGCGCAAGCGGCATGTCGTTGCCGTAGCAGTTGACCACGACCCGGTCGAGCAGACTGGTCGAGGCACGGCCCGTGCGCAGGCCTGTGAATTCCTCATGCAGCACCTTGACCGCGCCCTGCATGCGCCCTTCCAGATCCTTGATATTGAAATTGGCCATGGGTCAGTCTCCGTAAACGTAACGCCCGGGCTGCCGGGACCTGTTATTTGGAATCCTCGATGATCGTGAAACGGCCACGACCATGGATCACATCGTGCAGCGCACCGGGATTGTGTACCGAAAACACGAGAATCGGAATCCCGTTTTCACGCGCGAGCGAAATGGCCGAAGCATCCATCACCTTGAGGTCCTTGGTCAGAACCTCGTGATAGGTCAGCCGGTCGAACCGCGTGGCGGCCGTGTCCTTCTTGGGGTCTGCCGTGTAGACCCCGTCCACCTGGGTACCCTTGAGCAGCGCCTCGCAGCCGAGTTCCGCCGCCCGCAGCGCCGCCGCCGTGTCGGTGGTGAAGAAGGGGTTGCCGGTACCCGCGGCGCAGATGACGACGCGGCCCTTTTCCATGTGCCGGATGGCACGGCGGCGAATGTAGGGCTCGCACACCTGCTGCATGGAAATGGCGGACAATACGCGGGTGGGCACCCCCGCCCGCTCGAGCACACCCTGAAGGGCGATGGCATTCATCACAGTGGCCAGCATGCCCATGAAATCGGCGCTGGCGCGCTCGATCCCGTGTCTGGAGCCGCCGACGCCGCGGAAGATGTTGCCGCCGCCGACCACCAGGCCGACCTGGATGCCGCCCTTGACCACGCTAGCGATGTCGGATGCAAGGGCCTGCAGGGTTTCGGCCTCGAGACCGAAATCCTGCCTGCCCATCAGGGCTTCCCCGGACAGCTTCAGCAGTACACGGCGATACGGGCCCCGATCGGCCATGGCGTCCCCCATTGCCCGGCGCCCGCCGGCGGCCCGCTCAGTTGCCGAGCTGGGCCGCGACTTCCGCCGCGAAATCCTTCTGTTCGCGCTCGATGCCCTCACCCAGGGCGAAGCGCACGAAACCCGCGACCTTGACCGGCGCGCCGATGACCTTGGCAGTCGCCTCGACCACCTTGGACACCCTGCTTTCGCCGTCGACGACGAAAATCTGCTCGGTCAGGACGACTTCCTCATAGAACTTGCGCAGGCGGCCTTCGACCATCTTGGCGATGATGTCGTCGGGCTTGCCCGAGGCCTTGGCCTGAGCCGACAGCACGTCGCGTTCGCGCGCGATGGCGTCCTGGTCGAGGCTGGCGACGTCGACCGACTGCGGATTGGTCGCCGCCACATGCATGGCAAGCTGGCGGCCGAGCTCTTCGAGCTTTGCCTTGTCCCCGGTCGATTCGAGAGCGACCAGAACGGCGATACGGCCGAGGTTCGGCGCGGTGGCCGAATGGACGTAGCTGACCACGACGCCGTTGCTGACGGCGAGACCGGCGGCGCGACGAACATTGAGGTTTTCGCCGATAGTGGCGATCAGATCGGTGACCTTTTCGGCAACCGACTTGCCCGCGCCCGGATAGGCCGAAGCGAGCAGCGCCGCATGATCACCCTTCGCGGCCAGCGCGAGCCTGGCGATTTCATGGACGAACGCCTGGAAGTCCTCGTTGCGGGCGACGAAGTCGGTCTCCGAGTTGACCTCGACGACGACGCCGGCATTGCCGTCGGTCAGCGCCGCGACAAGGCCTTCGGCGGCGACGCGGCCGGCCTTCTTGGAAGCGGCCGCGAGGCCCTTCTTGCGCAACCAGTCGACGGCCGCTTCGATGTCCCCATTGGAGGCGGTCAGCGCCTGCTTGCAATCCATCATGCCGGCGCCGGACTTCTCGCGAAGTTCCTTGACCAGTGCCGCTGTGATCTCAGCCATAAGTGCAGTCCTTACGTGAGAGTCGCTATGCAACTCATTGAATTTATATCTGATTAGGCCTTTGCGGCTTCCTCTGCAGCACCGAGGTCCTCAGCCGGCAGTTCGGCCTGGGCACCGATGTCGATACCATGGGAGGTCAGTTCCTCCTGGATGCCGTCGAGCACCGCGTCGGCCATCAGATCGCAATAGAGATTGATGGCGCGGATGGCGTCGTCGTTGCCCGGCACCGGGAAGGTGATGCCGTCGGGGCTGGAATTGCTGTCGAGAATGGCGACAACCGGAATGCCCAGCTTGTTGGCTTCGGCGACCGCGATCTTCTCGATGTTGGTGTCGATGACGAACAGGATATTGGGCAGGCCGCCCATGTCCTTGATGCCGCCGAGTGCGCGCTGCAGCTTGTCGCGGGCGCGGGTCAGCTGGAGCTGTTCCTTCTTGGTCAGGCCCTGGGCATCGCCGCCGAGCCGCTCATCGAGGGTCTTGAGGCGCTTCACCGAGGCCGTCACCGTGCCCCAGTTGGTCATCATGCCGCCGAGCCAGCGGTGATTGACGTAATACTGGCCGCAGCGGGCCGCAGCTTCGGCAAGCTTTTCCGCCGCCTGGCGCTTGGTACCGACGAACAGCACCTTGCCGCCCTTGGCAACCGTGTCGCGCACGACCTCAAGCGCCGCATAGAGCATCGGCACGGTCTGCTGCAGATCGATGATGTGAACGCCGTTGCGCTCGCCGTAGATGTACTGAGACATCCGCGGATTCCAGCGACCCGCGCGATGACCAAAATGAACGCCAGCTTCCAAAAGCTGGCGCATGGTGAAGGTAGGGATAGCCATGTCGCTTCTCCGGTTAAGCGTCCACGGGGGTGTGACCGGATGATCCGGCACCGGAGCGACGAAAACTTTCCGCCGCGACCCCGTGTGCGAATTTACGGGCGCCTTGATACCCTTGAACCGGGCGGTTTGCAAGGGGAAACGGGGAATTCCGGGCTGTCCGGCCGACACTCCGGGGGACCGGAAAAGCGCGGATTTCCGGGCTTTTGCCTGATCTAGATTTCCCGCACGGCGACGACGCCCGGCAGCGCCCGCAGTTCCATGACGGCCACCGCCCCTACGGCGAAACGCCCGGGCAGAGCCAGTTCCACCGTCTCCCCGGGGGCGATATCGAGGATCAGGCTGACCTCGCCCTTGCCCCGCGGCGCCCCGGCGATGATATCGCGCACCTGGTCGAGGACCGAGGCTTCCGCCACCTCGACCTTGAGACCGGGGGCGGCATTGGCCACCGCGACATCGAGCGCCACCATGTCCTGGACCGTGAGGCGGTAGCCCTCCCCCTCGCGCCGCGCCTCGCAGGTGGCAAGCACGTTCTTGCCCGCCTCCAGCAGGTCGCGGGCCTTGCCCAGCACTTCCGAAAACACGGTGACTTCGAACATGCCCGACGCATCCGACATCTGGACGAAGGCGAAGCGGTTGCCGCGCGCAGACGTGCGCTCCTTCTTCGAAATCACCGTGCCAGCGACTTTCAGGCGCGTGGCCTCGTGAGTGCCTGCGCGGTCAAGGATGGAGGATGACGAAACCACCTTGAGCCGTTCCAGCCGCGAGCCGTAGGCATCGAGCGGGTGCGCCGACAGGTAGAAGCCGATGGCCTGGAACTCGTGATTGAGTTTTTCCATCACCGACCACGGCTTCACGGACTTGAGCGGCTGGTTGCCCGCAGCCCCTTCGTCCGGGCCACCGAACAGGCTGGCCTGCCCGCTTTCGCGTTCGCTCGCCGCCGCACTCGCGTGCTGGGTCATCAACTCGACATTGCCGAACACCACGGCACGGTCAGCCAGTACCGAATCGAAGGCGCCCGCCGCGGCGAGACTTTCCAACTGGCGCTTGTTGACGACCTTGGAATCGCAACGCACAGCGAAGTCGAAAAGATCCTTGAACGGGCCGCTCTGGTTCCACTCGGCCACCAGCGCGTCCATCGCCGCCTTGCCCACGCCCTTGACCGCGCCGAGCGCGTAGCGGATCGCCTTGGCGCCGCCCTCGTCGCGCTCCACAGTGAAGACAGAATCGGAACGGTTCACATCGGGCGCCAGAAGCGCGATATCCAGGCGCTGCAATTCCTGGCGGAACACGTTGAGCTTGTCGGTATTGCCCATGTCCAGCGTCATCGAGGCGGCAAGGAATTCGACCGGGTAATTGGCCTTGAGCCATGCCGTCTGATAGGCGATCAGCGCGTAGGCGGCCGCATGGGACTTGTTGAAGCCGTAGCCCGCGAATTTTTCGACCTGTTCGAAGATGTGGCCCGCCTTGCGCTTGTCGACGCCGCGCGCCACCGCGCCATCAACGAACTTGGAGCGCTCGGCATCCATCTCGGACTTGATCTTCTTGCCCATGGCGCGGCGCAGGATGTCGGCGCCGCCGAGCGAATAGCCCGACAGCTCCTGCGCGATCTGCATGACCTGTTCCTGGTAGATCATGACGCCGAAGGTTTCCTTGAGAATGCCTTCCAGCGACGGATGCAGGTAGTCGGGCTTTTCGCGTTCGTGCTTGCAGGCGACGTAGCGCGGAATGTTGTCCATCGGGCCCGGACGGTAGAGTGCCACCAGCGCGATGATGTCCTCGAAAACGTCGGGCCTGAGGTTGCGCAGGACGTCGCGCATGCCCGAGCTTTCCAACTGGAACACGCCGGTGGTGTCGCCCTTGGCCATCATGGCGTAGGTGGGTGCATCGTCGAGCGGCAGGGTAGCGAGATCAAGCGCCCCCTGCCCCTGCGCCTTGCGGTCCTCATTGACCAGCTTCATCGCAATGGCCAGCACCGTCAGCGTCTTGAGGCCGAGGAAGTCGAACTTCACTAGCCCGGCCGCTTCCACGTATTTCATGTTGAACTCGGTCACCGGCATGTCCGAGCGCGGATCGCGGTAGAGCGGCACCAGCCGGTCGAGCGGGCGGTCGCCGATGACGACGCCCGCCGCATGGGTCGAGGCGTGGCGATAGAGGCCTTCCAGATGAAGGGCGATCTCCATCAGCTTGGCGACGGTTTCGTCCTCGTCGCGCATCTGCTGCAACAAGGGCTCGCCGGCGATGGCATCCTTCAGGGTGACGGGGCTCGCCGGGTTGTTCGGCACCAGCTTGCAGATGCGGTCGACCTGCCCGTAGGGCATGCCGAGCACCCGCCCGACGTCGCGCAGCACGGCACGGGCCTGAAGCTTTCCGAAGGTGATGATCTGGGCGACGCGGTCGCGGCCGTAACGGTCCTGGACGTAGCGGATCACCTCGTCGCGCCGGTCCTGGCAGAAGTCGACGTCGAAGTCAGGCATCGAGATGCGTTCGGGATTGAGAAAGCGCTCGAACAGCAGCTTGAAGCGCAAAGGGTCAAGGTCGGTGATCAGCAGCGACCACGCCACCACGGAACCGGCGCCCGAACCGCGTCCGGGTCCCACGGGAATGCCCTGCTTTTTTGCCCAGCGGATGAAGTCCGAAACGATCAGGAAGTAGCCGGGAAAGCCCATCTGCTCGATCACGCCAAGCTCGTAATCAAGGCGTTCGCGGTAGGGCTTTGCCGCCGCCTCGCGCGCGGCTTCGTCCATGTCGGGAGTGAGCACATGGGCGGCAATCCGCGCCTCGAGCCCGGCGTGGGCTTCCTCGCGCAGCACCGCCGCCTCGCTCGCGGTGCGCCCCTCGCCTTCCTCCTTGGTGAAGGGCGGCAGGATCGGCTTGCGTTCGGGACTGGCGAAGGCGCAACGGCGGGCAATCACCAGCGTATTGGCCACGGCCTCGGGCAGGTCGGCGAACAGGGCTTTCATTTCCGCAGGTGTGCGGAAACGATGATTGGGTGTCAGGCGTCTGCGGTCGGTATCGGAAACGAGTGCGCCTTCGGCGATAGCGAGCAAGGCGTCGTGCGCCTCGAACATGTCCTCGGAAGCGAAGAACGCTTCATTGGTGGCGACCAGCGGCAGGTCATGGGCATAGGCGAAGTCGATCATCTGCGTCTCGATGCGGTCCTCGGCCTCCATGCCGTGGCGCATGAGTTCGACATAGAGACGGCCTTGGAACATGTGCTTGAGCCGGTCGAGCGCCGCTTCCGCCTCGCTGATACGATTTTCCAGCAGCAAGCGGCCAACGGTGCCCTCGGGCCCCGCGGTCAGCGCGATCAGGCCTTCGGTACGCCCCTCGATGCGGTCCCAGGAGACCTGCGCGGTGCGCCCGGCCTCGGTCTCGAGATGCGCCTCGCTCACCAGCGCGATCAGGTTGTCGTAACCCGCCGCGTCCTGCACCAGCAGCACCAGCTTGTCGGGCTCGGGTGCCCGCCCGATCTGACCGCGGGCCGGTTCCGGCCCCTCGCGGGTAACGGCCAGCTCGCAGCCGATGATCGGCTGCACGCCCGCCTTCATCATCGCCATTGAAAATTCGAGGGCGCCAAAAAGATTGCGCGTGTCGGTGACCGCCACCGCCGGCATCGCGTGGCGGCGGCAGAGTTCGGCGAGTGCCGGAATCTTGATCGCGCCTTCGAGCAGCGAATAGGCGCTGTGCACCCTCAGATGGACGAAATCGGCATGGGCCATGACGCGGCGCTCTCCCTCGCGTCATTGATTCCACGTATGAGCGGCAGGAGCAACATCTGGCGGATCAGGGCGGGGCTTATCCACAGGATATTGTGGATAAGCGGGCTTCAGGCGTCGCGGATGCGGCCGTCCTCGATGGTCACGATACGGTCCATGCGCCGCGCCAGATCGGGGTTGTGGGTAGCGATCAGCGCCGCGCCGCTGGTATTGCGGAGGGCATCGACGAAAACGCCGAAGACCTGGTCCGCCGTGGCGGGGTCGAGATTGCCGGTGGGCTCGTCGGCAAGCAGGAGGGCCGGCTCGTTGGCAAGGGCGCGCGCGATGGCGACGCGCTGCTGCTCGCCGCCCGACAGCTGCGCGGGGCGATGGGTGGCGCGGGCTTCGAGCCCGACCAGCGCCAGCAGCTGCATTGCCCGTGCACGCGCGGCGACGCGTTCCCTGCCCGCGATCATCTGGGGGAGGACGATATTCTCCTCGGCCGAGAATTCGGGCAGCAGGTGATGGAACTGGTAGACGAAGCCGAGGTTGTGGCGACGCAGGCGCGTGCGCTCGGCATCCCCGGCGGCAGTAACGTCGGTCCCCGCCAGCAGGATGCGGCCGCCGTCGGCCTGTTCGAGCAGCCCCGCGATGTGCAGAAGCGTCGATTTGCCCGAGCCCGAAGGCCCGACGAGCGCGACCATTTCACCGGGTGCGATGGAAAGATCGCAGCCCTTCAATACTTCCAACCGCGTCCCCGCATCGGAAAAAGAGCGGGTGATGCCGTCGAGCTGGAAGATCGCCTCACTCATAGCGCAGCGCCTCCACCGGATCGAGGCGCGCCGCCCGCCACGACGGATAGAGCGTCGCGAGGAAAGAGAGCGCCAGCGACATGGCAACGACGCTCAAGACCTCGCCCGGGTCGATCTTGGCGGGCAGTTGGGAGAGGAAATAGATTTCGGCCGAAAAGACATCGGTGCCGGTCAGCTTTGACACCCAGCCGCGGATCGTTTCGATATTGGCGGCAAAGGCCGTCCCCAGCACGAAGCCGACGACGGTGCCCAGCACGCCGACCGAAGCGCCGGCCATGAAAAAGATACGCATGACGGCGCCGCGCGTCGCCCCCATGGTGCGCAGGATGGCGATATCGCGGCCCTTGTCCTTGACCAGCATGATCATGCCGGAAATGACGTTGAAGGCGGCCACCAGAATGATCAGCGTCAGGATCAGGAACATGACGTTGCGTTCGACCTGGATCGCCGTGAAGAAGCTGGAATTGGCCTGCTGCCAGTCGCGCACGCGCGTCTGTGGCCCAAGCTCGGCGGTGATCCGCGACACGGCCGGGCGCAATGCATCGGGATTGGACAGCATCACCTCGATCACCGAGGCCCTGCCCTGTTCGCGGAAGAAAAGCTGCGCCGCGTCGAAAGGCAGGTAGACGAAGTTGTTGTCGTATTCGTACATGCCCACTTCGAACAGGCCGACGATGCGGTAGCTTTTCGAGCGCGGCAGGGTGCCGAAGGCGGTGACGTTGCCCGAAGGCGCAACCAGCGTTATGTGATCGCCGACGGCGAGGTTGAACCGCGTGGCAAGGCGGACGCCGATCAGCGCCGTATCGGAGGCGCCGAAGGCCGCAAGGCTGCCGGTCTTGATATTCCCGGCAATGATCTTGCGCCGCGACAGGTCATCGCGCGAAATGCCCTGCACGGCGACGCCGCCCGCGCGGCGGCCCACCGTCAGCATCGCCTGCCCCGTGACCAGAGGTGCTGCATCGACGATGCCCTGAACCTTCTTCAGGCGCGCCGTGACATCGGCGTAGTTGGTGAGTGGGCCGGGCGCACCATACACGGTGACATGGCCGCCGACGCCGAGGATGCGGGTCAGCAGTTCGGCCCTGAAGCCGTTCATCACCGCCATGACGATGATCAGCGTGGCGACGCCGAGCGATATGCCCGCCAGCGAGAACCCGGCGATGACCGATATGAACCCTTCCTTGCGCCGCGAGCGCAGGTAGCGTCGCGCGATGAAGCGTTCGAAGGGGCCGAAGATCATCCGCCGTCTCAGCCGCGTGCCGCCGCCGCGAGGCGGTCGAGTGCAACGGCAAGGGATACCTCGTCGGCAACGGTGCCGTCGCGGCGCTTGAGTTCAACCTTGCCGTCCTTGATGCCGCGCGGGCCGATCACCATGCGCCAGGGAATGCCGATCAGGTCGGCATCGGCGAACTTGACGCCCGGCCGCTCGTCGCGGTCGTCATAGAGAACATCCTTGCCCGCGGACTGGAGCTTGGCATAGGCCTCCATGCAGGCGGCATCGCAGGCTTCATCGCCCGGGCGCAGGTTGATGATCTCGACATCGAAGGGTGCGACCGCATCGGGCCAGATGATGCCGTTGTCGTCATGGCAGGCCTCGATGATGGCGCCGACGAGACGCGACACGCCGATACCATAGGAGCCCATCTCGACCGTCACCGCCTGTCCGTCGGGGCCGGTGACGACGGCGCCCATGGGCGTCGAATACTTCTTGCCGAAATAGAACACCTGCCCCACTTCGATGCCGCGGCCTTCGTAACGCCGCGCCTCGGGCACGGTCTTCTCGAAATCGGCGGCGACGTGCTTTTCCTCGGTCCGGGCATAGACCCGCGTGAAACGATCGATGACCGCGCCGAGCGCGCCGTCATCACCGTAATCGACATCTTCGGAAAGGACGTCGATGTCGAGCACCTCGCGGTCGCAGAACACGGCGCTTTCGCCAGTCGGCGCCAGCACGATGAATTCGTGGGACAGGTCGCCGCCGATGGGGCCGGTGGCGGCTTCCATCGGGATCGCCTTCAGGCCCATGCGGGCGAAGGTACGCAGGTAGCTCACGAACATCTTGCGGTAGCTGCGCACCGCGCCCTCGTAATCGAGGTCGAAGGAATAGCAGTCCTTCATCAGGAATTCGCGCCCGCGCATGACGCCGAAGCGCGGCCGCACTTCATCGCGGAATTTCCACTGGATGTGATAGAGCATCTTCGGCAGGTCGCGGTAGGAGCGCACGGTCGCGGCGAAGATTTCGGTGATCAGTTCCTCGTTCGTCGGCCCGTAGAGCAGCTCGCGCTCGTGGCGGTCGATGATGCGCAGCATTTCCGGGCCGTAGTCGTCGTAGCGCCCGGACTTGCGCCAGACCTCGGCGGGCTGGATCGTGGGCATCAGCATTTCCTGCGCCCCGGCGTGGTCCTGCTCTTCGCGCACGATCTGCTCGATGCGCCGCAGCACGCGATGGCCGAGCGGCAGCCATGTGTAGATGCCGGCCGAGGACTGGCGCACCATGCCGGCGCGCAGCATCAGCCGGTGCGAGGCAATCTCGGCCTCTTTCGGGGTTTCTTTCAGGGTCGGCAGGTAAAACTGGGAAAGACGCATGTTGGGTTCGGGTCCGGCGCGGTCGCTGATGGGAAAAGGTTTCCGACTTTAGGCAAAGGACCGTGAAACTGCAATGCGAGCCGCCGGATCAGCACCCCGGCGCGCCCCCGCCCGCCTGCATGCACAGGCGCGACAGCGCGTGCTGCTCCTCGCCCGACAGCGGCTGGCCGTTGAACCAGGCCCTTCCGTCCTGAATGTTGACCCGGGCGGAGCCGATATAGGCCTCCGGCTTGAACAGGTTGGACGTGGCCGGGATGCCGTAGCGTTTGGCGATATCGACCGTGATCGGGATGTGCACCACTTCCGGCATCTTGATCACCGGCGTGCCGCCGAGGTCGGCCGGGGCCACCGCATTGCCTTCCACATCGACGCCGGGCTTGTATTCGACCCCCGGCGCGGGGACATGCTGGACCAGTTTGGAACAGTCCGCGCTGGTGATGGTCAGGGTGACGGTTTCGGCCCGCGTCGCTTCCGCAGCACCAAGGGCGAGCACGAAGGCGCAAACGCCTGCGAGCATGTTTTTCTGGGTATTCAGGAGCAACATCCGCACCATGATAAAAAATATCATTGAATTACAACCGTTTAGAAAGACCTAATTTTACGGCATTCAAGCCAAATTCAATATTTTGAAAGGGTTAGGCCGTTATAAAGAAGGCTCCCATCCGGCTTAGGCCGAAGGATCAATGTTGCAGGCGTAAAATTTAGACCATGCCCAAGACAGCCAAAACAGCGACCGCGCCCGCTGCCGCCCCCAGGCCGCGCAAGCCCAAGACCCCGAAGGCGCCCGCGCTGCCCGTAACGACACGTTTCGGGGTTAGCCAGAAGAAGATCGGGCGCCGGCTGGATTACTTTCTGATCGGCCCGGATGATGTGGAGGCGATGAAGGAAATCCACGCAATCATCGACCCGATGAGCGAAAGCATCGTCGAGGCCTTTTACGCCCATATCGGTTCGTTCAACCAGCTGACCAGAATCATTAAATCCAACTCGACCGTAGTGGCCCTCAAGAAGACCCTGACCCGATTTGTCACTGAAATCGGCGTCGACATGGATACGATGGAATATGCGGAGAAGCGGCTCCAGGTTGGACTTGTCCATTGCAAGATCGGATTGAAACCGCGCTGGTACCTGGGCGCCTATGCGCACCTAGAATATATGCTGCACGAAATACTGTCCGACGTCTGCGGACAGGATATAGAGCGCTACAAAAGGCTCTCCGCATCCCTTCGCAAGGTCATGATGTTCGATGTCTCGCTCGGTATCGATTCTTACCACCTCGATACCATCGGTGCCCTGGAAACGTCCTTGGCAAAAACGAAAAAAAACGAAGAGGAACTCAGGAGAACTGCGCGTCTCGATGCCCTGACGGGGGTTATGAACCGCCGCTCCATGTCCCATGCACTCAGCAAGGAACTTGAGCGCTCGCGGCGTTACAACCATCCGCTGGCCCTTGCCTTCATCGACCTCGATCTCTTCAAGAATATCAACGATACCCACGGGCATATTTTCGGCGACCGCGTCATCAAGGAAGCCTGCCGGGTCATGCGCGAAACCATCCGCATGCCGGACCTCCTTGGGCGCTGGGGCGGCGAGGAATTCGTCATTGGCCTTGTCGAATGCCCGCGCGAAGACGCCATCATGATCTGCGAACGTCTGCGTCGCGCGGTAGCCGCGAACATCATTCAAAAACGCCTGACCGGTGTTTTTGTACAGATCACCGTTTCCGTGGGGCTTCACATTCCCGGCCCAGGGGAGGACGTTCGGACGGCCCTGCGCCACGCCGACCGGGCCCTTTACGCGGCGAAGAAGGCCGGCCGCAACCGCGTAGTCGTGTATGAGCCGGGGCTGGATCAATAAAACGTGTTCCGGCTGCTGTGGACAGCGGCCCGCGGGAAGCCCAGAATACTCTTACATCATCACGCGTTGTCCGGCGGAACCATCTTCGAACCTCAAGGGAGGCAACGATGGATACATCACGCTTCAACGTCGTCAATCTCGGACTGGCACTCGGCATTACCTGGGGGGCATGGCTGTCCATCGCTGCCCTGCTCGCGCGCCTGACCGGCATCGGCTACGACATGACCTTACTGATTGCCAAGATTTACCCGGGATACGCGCCGACCTTCAAAGGCACGGTCTTCGGCGGCCTTTGGGGACTTGCCTGCGGCTTCGTCTGCGGCGCGGTCTTTGCCTGGATCTATAACCAGCTTCAGGCACGCAAGCTGTTCGGATAGCAAAGTCACCAGCCGCCGGGCGGAGACTCCTGCATCCACGCGGGCCGCAATTTCGCTACCACGGCGAACTGCGGACAGGTTTGGTCGTGCGCGCCGGGTAGATATCCCGTCGACATCATGAATTCGTTGACGACTTCCGGCCCCATGAAGACGAAGGTTTTTTTCATGACCTTCACCCAGTCGGGCAGCCGCAGGGGATGATGGGCATCGAGAAAACCCTTGATCGAACCGTGTTCCGTCCGCAGGCCCTGAATGCGGCGGGCGTTCTCGATGATGGCCTCGATCTTGCGGCGGTTGCGAATGATGCCCTCATCCTTGAGCAGCCGCGCCACGTCGCGGGCGCCGAACCGCGCCACGACGTCCGCATCGAAGTCCCTAAACGCCTGCTTCAGCGCCGCCCGCTTGTTGAGCACCAGCAGCCAGGAAAGCCCGGCCTGCATGATCTCCATACTGATGCGCTCGAACAGGACATCGTCCGCCGTCACCGGCCGCCCGTATTCCAGGTCGTGATGGGGGCCGTGGACGGGATGGCCGCGGGAGGTATCGCAGTAGCTCATGATGGCCGCGCTAGAGATCGCGCCCGTAAAGCTTGCCGTCGGACGCGCCCTTAAGCTCGACCTCGTTGCCGTCGGGATCGAGGAAATAGATGTTCTCGCCCCTGCCCTCGGCACCATAAGCCGTACCCGATTTGACGACCGCCGCACCCGCCGCCTCGACATGGCGGCGGATCGCCTCGACATCGAAGGGTTCCGCACGCAGACAGAAATGTTCGAGGTTGCGGCCCGGGAGATCGCGGTCATCGACGGGGACGATGTCGATCAGCGCCGTCCCGGCGCGAAGCTGGGTCAGGCCCTTCGACGTCTGGCGCTCAATCGGCAGCCCGAGAACGTCACGGTAAAAGGCGATCAGGCGGGGGGCGTCGCCAGTGCGCAGCACGATGTGGTCGATATTGCGGATGCCGAAAGGAACTGTACGTGCCATGCCGGTCTCCTCTGTCCTCCGGGCTATTGCGGCCCGCGGAAGGTGATCATGCCCGACTCCATGACCCAATAAATGACGGCAAAAACCACCGCGGCGATGCCGGTCGTCACCAGCGCCTTGAGCCACAGGCGCGGCTTGTCCGGCGCGCTGTCTGCATGGCCGGTCTCCACGGTTTCGGGCGGACGATTGCCCCAGGGCAGGACGGTGAAGAACACCATCCACCACACGATCACGTAAACGAGGATGCCGGTAAACCAGTTCACAAGACGCCCCTTTCCTCGCCAAATCCTACAGGCTTTTCCGCTATTGAACCACCACGTGGACCTCGGTCACCGGCTTCTTGCCGGTGGCCCGCCGGATAGAGCGCCGCACGACGCGGCGGATGTCCTCTTCGGGCACCGGCTCCGAATGGCGGCGCCCGTGGGGGCGCGACATCAGCCGCTCGATCTCGGCGATCGCTTCGGCAACGGCCGCGCGTTCCTCGCGCGGATCGCCCGATACGCCCGAGAGCGAGATACGGGGATCGGCGGCAAGGCGCCCCTTGCGGTCGACGATGACGGTGACGAAGGCATTACCGCTGAAGGCCGAACGTCGGCGCGGCGCCAGCAGTTCATCGGTCACCCGGACCAGACGGTTGCCGTCGAGGCCAAGGCGGCCGACCGGCACTGTGCCGACGATTTCCGGCTCCCCTGGCGCAAGGCGGAGCGCGTGGCCGTTGGTGACCACGTGGGCCACCGGCACGCCGATGCTGCGGGCAAGAGCCGCATGTTCGATCAGGTGCCGGCCTTCACCGTGCATCGGCACCGAATGGGCGGGCCGCACCCAGGAATAGAGCCGCTCCAACTCGCCGCGCGCGGGATGTCCGGAAACGTGGATCGGTGCATCCTTGCCGGTGACGATGGTGCAGCCCATACGCGCCAGACGGTCCTGCATGGCGTAGATCGTGCGCTCGTTGCCGGGAATGTTGCGCGAGGAAAACAGCACTGCGTCGCCCTGCTCCAACACCACGTTGGCGTGGTCGTTTGTGGAAATGCGCGCCAGCGCCGAGCCGCGTTCACCCTGACTGCCGGTGCAGATGTAAAGCGCCCGCGCGCGCGGCAGGTGGGCGCAATCGTATTCGGTGAGGAACTCGGGCAGGCCGCGCAGGTAACCGCAGTCCCGCGCGATCTCGGTCAGCCGCCACAGCGACCTGCCGACCAACGCCACGTGGCGGCCGTTGGCTTCCGCCACGCGGGCGATCGAATCGATGCGCGCGATGTTGGAGGCGAAACACGCAACCGCCACCCGGCCCTTGAACCGCGCGATGGTGCGCGCCAGACCGTCACGGGCGAGCGCTTCCGAGCCGGAGACGCCCTCGTTGAAGACATTGGTCGAATCGCAGACCATCGCCAGCACGCCCTTGTCTCCGAGCGCGCGGAAGGTGGCCTCGTCTGTCGCCTCGCCCAGGAGCGGCTCGGGGTCGAGCTTCCAGTCCCCGGTATGGATGATCGTGCCGTATTTCGTGGTAATGGCGAGCGCATTGGGTTCCGGGATCGAATGGGTGACCGTGACGTAGCGCACGCGGAAGGGGCCAAGCTCGACCTCGCCGCCCAGGTCGATCTCGTTCAGCGGCACTTCGCCGACGAGCCCCGCCTCCGTCAGCCGGGCGCGAACGAGCGCGGCGGTGAACTCCGTCGCATAGACCGGGCATTCAAGGCGCGGCCAGAGATGGGCAAGCGCACCCTGGTGGTCTTCATGGGCATGGGTCAGCACCACGGCGAGGAGATGATCGCCGATTTCGCGCACGAACCCGATGTCGGCCATCATCACGTCGATGCCCGGCGTCTGCTCGTCGCCAAAGGTGACGCCGCATTCGACGGCGATCCATTTGCCGTCGCAGCCGTAGAGATAAAAATTCATGCCGATCTCGCCCGCCCCGCCAAGCGGCAGGTAGACGAGGCCCTTGCGGGCAGCGGCGATGACCGCCGGAACGTCTGTCTGGACAGTTTCGGTCATTGCGGGCGGTTCAGAACGTGGACGATGGCGATACCGCGCAACGTCAAATCCGGATCAGTCTCGTCGATCACCGAAGTCCCTTCCTTGAAAAGCGCGGCGAGCCCGCCGGTGGCGATAACCTTGAAGGGACCTTTATGCTCCGCGCGGATACGCGCGACGATGCCTTCGATCAGGCCGACATACCCCCAGTAAATTCCCGATTCCATCGCGGGAACCGTCCCCTTGCCGACGACGCCCGCCGGGCGCGCCACCTTGATGCGCGGCAACTGCGCGGTGCCCGCATGCAGGGCATCGAGGGCAAGGTTTACCCCCGGCGCAATCACGCCGCCCGCATAGTCGCCGTCTGCCGTCACCACGTCGAAGGTCGTCGCCGTACCGAAATCGAGAACGATCTTGGCCCCTGCCCAGCCCGCGTGCGCCGCGACCGCGGCGACCAGACGGTCGGCGCCGGCCTCGGCGGGACGGTCGATCAGGACCCGCAGCCCCAAGTTCACATCCGGGGAGCCGATAACCAAAGGATCCCTGCCCGTCAGGCCCTTGGCAAAGCCGATCAAGGCATCGCGGGCTGCGGGCACCACGGTTGCGATCGCAGCATCCGTAATGGTCCCGGCGTCGATTCCGGCCGCTTCAAGGTCCTTGTCGATGCGGGCGCGGTAATCGTCGGACGCGAGTGACGGATCGGTGTCGAGACGGAAGACCCGGACGAAACGCCCCATCGGCGCGATACCCTCGTAAAGGCCGAACTTCGTGTTGGTATTGCCGCAATCGATCACAAGAAGCATGTCCTTCACGCCCCACCGGCGCGCGCGGGCGTGAAGAAGACATCGCCCGCGGTAATCTTCTTGAGCCCCGCCGTGCCCAAATCGAGCATCAACGCGCCGCTATCGTCGATGCCGGCAAAGACGCCGTCGAACCGGGCATCTTCAAGCCGGACGACGATGCGCTGGCCGAGCCCATGGGCGCAAGCCAGCCACTCCTCGCGCAGCGCCGCGAAGCCCTGGACGGCCCAGCGATCGTAGCGCGACTTGAACGCGGCACAAAACGCCGCCAGCACGCTGTCAGCCGTGCCCGCGCCGCCCGCCGCAAGGATGGATGTCGCGGGATATGGGGTGTTTTCGGGGTGAGCGACGACATTGATACCGACACCGAGCACCAGGGCATCTTCGGCGGTCTCGATCAGCAGCCCGGCAACCTTGGCGCCATCGATCAGGACGTCATTGGGCCATTTGACGGTCACGGTCGTTCCCGCGGGCAGTGCACCAAGGACCGCATCGCGCACGGCGAGAGCCGCGGCGAAGCCGATGGCGCCCGCCGCCTCGGTGCCGCCCGGCGGACGCAAGATCAGGGAAAGATGCAGGTTGCCCGCAGGGCTGACCCATTCCGTTCCCCGGCGCCCGCGCCCCGCGCTCTGGCGGTCCGCGGTCACAAGCGTGCCTTCGGCCGCACCGTCACGGGCGCGCGCCAGGGCTTCGTCATTGGTGCTGGCCGTCTGGTCGAGGGCGACCCGGCGGTAAAAGGGCGAGAGCGGCGGTGTCATCGCGCGGGACGCCCGCCCGCCTCAGCCCGGGAACAGTGATTTTGCCGCAACGGCGGCGGCATGCAGCATCGGGCCCGGAATGATCAGGAACAATGCGATGAACAGGCCGGTGACGGTCATCACCACGCCCACTTCACGGCCGGGAAGCCGATCGAAGGCATCTGCCGGTTCGTCGAAATACATGATCTTGACGATGCGCAGGTAATAGAAGGCCGCCACCACCGACGCCAGAACGCCGATCACGGCGAGGGCGAACATCCCTGCCTGTACGGCAGCCAGGAACACGAAGTACTTGCCGAAGAACCCGGCAAGCGGCGGAATGCCCGCCATCGAGAACATGAATACAGCCAGCACCAGCGCCAAGGCCGGGCGATTGCGGCCGAGGCCCTTGAGGTCATCGAGCCCCTCGACCGCGCGGCCATGCACGCGCATCGCCAGGATGCAGGCAAAGGTGCCGACCGTCATCGCCAGGTAGATGGCGAGGTAGATGAGCATGCCGCGCACGCCCGCCTCGGTTCCCGCGGCCAGACCAACCAGCATGTAGCCGACGTTACCGATGGAACTGTAGGCCATCAGACGCTTGATGTTGGTCTGCTTGATCGCGGCGAAGGCGCCAAGAACCATCGACAGTATGGCGATGGCAACGATGATCTGCTGCCACTGGGCAACGATGGACCCGAACGGACCGACGAGCACGCGCACGAACAGCGACAGCGCCGCGACCTTGGGCGCGACGGCAAAGAATGCCGTGACCGACGTCGGCGCGCCTTCGTAGACGTCGGGCGTCCACATATGGAACGGCACCGCCGAAATCTTGAAGGCAAGACCCGCCATGATGAAGACGAGCCCGACCAGCGCCCCGATATTGCCCGGATTGGCGCCGAGCGACTTGGCGATCCCGGCGAAAGAGGTCGTCCCTGCAAAGCCGTAGACCAGCGAGGCCCCGTAAAGCAGCATGCCCGATGCCAGCGCACCGAGGACGAAGTACTTCAGCCCTGCTTCCGACGAACGCAGGCTGTCGCGGCGGAACGCGGCGGCGACGTAAAGGGCAAGCGACTGGAGTTCGAGACCGACGTAAAGCGCGATCAGGTCGTTCGCCGAGATCATCATCATCATGCCGACGGTGGCGAACAGGAACAGGACCGGATACTCGAACCGCGCCATGTCCTCGCGCTCGATGTAGGAAATCGAGAGGATCACGGCCAGCGCGGTGCCGGTCAGCACCAGGATCTTGGTGAAGCGCGCGAAGGCATCGGCGACGAACATGCCGCCGAACGCGCTGCCGGGCGATGCTGCGGTGCCGGCCACCAGCCCGCCCGCGACGATAAGCACGGCGACGGCAAACCAGCCCGAGGTACGGGTCTGTGAATCACCGCGGAAGGCACCGATCAGCAGCAACGCCATGGCGGCGAGCGCGACGAAGATTTCCGGCAGCGCCGCGGTAAATTCGGCGGGAACCCAGCTGGTCATCGGACACCTCCGATAAGGGCGGCATGGCCTTTCGCCGCCCCGGCCGCCTTGATTGCGGCCTGATAGTTATCGACCAGGTTCTGCACCGAAACGTGAATGGCATCGAGGAAGGACGACGGATAGACGCCCATCCAGATCACCGCGACGATCAGCGGCACAAAAATGACGATTTCCCGGCGGTCGAGATCGAGAATGGTCTTGAGTTCGGGCTTGTCCAACTCGCCGAAGACGACGCGGCGGTAAAGCCACAGCATGTAGGCCGCACCCAGCACGACGCCCGTCGCCGCCAGCGCCGCCACCCAGGTCGAAACCTGATAGGCGCCGACCAGCACCAGCATTTCGCCGACGAAACCCGAGGTTCCCGGCATGCCGACCGAACCCAGCATGAACACCATGAAGACGAAGGCATAAAGCGGCATCCGGTTGACCAGGCCGCCGTAGGTGGCGATCAGACGCGAATGCATGCGGTCGTAGACGACGCCGACGCAAAGGAACAGCGCGGCAGAGACGATGCCGTGGCTCAGCATCTGGAAGATGGCGCCCTCGATACCCTGAACATTGAAGGTGAAGATACCGATGGTGACGAAGCCCATGTGCGCGACCGACGAATAGGCGATCAGCTTCTTCATGTCCTCCTGGGCGAGCGCCACGAGGGAGGTATAGATCACCGCGACGATGGACAGGCCGAACACCAGCGGCGCGAAAAACTCGGAGGCCAGCGGCATCATCGGCAGCGAGAACCTGAGGAACCCGTAACCGCCCATCTTCAGCAAGACGCCGGCAAGGATGACCGAACCCGCCGTCGGCGCCTCGACATGGGCGTCGGGCAGCCAGGTGTGCAGCGGCCACATCGGCACTTTCACGGCAAAGGATGCGAAAAAGGCGAGCCACAGCCACATCTGCATCTCGCGCGGAAGCGCCAGCTTCATCAGGGCCGGAATGTCCGTGGTATCGGCAGTGAAGTAGATGGCGAGGATCGCCACCAGCATCAGCACGGAGCCCAGCAGCGTATAGAGGAAGAACTTGAAGGCCGAATAGACCCGGCGCGGCCCGCCCCAGATGCCGATGATCAGGAACATCGGGATCAGCACGCCCTCAAAGAACAGGTAGAACAGCACGATGTCGAGCGCGCAGAACATGCCGATCATCAGCGTCTCGAGGACGAGGAACGCGATCATGTATTCGCGCACACGCTCCTTGATCGCTTCCCAGCTCGCCAGCACGCAGAGCGGCGTCAGGAAGGCCGACAGCACGACGAAGAACACCGAAATGCCGTCCACCCCCATGTGATAGGAAATGTTGAAGGCCGGTATCCATGCCGCGCGCTCCTCCAGCTGGAAGGCGGCCGACTTGGGATCGAAATTCGCCCACACCGCAAGGGCCAGCAACAGCGTGATCAGGCTCGTCCACAGCGCCACGTTGCGGGCGTTGCGGGCGACCACTTCGGCCTCGCCCCGGATCATCAGGATGAAGGCCGCGCCGATCAACGGCACGAAGGTGGTCAGGGAAAGAAGGGGCCAGCTGTTCATCGCCTTACCTCACGAACAGGTAGTAGCTGACGAACAGGGCGACGCCGATCAGCATGGCAAAAGCGTAATGGTACAGGTATCCCGACTGAAGCCGCGCCGCGCGCCGGGCAACATCGAGGGTCAGCGCCGCGAGCCCGTTGGGCCCGAAGCCGTCGATGATGCGGCCATCGCCACCTTGCCACAGAACGCGGCCGAGCCACTTGGCCGGGCGCACGAACAGGACGTCGTAGAGCTCGTCGAAGTACCACTTGTTGTAAAGGAAGGAATGAACGTCGGAGAACTCCGCCGCCATCGCCGCCGGCAGATTCGGCTTGCGGATGTACATGTACCAGGCGGCGAGAATGCCTGCAAAGGCGACCGCGATCGGCAGCACCTTCAACCAGAGCGCCACATGGTGGGCATCCTTGAGCGCCGTGTGGTTGGCCGCGACGTAAATCGCCTTGCCCCAGAAGGCCGATGACGCCTCGCCCGTGAACAGCCCCGCAAGCGCCACGCCCGAGAACACCGCGCCGACGGCCAGCAGCGCCATCGGCGCCGTCATGCTGACGGGCGATTCGTGGACATGATGCAGCACGTCGTGATCGGCGCGGCTTTCGCCGTGGAACGTCATGAACAGGAGGCGCCACGAATAGAATGCCGTCAGCGCCGCCGCGATGGTGCCCATCCAGAAGGCGAACTGGCCGACGCCCGTCTTGGAGGCGAACGCCGCCTCGATGATCAGGTCCTTGGAGAAATAACCCGCGAAAAACGGAACGCCCGCGAGCGCCAGCGAGCCGATCCACATGAAGGTGTAGGTCACCGGGATCTTGCGCCAGATGCCGCCCATCTTGCGCATGTCCTGCTCGCCCGACATGGCGTGGATCACCGAACCCGCGCCGAGGAACAGGAGCGCCTTGAAGAAGGCGTGTGTGGTCAGGTGGAACATTGCCGCCGAATAGGCCGAAACCCCCGCGGCGAAGAACATGTAGCCCAACTGCGAGCAGGTCGAATAGGCGATCACCCGCTTGATGTCGTTCTGCACAAGGCCCACGGTCGCAGCGAAGAACGCCGTCAGCGCGCCGACCACCGTCACCACAGTCAGGGCGGTCTGGGAATATTCGAACATCGGCGACAGCCGGCAGACCATGAACACGCCCGCCGTCACCATCGTCGCCGCATGGATCAGGGCCGAGACCGGGGTCGGGCCTTCCATGGCGTCGGGCAGCCAGGTGTGCAGACCAAGCTGGGCCGACTTGCCCATGGCGCCGACGAACAGCAGCAGGCAGAGAAGCGTCATCACCTCGACGCTGAGGCCGAGGAAATGCACCGTCTTGCCGGCAACGCCGGGAACACCCGCGAAGACCGTGTCGAAGGCCACGGCATTGAACACCATGAAGGTGCCGAGGATGCCGAGCGCGAAGCCGAAGTCGCCCACGCGGTTGACGAGGAAGGCCTTGATCGCCGCGGCATTGGCCGAGGGCCGGTCGTACCAGAAGCCGATCAGCAGGTAGCTGGCGAGGCCGACGCCTTCCCAGCCGAAGAACATCTGCACGAAGTTGTTGCTGGTCACCAGCATCAGCATGAAGAAGGTGAACAGCGACAGATAGGAGAAGAAACGGGCGATCGACTTGTCGTGGGACATGTAGCCCCATGAATAGGCATGCACCATGCCCGACACGACCGTGACGACGACGCACATGACCGCCGACAGGGCATCGAAGCGGAGCGCCCAGCTCACCTCGAAGGTGCCGGAGACGATCCAGCGCATGACCTCGACATCGAAGGGCGCACCGCCGAGGACGACGCGGGCAAAACCGACGCAGGCGAGCACCGCCGAAATCAGAAGCAGCCCGGTGGTCACCCACTGGGACGCCCGGTCGCCGATCAGGCGCCCGAACAGACCCGCGATGGCGGCGCCGAGAAGCGGCAGGAATACGATTGCCGAATACATGCGCTAGCCCTTCAGCCTGTTGATGTCCTCGACCGCGATGGAGCCGCGGTTGCGGAAATAGACGACGAGAATGGCAAGGCCGATGGCCGCTTCCGCCGCCGCCACCGTAAGAACGAACATCGAGAACACCTGCCCCGTCAGGTCGCCGAGGTGCGACGAAAAAGCGACGAGATTGATGTTCACCGCAAGCAGCATCAGTTCGATCGACATCAGGATGATGATGACGTTCTTGCGGTTGAGGAAAATGCCGAAGATGCCGAGCGTGAACAGGATCGCTGCGACGGTCAGGTAATGGGCGAGCGTGATCGTCATCTCAGACCCCCTTCCCCACCGGAACGTCCTTGACCTCGACCGAGGCGTCGCGGCTGCGGGCGACCTGGTCGGCGATATTCTGGCGGCGCACGCCCGGACGGGCGCGCAGCGTCAGCACGATGGCCGCGATCATGGCGACCAGCAGCACCAGCCCCGATGCCTGGAACAGGTAAACGTATTTCGTGTAGAGGATGCGACCCAATGCCTCGGCGTTGGTCGCCTGCGCCAGCGCCGGCGCCTTGGCGGCGAGCAGCCCCGTCGCCTCGGGCGAAACAACCCAGGCGCCGATGACGAAGACCATCTCGACCAGCAGGATGACGCCGACCAACGCGCCCACGGGCAGGTACTGGAGGAATCCCTGGCGCAGTTCGACGAAATTGATGTCGAGCATCATGACGACGAACAGGAACAGCACCGCCACCGCGCCCACGTAAACGATGACGAGGATGAAGGCGAGGAATTCCGCTCCCATGAGGACGAACAGCCCCGCCGCGTTGAAGAACGCGAGGATCAGGAACAGGACCGAGTGCACCGGGTTGCGCGCGGCAATCACCATGACGCCCGAGGCGATGGTGACGGCGGCAAACAGGTAGAAGGCGAGCGCCTGGAGGATCATCGGTAGGGCGCCTCCGCCGCGAGACGCTGCGCGATTTCGCTTTCCCAGCGGTCGCCGTTCGCAAGCAGCTTGTCCTTGTTGTACATCAGTTCTTCGCGGGTTTCGGTGGCGAATTCGAAGTTCGGCCCCTCGACGATGGCGTCCACCGGGCAAGCTTCCTCGCAGAAGCCGCAGTAGATGCACTTCGTCATGTCGATGTCGTAGCGGGTCGTGCGGCGCGAGCCGTCGGCGCGCGGTTCGGCCTCGATGGTGATGGCCTGGGCCGGGCAGATGGCCTCGCACAGCTTGCAGGCGATGCAGCGTTCTTCGCCGGTCGGATAGCGGCGCAGCGCGTGCTCGCCGCGGAAGCGCGTCGACAGCATGCCCTTTTCAAAGGGGTAGTTCAGCGTGACCTTGCGCTTGAAGAAGTACTTCAGCGTGAGCCACATGCCGGACACGAGTTCCTTCAGGAGGAAGGATTTTGCGCCTTGCGCGATCATGGACATGACGGTGCCTCCCTTCCCTTATTTCGGCAGCCAGCCGAAGCCGACCAGCACGCCCGCGGTGACAATGACCCACAACAGCGACAGCGGCAGGAAAACCTTCCAGCCCAGCCGCATCAGCTGGTCGTAGCGATAGCGCGGGAACGTGGCCCGGACCCACAGGAACAGGAACAGCACGAAGCAGATCTTGAGGGCAAACCAGATCGGCCCCGGGATCAGCGTGAACGGCACCACGTTCACCGGCGGCAGCCAGCCGCCCAGGAACAGGACGGCGGTCATCGCGCTCATCAGGATCATGTTCGCGTATTCGCCGAGGAAGAACAGCGCGAAGGTCATCGAGGAATATTCGACGTTGTAGCCCGCCACCAGTTCCGCTTCCGCTTCCGGCAGGTCGAAGGGCGAGCGGTTGGTTTCGGCGAGCGCGGAGACGAAGAACACGATGAACATCGGCAGGAGCGGCAGGACGAACCAGACGTCCTTCTGGGCCTCAACGATCTTGCTGAGATTGAGCGAACCGACGCAGAGCAAGACGGTGATGATGACGAAACCGATGGAGATTTCGTAGGACACCATCTGGGCGGCAGAGCGCAGCGCGCCGAGGAAGGCGTATTTCGAGTTCGACGCCCAGCCCGCCATGATGATGCCGTAGACGCCGAGCGACGAAATCGCGAACAGGTAGAGGATGCCGACGTTGATGTCGGCCAGCACCATGCCCGCATCGAAGGGAATGACCGCCCAGGCGACGATGGCCAGCACGAAGGTCACCATCGGCGCCAGCACGAACACGACCTTATTGGCACCCGCGGGAATGACGGTTTCCTTGAGGAAAAGCTTCAGACCGTCGGCCAGCGGCTGCAGCAGGCCGAAGGGACCGACGACGTTCGGGCCCTTGCGCAGCTGCATCGCGGCGATGACCTTGCGTTCGGCCAGCGTCAGATAGGCGACGGCGACCAGCAGCGGCACCAGGATCGCGATGATCTTGCCGACGATGATGGCGCCGGGCAGCAGATAGAGGGACCAGAGCTCAGCCATGGGTGCCGGTCGCTCCCTTGTTGGGGCCGAGCAGCTCGGTGCAGCGGGCCATGGTGACGGAGGCCCGGCTGATCGGGTCGGTCATGTAGAAATTGGCAACCAGATTGGCGAAGGGCGCATCGGACATCGCGCCGGCGGCACCGAACGGCCCCCACGTCGCGGGCGTGATCGCGTCCACACGGCCGAATACCGGGTTCGCCTGCGCCATGCGGGCGCGCAGCTGCGCGAGGTTGTCGTAAGCGAGCGGCTTGCCGATCACCCCCGACATGGCGCGCAGGATGGCCCAGTCCTCCTTGGCTTCGCCCAAGGGGAAATGGGCCGCGTTGGCGCGCTGCACGCGGCCTTCGGTATTGACGTAGGTGCCGCTCTTTTCGGTATAGGCGGCACCGGGCAGCACGACGTCGGCGCGGTGCGCGCCCGCATCGCCGTGATGGCCCTGATAGACCACGAAGGCGGAGCCGAGCCTGTTCATGTCGATTTCATCGGCGCCGAGCAACCAAACCAGGCCGATCTCGCCCGAGGCGGCGCCGGCCAGGATCCTGGCAACGTCACGCCCGCCCTGCCCCGGCACCAGACCGAGGTCGAGACCGCCGACGCGGCTCGCCGCGCGCTGCAGCAGGCAGAAGCCGTTCCAGCCGTCCTTTACGACGCCGTATTTTTCCGCGACCGCGCGCGCCGTGGCCAGCACCGCAGCGCCGTCGTCGCGCGCAACCGCACCCGAACCGATGATGATCATCGGGCGTTCGGCCGCTTCCAGCACGCGGGCGAAATCATCGCGGCCCTCGAGCACGTCCGAAAGGGTGCGCGGGCCCGCACCGAGATGCTTGGCGCGATAGGTCAGGTCGACGTTTTCGCCGATGGCACCGACGGAGAACTTTCCCTTCAGCCAGCGCCTGCGAATGCGGGCGTTGAGCACGGCCGCTTCGGTGCGCGGGTTGGAACCGATGATCAGCAGCGCATCGGCATCGTCGATGCCGGCGATGGTGGCATTGAACAGGTAGGACGCACGTGCCCCCGCATCGAGCTTGGCGCCATCCTGACGGCAATCGATGTTGGGCGAACCCACGGCGGCCATCAGGTCCTTCAGCGCCAGCATCGATTCGCAATCGGCGAGATCGCCCGCGATCGCCGCGACCGAGGTAGCAGGCATGGTCTTGAGCTTCGCCGCGATTGCCGCAAAAGCTTCGTCCCAGTCGGCCTCGCGCAAGCGCCCGTTTTCACGGACATAAGGCCGGTCGAGGCGCTGGCGCTTCAGTCCGTCACAGGCGAAGCGCGACTTGTCCGACAGCCACTCCTCGTTCACGGCCTCGTTCAGGCGCGGCAGCACGCGCATGACTTCCGAGCCGCGCGCATCAATGCGGATGTTGGAGCCGACGGCATCGAGCACATCGACCGATTCGGTCTTGCGCAGTTCCCACGGCCGCGCCGTGAAGGCAAACGGCTTGGAGGTCAGCGCGCCGACCGGGCACAGGTCGATGATGTTGCCCGACAGTTCGGACGTCACCATCTGGCCGATGGTGGTGGTGATTTCCATGTTCTCGCCGCGGCCGATGGCGCCGAGTTCCTCGACCCCCGCCACTTCGGTGGCGAAGCGGACACAGCGCGTGCAGTGGATGCAGCGCGTCATCTGGGTCTTGATCAGCGGGCCGAAGTCCTTGTCCTTCACCGCGCGCTTGTTTTCCTGAAAGCGCGAACGATCGAAGCCGTAGAACAGCGCCTGGTCCTGCAGGTCGCATTCGCCGCCCTGGTCGCAGATCGGACAATCGAGCGGATGGTTGATGAGCAGCATCTCCATCACGCCGCGGCGCGCCTTCTTGACCATCGGGCTGTCGGTCTTGATCTGCTGGCCTTCGGCCACGGGCAGCGCGCAGGAGGCCTGCGGCTTGGGCGGGCCCGGCGAAACCTCGACAAGGCACATGCGGCAGTTGCCCGCGATCGACAGGCGGTCGTGATAGCAGAAGCGCGGGATTTCCTTGCCCGCCTGCTCGCACGCCTGCAGCACGGTCGACCCCGGGGCGACTTCGATTTCAACGCCGTCTACTGTGACCTTCGGCATTTTCGCTCCCCGCCCCTCAGGCCGCCACGCCCTGACGGCGCTTGATGCGGTTTTCGATTTCACCGCGGAAGTGGCGGATCAGGCCCTGGATCGGCCATGCCGCCGCGTCGCCCAGCGCGCAGATCGTGTGGCCTTCCACTTCGGTCGTCACCTCGAGCAGCAGGTCGATTTCCTCGATCCGCGCATCGCCGGTGACGAGCCGTTCCATGACGCGCCACATCCAGCCCGTACCTTCGCGGCACGGGGTGCACTGGCCGCAGCTTTCATGCTTGTAGAACTTCGACAGGCGCGCGATGGCGCGCACGATGTCGGTGGACTTGTCCATGACGATGACGGCGGCGGTGCCGAGGCCGGAGCGCTGTTCCTTCAGTGCATCGAAATCCATCAGCGCCGTGTCGCAGATCGACTTCGGCAGCACGGGCACGGACGAGCCGCCCGGAATGACGGCGAGCAGGTTGTCCCAGCCGCCGCGCACCCCGCCCGCGTGCTTTTCGATCAGCTCCTTCAGCGGAATGGACATCGACTCTTCCACCGTGCAGGGCTCGTTCACATGGCCGGAAATGCAGAACAGCTTGGTGCCGGTATTGTTCGGCCGCCCGAAAGACGTGAACCACGTGGCGCCGCGGCGCAGGATGCTCGGCGTCACGGCGATGGTTTCGACGTTGTTGACCGTCGTGGGGCAACCGTAGAGGCCCGAGCCGGCCGGGAACGGCGGCTTCAGGCGCGGCTGGCCCTTCTTGCCCTCGAGGCTTTCGATCAGGGCGGTTTCCTCGCCGCAGATATAGGCGCCGGCGCCACGATGCAGGTAGAGATCGAAGGCATAGCCCGTGCCGCAGGCGTTGGGCCCGATCAGGCCGGCCGCGTAGGCCTGGTCGATAGCGCCCTGAAGGTTTTCGGCCTCGCGGTAGAACTCGCCGCGGATATAGATGTAGCAGGCATGGGCGTTCATCGCGAAGGAGGCGAGCAGCGCGCCCTCGACCAGCTTGTGCGGGTCGAAGCGCATGATCTCGCGATCCTTGCAGGTGCCGGGCTCGCCTTCGTCGGCGTTGATGACGAGGTAATTGGGACGCCCGTCCTTGGATTCCTTCGGCATGAAGGACCACTTCACGCCCGCCGGGAACCCGGCGCCGCCGCGCCCGCGCAGGCCCGACGCCTTCATCTCGTTGATGATCCAGTCCGCGCCCTTCTCCATCAGCGCCTTGGTTCCGTCCCAGTCGCCGCGCCGGCGTGCGCCGTCGAGGCCCCAGTCGTCGAGGCCGTAGAGATTGGTGAAGATGCGATCCTTGTCCGCGAGCATGATCAAGCCTTCTTGCCCGTGAGAACCTTGGGACCCGAAGCGGGCGCAGCGCCCGGACGGCCGATGCGCGAGCCGGGCTTGGGCGAGCGCCCCGCCTTGATGTCGGCGACGATGGCGCGGACGTCTTCGGCGGTCAGGTCCTCGAAATAATCGTCGCCGATCTGGAACATCGGCGCATGGACGCAGGCGCCGAGGCATTCGACTTCACGAAGCGTGATGGCGCCGTCCGACGTCGTTTCGCCGAGATGCACGCCGACTTCGTCTTCCAACGCCGCGACGATGGCGTCGGAGCCGCGCAGCCAGCACGGCGTCGTGGTGCAGACCTCAATGCAGGTGCGGCCAACCGGTTCCAGATTGAACATCGTGTAGAAGGTCGCGACTTCCCAGACGCGGATCTCGGCAAGTTCCAGCATCTCCGCCACATGGGCGATTGCCGCGCGCGGCAGCCAGCCGCCGTTCTGGCGCTGGGCGAGATCGAGCAACGGAATGACCGCGCTCCTCTGCCGGCCCGCCGGGTACTTGGCGATGATGGCATCGGCCTTGGCCTTGTTCTCGGCCGAGAAAGCGAAGGTCTGCGGTTCGGCGCTCACCGGTCGATCTCCCCGAACACGATGTCGAGGGAGCCGATGATCGCCACCACGTCGGCGAGCATGTGGCCCCGTGACAGGTAATCCAGCCCCTGCAGGTGCGCGAAACCCGGCGCGCGGATCTTGCAGCGGTAGGGCTTGTTGGTGCCGTCCGACACGATGTAGGCGCCGAACTCGCCCTTGGGGGCTTCGACGGCGGCATAGGCTTCGCCCTTGGGCACGTGATAGCCCTCGGTATAGAGCTTGAAATGATGGATCAGCGCTTCCATCGAATGCTTCATTTCGGAGCGCTTGGGCGGCGTGATCTTGTGATTGTCGACCTGCACCGGGCCATCGGGCATTTCCTCGATCGCCTGGCGGATGATGCGAAGCGACTGGCGCATTTCCTCCATGCGCACCAGGTAGCGCGCGTAGCAGTCGTTGGTCTTGCCCACCGGCACGTCGAAACGCATCTCCGCATAAGCGTCATAGGGCTGCGACTTGCGCAGGTCCCATGCAACGCCCGAGCCGCGCAGCATCGGCCCCGTAAAGCCCCAGTCGATGGCATCCTTCGCCGAGACGATGCCGATATCGACGGTGCGCTGCTTGAAGATGCGGTTTTCGGTCAGCAGCCCTTCGACGTCATCGAGGTGCGGCTCGAAACCGTCACAGAAGGCAAGAATGTCTTCGGTCAAGCCCGGAGGCAGGTCGAGATGAACTCCGCCCGGCCGGAAGTAAGCCGAATGCAGGCGCGCACCCGAGGCGCGCTCGTAGAATTCCATCAGCTTCTCGCGTTCCTCGAACCCCCACAGCAGCGGCGTCATCGCGCCGACGTCGAGCGCCATGGTCGTGATGTTGAGGATGTGATTCAGGATGCGCGAGATTTCGGCATAAAGGACGCGAATGTACTGGGCGCGCGGCGGCGCGGTGATGCCAAGCAGCTTTTCAACGGCAAGCGCGTAGGCATGCTCCTGGGACATCGGCGCGACGTAATCGAGCCGGTCGAAATAGGGAACCGCCTGAAGATAGGTCTTGTACTCGATCAGCTTCTCGGTGCCGCGGTGCAGCAGGCCGATATGCGGATCGGCGCGCTCGACCACTTCGCCGTCCATTTCCAGCACGAGGCGCAACACGCCGTGCGCCGCCGGATGCTGCGGACCGAAGTTGAGGGAGAAATTCTCGATCTGCTGTTCGGCCATCAGGACTTGGCCTCCGGCTTGGGCGCTAGCGTCGCCTTTTCATCGCCCGGCAGCAGGGCGGCGCGCGCAGCCTCGGCGCCTTCCCAAGGGCTCAGGAAATCGAAGGAACGGAATTCCTGGGTGAGGCGCACCGGCTCGTAGACGACACGCTTCTGGTCGTCGTCGTAACGGACCTCGACATAGCCCGTGAGCGGGAAATCCTTGCGCAGCGGATGACCTTCAAAACCGTAATCGGTGAGGATGCGGCGCAGGTCCGGATGTTCGGAGAACAGGATGCCGTACATGTCCCAGGTTTCGCGCTCGAACCAGCCGGCGGCGGAAAAGACGCTGATGACGGAAGGCACCGGCTCGCCCTCGCCCGCCGCGACCTTCACGCGAACGCGATGGTTCTGGCGCAGGCTGAGCAGGTGATAGACCACGTCGAAGCGCTTTTCGCGCTCGGGGTAATCCACGCCACAGAGATCGATGAGCTGGCTGAGCTGGCAATTGCTGTCATCGCGCAGCCGCTTGAGGACGCCCGCGATGTTCTCGCGCCTGACGGTGACGTTGAGCTCGCCCACCGCGACCTCGACGCCAAGCACATCGGCGCCGAGTATAGCCTCGATGTAATCACCGAGCTCCCTGAGCGCGTCGAGCTGTTCCTGTTGCTGATCGTCCATCTTACGCGTGCCTAACGGAACAGGGTGCCGGTGCGGCGAATTTTCTTCTGCAGCTGCATGATGCCGTAAAGCAGCGCCTCTGCCGTCGGCGGGCAGCCGGGCACGTAGACGTCGACCGGCACGATGCGGTCACAGCCGCGCACCACCGAATAGGAATAATGGTAATAGCCGCCGCCGTTGGCGCAGCTGCCCATGGAAATCACCCAGCGCGGTTCCGCCATCTGGTCGTAAACGCGACGAAGCGCCGGGGCCATCTTGTTGGTAAGCGTGCCGGCGACGATCATGACGTCGGACTGGCGGGGGCTCGGCCGGAACACCAGGCCGAAGCGGTCGAGGTCGTAGCGAGACGCGGCAACCTGCATCATCTCGACGGCGCAGCAGGCAAGGCCGAAGGTCATCGGCCACAGCGAACCGGTGCGCGCCCAGTTGACCAGCGCATCGAGGCTGGCCACGACGAAGCCCTTGTCCTGAAGCTCGTGGGCAACGCCGGCGATGATCTGGTCCTGCGACGGATTGGCGAGAGCGTTCATTCCCACTCCAGCGCGCCTTTGCGCCATTCGTAGATGAAACCGATGGTCAGCACGGCAAGGAACACCACCATCGACCAGAAACCGAACAGGCCGATGTCACCGAGCGCCACGGCCCAGGGGAACAGGAAGGCCACTTCCAGGTCGAAGATGATGAAGAGGATCGCCACGAGATAGAAACGCACATCGAACTGGCCGCGGGCATCGCCGAACGGATCAAAGCCGCATTCATAGGCCGCGAGCTTCTCCGAGTCGGGCTTCTGGCGGGCCACGATGAAGGAGGCAATAACGATGACGAGGGCGAGACCGGCGGCGATCCCGAAGAAAATCAGGATGGGGACGTATTGGGCGAGCAGATCCTGCATTTAGGCGTCTCTTCCCGTTCGCTCCATCAGTTACGGCAGACCGTGCCGGTCGGCGGCGGGACTGGCGGGAGCGACGGGACTCGAACCCGCGACCTCCGGCGTGACAGGCCGGCGCTCTAACCAACTGAGCTACGCCCCCGAATCCCGCGTGACGGCGCTGGTGTAAACGGAGCCAGCGCAGGTGTCAACAAGGTTACACCCGGCGCCACGACTGGCGAAAGCGCCGGTTTTCCACAGGGTTGCCGGAATCGTGTCAGCGCCGCGTGACGACGTAACAGGCCGCGCCGCGAGCCTTGAGGGTATTGCAGGTTTCACGGGCCTCTGCGGCGCGTCCGTAAGGGCCCATGCGGGCCACGTGAAAGACACCGCGGGCGCCGAGATCCGTCGGGCGGAGTTCCACCTTATGGTCGGCCACGAGCGAGGAATAGACCTTGCGGATATTGCTAACATAGGTCTGGCCGACCGTCTGGCTGCGAAACGCGCCAAGATGAACCCAGCTTCCACCGGCCCGCGGCGCAGCGGCCGACTTTTTCGGAGCAGGTGCCGGGGCCGGCGCCGCCTTGGCGGCAGGTTCGGCCGACGCCATCTTGTCTTGCGGCGCGCTTGAAGGAGCCGGCGCTCTCGCGTCGTTGGAGGTGGCGAGGCTCTTCTTCCATTCCTCGACCCGCTTCATCGCCGCCAGTTGCTCGGCCTTGCGCTGCTCGGCGATCTTCTGCTCGCTGTCGGTGCAGCGGAACCAGTAGCCCGCCCCGCTCCGGCGGTCGAGGATGGCGATGCGCTCATGCTTGGCACATTCCTGATTGGCCAGCCTGACGGCGTCCTCATGGGACGAGGCGTCAATGACGGCCTGCTGGCTGTTGGAAACGACGATTTCCGACGCGCAGGCGGAAACGGCCAGGGCCGTGACGATCAGGGCGATATACGGGCGCATGACGCACCTCCAGTTTCGGCGATCGGAATCCCTGCCCGACCGCTTTCCAAGTAAAACCTGGAGGAATCAAAACAGCCCATGGTTAACATCATGTTAAGCATGAGCTAAACAAAGTAACCGACTGATTATTCAGTCAGAAAAAGCTGCGGATTCTTGACCGAAATTGCCGGATTTCTTGCCGGGGGAGCCGGGCTTCCGGCTGATGATGGTGGGCGGTGACGGGTTCGAACCGCCGACCCTCTCGGTGTAAACGAGATGCTCTTCCAGCTGAGCTAACCGCCCGTATCGCCCGGCGAACTTCAGGCGAAAGATAGCGCAAAACGGATGCGCCAAAAACCTTCCGTAACCAGAAACGAAAAGGGCCGGCCACGATCGCGGCCGGCCCCTCCGTATTACGGGTTGCGGACTTAGTTCACCAAGTCCTTCAGTCCCTTGCCAGCCTTGAACTTGGGCTGCTTGGAAGCCGGGATGTTGATGGTCGCGCCCGTCCGGGGGTTACGACCAACCGACGCCTTGCGCTGAACGACATTGAAGGTACCGAAGCCGACAAGGCGAACATCGTCGCCCTTCTTCAGCGCGCCCGAAATCGAATCGAACGTGCAGTCGACAGCCTTCGCCGCATCAGCCTTCGAAAGGCCAGTCCCGGAAGCAACTGCCGCCACGAGATCATTCTTGTTCACTTGCAACCCCCTCTTATTGAGAAATTTGGCCACGGCATAAATGTGGAGCACCTATGCAACGCTGAAGTCTAGGCAAACCAAAGCTTCCCCGTCAATCGGAGATGGATGGTTTTCAACAGAAATTTGCGTAATCGGCGTTTCGGTCCATATGTGAGGCGACGGCGTTCATGCGCGACACAAAAGAAAAGGGCCGGCGCTTTTACCGGCCCTTTCATGGTCTTAGCGAAATACTTTCGGCTGCGGTGGCAACTTAGTGCGTCACGACACCACCGCGGTCGTCGGTTTTTTTGTCTTCGACCGCCGCAACTTTCGACACTTCCTCGGGGTCCGTCCATTCGATCGGCGTCAGCGGCTTGGCCAGCGCCTGGGTCAGAACTTCATCCAAAGTCGTAACCGGAATGATGGTCAGGGCCTTCTGGACGTTGTCGGGAAGATCCGCGAGGTCCTTCTCGTTGTCCTTGGGGATCAGCACCGTCTTGATGCCGCCACGAACCGCCGCAAGCAGCTTTTCCTTGAGACCGCCGATCGGAAGCACCATGCCGCGGAGCGTGATTTCGCCGGTCATGGCAACATCCTTGCGCACCGGGTTCCCGGTCAGGACCGAGACGATGGAAGTCACCATCGCCACGCCGGCCGAGGGGCCGTCCTTGGGGGTAGCGCCTTCCGGCACGTGGACGTGAATGTCTCGCGTCTCGAACAGGGGCGGCTTGATGCCGAAGGCGACCGCGCGCGAGCGCACGTAGGAATGTGCCGCCTGCACCGATTCCTGCATGACGTCACCGAGTTTGCCGGTGATCTTCATGCGGCCCTTACCGGGCAGAACGACCGATTCGATGGAAAGCAGTTCGCCCCCCACCTCCGTCCAGGCCAGGCCCGTGGTGACGCCGACGCGGTCTTCCTTTTCGGCCTCGCCGTAACGGAAGCGCGCAACACCCGCATAGGTCTTGAGGTTGCGCCGGCTGACCTTGATGACCTTGGTCTTTTCCGACACGATTTCCTTGATCGCCTTGCGCTGGAGATTTGCGATCTCGCGTTCGAGATTACGCACGCCCGCTTCCCGCGTGTAGTAGCGGATCAGGTCAAGCAGCGCGTCGTCGGAAATGGACCACTCCTTCTCCTTCAGGCCGTGCGCTTCCAGCTGCTTCGGGATCAGGTGGCGGCGCGCGATCTCGCACTTCTCGTCCTCGGTATAGCCGGGGATGCGAATGATCTCCATGCGGTCCATCAGCGGCTGCGGCATGCGCAGCGTGTTGGCCGTGGTGATGAACATCACGTCCGAAAGGTCGTAGTCGACCTCGAGGTAGTGGTCGTTGAAGGAGGTGTTCTGCTCGGGGTCGAGAACCTCAAGCAGTGCCGATGACGGATCGCCGCGGAAATCTGCGCCGAGCTTGTCGATTTCATCGAGCAGGAACAGCGGGTTCGACGACTTGGCCTTGCGCATGCCCTGGATCACCTTGCCCGGCATGGAGCCAATGTAGGTGCGCCGGTGGCCGCGGATCTCGGCCTCGTCGCGCACGCCGCCGAGCGACATGCGAACGAAATTGCGCCCCGTCGCCCGGGCAATGGACTTGCCGAGCGACGTCTTGCCCACGCCCGGCGGGCCGACGAAGCACAGAATGGGACCCTTGAGCTTCTTCACCCGCTGCTGGACGGCGAGGTACTCGAGAATGCGTTCCTTGACCTTTTCTAGGCCGAAGTGATCCGTATTCAGAACCTTTTCGGCGTTGCGGATGTCGCGCTTGATGCGCGTGCGCTTCTGCCAGGGAATGCCGAGCATCCAGTCGAGGTAGTTGCGCACCACCGTCGCTTCGGCCGACATCGGACCCATGGAGCGCAGCTTCTTGACTTCGGCCATGGCCTTGTCGCGCGCTTCCTTGCTGAGGCGGGTCTTCTTGATCCGCTCCTCAAGCTCGCTGGTCTCGTCCTTGCCGTCTTCGCCCTCGCCAAGTTCCTTCTGGATCGCCTTGAGCTGTTCGTTCAGGTAGTACTCGCGCTGGGTCTTCTCCATCTGCCGCTTGACGCGGTTGCGAATGCGCTTTTCCACCTGAAGGACGCCGATTTCGGATTCCATGAAGGCGATGACGCGCTCAAGCCTTTCGGCGACGCTGTCGATCTCGAGGATTTCCTGCTTCTCGGCAATTTTCAGCGCGAGGTGGCTGGTGATCGTGTCGGCGAGCTTGCCCGGTTCCTCGATCTGGTTGAGCGAAACGATGACCTCGGGCGGAATCTTCTTGTTGAGCTTGACGTACTGCTCGAACTGGCTGATCGCCGAGCGGCCGAGCGCCTCGAGCTCGCGGGCGTCATCGACGCGATCGCCGAGAGCCTCTGCCCGGGCCTGGAAAAAGTTTTCTGTCTCCTCGAAGCCGACGATGCGCGCGCGCGTGCCGCCCTCGACCAGCACCTTCACGGTGCCGTCGGGCAGCTTGAGGAGCTGAAGCACGGTGCCGATGGTGCCGACCAGGTGAATGTCTTCGGGCTTGGGGTCATCGATAGCCGCGTCCTTCTGGGCAACCAGCAGGATCTGCTTGTCGTCCTTCATGACATCTTCCAGCGCCCTGACCGACTTCTCGCGGCCGACGAACAGCGGCACGATCATGTGCGGAAACACGACGATGTCGCGCAACGGCAGGACTGGATAGAGAACGCCTTTCGGTTCCGATTCCATCACTTTTTACCCTTCCAACTGGCTGCCGGTATTCGCGTCCGGTAGGGACCGCGCGCCCGGCACCGACTTTACGAAACGACTATAGGGCCCCGACCTTGGGATTTGGTTAAGCGACCCTTGCCGCAGCCCGCCGGGTGCCCAAAAAGCAAACGGCGCGCCACAACACTATGTGGCGCGCCGGAGAGCCAAATCAAGGGGTGCTGTGACAGGGCCGCCTCAGGCACTCGATCCCATGTCCTCGCGGCGGTCGGCGTAGATATAGAGCGGCTTGGCGCGGCCCTCGACCACCTCGCGGTTGATGACGATTTCCTCGACCCCTTCGAGGGAGGGCAGCTCGAACATCGATTCGAGCAGGATGCTCTCCATGATCGAGCGCAGGCCGCGGGCGCCCGTCTTGCGGGCGATAGCCTTGAGGGCGATGGCACGCAGCGCATCGTCGGAGAACGACAGTTCGACGTTGTCCATCTCGAACAGGCGCTGGTACTGCTTGACCAGCGCGTTCTTGGGTTCGGTCAGGATCTGCACCAGGGCGTCCTCGTCAAGGTCGTCCAAGGTCGCGACCACCGGCAGGCGGCCGACGAATTCAGGGATCAGGCCGAACTTGAGCAGGTCTTCCGGTTCGACCTCGCGCAGGAGCTCGCCGGTCTGCCGGTCCTCGGGCGCGCTGACCTCGGCGCCGAAGCCGATCGAGGTCGACTTGCCGCGCGCCGAAATGAGCTTCTCCAGCCCGGCAAATGCGCCGCCGCAGATAAACAGGATATTGGTGGTGTCGACCTGCAGGAATTCCTGCTGCGGATGCTTGCGCCCACCCTGGGGCGGCACGGAGGCGACAGTGCCTTCCATGATCTTGAGCAGGGCCTGCTGCACGCCTTCGCCCGACACGTCGCGGGTGATCGACGGGTTGTCGGACTTGCGGCTGATCTTGTCGACTTCGTCGATGTAGACGATGCCGCGCTGGGCACGCTCGACGTTGTAGTCGGCCGCCTGCAGCAGCTTGAGAATGATGTTTTCGACGTCTTCGCCGACGTAACCAGCCTCGGTCAGGGTCGTCGCGTCGGCCATGGTGAAGGGCACGTCGATGATGCGCGCCAGGGTCTGGGCCAGCAGCGTCTTGCCACAGCCGGTCGGGCCGATCAGCAGGATATTCGACTTCGCCAGTTCGACGTCGTTCGACTTCGAGCCGTGGGCGAGGCGCTTGTAATGATTGTGCACTGCAACAGCAAGGACGCGCTTGGCGTGCTCCTGCCCGATCACGTAATCATCGAGAACCGAATTGATGTCCTTGGGCGACGGCACGCCATCCTGGGAACGGACCAGGGTGGTCTTGTGCTCCTCGCGGATGATGTCCATGCAAAGCTCGACGCATTCATCGCAGATGAACACGGTCGGCCCTGCGATGAGCTTGCGCACCTCGTGCTGGCTCTTGCCGCAGAACGAGCAGTACAGGGTATTTCTTGAATCTCCGCTCGCCGACTTGGTCATGTTCACTCCGTTACAGCGTCCCGGCCCCGCCGCATCCTGCGGGCGGCGGCCTAGCATTTTAGCCTGTTTGCCACTTCCCTCCCCCCGTGACAACGAAAAAAGCACTTTTGTCCACAGGGGAGGCCCAACATGCGGGATGAAGCGACATTGCCGACACAATATAAAGGGGCCGGTTTCGCGCCGCAATTGAACGGGCGACAGGCCTGCCCGATCTGCCCGGGATGATAGGCCGACAGCCTCAAAAATCGGTTAAACGGCGGACAAAATAAACGGCGGAAACCGGTTATTTTGCGTCCTTGGCAGCCGGCGTCGGGCGCGACGAAACCACTTCGTCGATCAGGCCGAAGGCCTTGGCCTCTTCCGGGGTCATGAACTTGTCGCGTTCGACGGCCTGGGAAATCACGTCGAGGGCCGTGCCGGTGTGCTTGTGATAGATCTCGTTCAGGCGCTGGCGCAGGGCGAGAATTTCGCGCGCCTGGATCTCGATGTCCGTCGCCTGGCCCTGGGCGCCGCCCGAAGGCTGATGGATCATGATCCGCGAATTGGGCAGGCAGTACCGCTTGCCCTTGGCGCCGGCCGCCAGCAGCAACGAGCCCATGCTCGCCGCCTGGCCGATGCAGACGGTCGAAACCTCGGGACGGATGTACTGCATGGTGTCGTAGATCGCGAGACCGGACGTCACCACGCCACCCGGCGAATTGATGTAGATCGAGATGTCCTTGTTCGGATTCTCGGCCTCAAGGAACAGGAGTTGGGCCGAAACCACCGAAGAAACGGCGTCATTGACCGGGCCGACCAGGAAGATGATGCGTTCCTTGAGCAGGCGGGAATAGATGTCATAAGCGCGCTCGCCCCGGTTGGTCTGCTCGACCACCATCGGCACAAGGCTCTGCATGTAGGTATCGATCGGCTCGCTCATGTCGTCCTCGGTCGTCCTCGAATGTTGCAGTGTCCCGGTCAGCCCTAGGATTTCTTGGCCGCGGCCTTCTTCTTGGCCGCCTTCTTGGCGGGCTTCTTCTCGCCCGTCCCCTCGGCACCCTCGTCACCGTCCTCGGCATCGGGGTCGGCCATCAACTCGTCCGCCGTCACCGGCTTCTCGGTGACCTTGGCAAGTTCGAGGATGAAGTCAACGACCTTGTCCTCGAACAACGGCCCGCGCAGCTGTTCGCGCGCGGCGGCATCCTTCTGGTAATACTCGATCACCTGGCGTTCCTGGCCCGGGAAACGGCGCGCCTCGTTGACGATGGCGCGATTCAGTTCGTCGTCGGCGACCTTGATGTTGTTGACGGAGCCGATTTCGGCCAGCAGAAGACCGAGTTGCACACGCCGGCGGGCGATGTCGCGGTACTCTTCCTTCAGTTCGTCCGCCGTCTTTCCCGACTGCTCCAGCATCTGCTTGAAGCGCTGCTGGGCGATGATGTCCGGACCTTCGTCATGGTGATCATGCCCGTGGCCGTGATCATGGTCATGGTCGTGGTCATGGTCATGACCGTCGTGTTCGCCAGCCGGCTTCTCGCCCGAGACACTGCGCCAGATCTCGCCGAACTCGAAATCGACCATGCCCTGGGGCAGCTCGAACTCGGCCACTTCGGCCAGCGAATCGAGCAGGTTGCGCTTGACGCGTACGCGCGCGATCGCGCCGTATTCGGAGGTCAGGCGCTCGCGAATGGCGTTCTTGAGCGCATCGAGGTTTTCGAGCCCGACGCCCTTGGCCATCTCGTCATCGACCTTCATGGCGCTGCCGGCACGCAGTTCCTTCACTACGACGTCGAATTCTGCATCCTTGCCGGCCAGCTCCTGGGAGCCGTAATCGTCGGGGAACTTCACCTTGATGGTCAGGGAATCGCCGGCCTTGGCGCCGACGAGCTGTTCGATGAAGCCCGGGATGAAATTCTTGGACGACAGCTCAAGCTGGAAATCCTTGGCCGCACCGCCGGCGAATTCCTTGCCGTCGACCTTGCCGGTGAAGTCCACCAGCAGGGCATCGTCGGCGGTGGAGGCCCGAGCCTCGTCGGTCTTTTCAAAGACCTTCTGTTCCTGGGCGATGCGCGACAGGGTCTCGTCGACCATCTTGTCGTCAACGGAAACGACCATGCGCTCGACCTCGATCTTGCCGAAATCGGGCTGCTTGATTTCCGGCATCACTTCGACCGCCATCGTGTACTGAAGGTCCTTGCCCTCATCGAAAGCCGTGATCGTGATCTTGGGCTGCATGGCCGGACGCACCTTGCTGTCGGCAAGGGCCTTGGCCGAGGTTTCGGAAACGGTTCGTTCCAGAACCTCGCCGATGACCGAACGGCCGTACTGCTTCTTGACCAGCGAAACCGGCACCTTGCCGGGCCGGAAACCGGGCATCTTGACGGTCTGGGCCAGTTCCTCGAGCCGGGCATCGACCTTGTCGTCGATATCCTTTGCCGGCACGGTAACGGTGAACTGTCGGCTGAGCCCTTCGCTCTTGGTGACATCGACCTGCATCAGGTTCTCGCTTTCTTCAGTAAATTCAGGACTGACCGGACCGGAAGGCTGCGGCGCTGGCGCACCGTAAATCCTGAGGAGGATCCTCCTGTCCGGATCGAAATTCCGGGTGGTGTTATCAGAATTCGCGGCCGCTTACCAGCCCGCGTTGCCCCACGCGGGAGGCCCGGAAACCCGTGCGTTCCTCGAGCCGCCAAAAGGCTGGTGCGGGCGGAGGGACTTGAACCCCCACGACTTTCGTCACTGGAACCTAAATCCAGCGCGTCTACCAGTTCCGCCACGCCCGCCGGGCCCGGGCAAATACCCGTGCGAAGACGGCTCTATAGCATGGCCGCGGGCGGGCGGGCGAAGTGGAATTCAACACTGCGCGGAAACGAAAAAAACCCGCCGAAGCGGGCCTGAAAGGCGGTGGGTTGACGACAGACGCACTTCCGCGCGCCGGGACGCAGCCGTCAGTGCGCCTGGAAACGCGCGCCGCTCGCGCGCGCGAGGGAAAGATGCCTAGGACGCCGTTCAAGATAGTGTTCCGCAAAGCAGGACAGCGACAGCACCCGCGGGCCTTCCTCGAACACGTGATTATCGGCGCGGCCAATGCTCACCCGATAGCGCACGGGAGGAATGCCGAGAGAGTCGTCGCGAACAGCCAGCACCGTTGCAGTTTCCACCGTGTTGTCACGGCGGACGCGGCGGTACACGCTACCTGCGCGGATCGTATCGAACTCCGGTTCCCGTTTAAAAATCTTGGTCCACATGACACGAACGTCCCCAATAAGAAACTTCCTGGAACGTCGCCAAAATAAACCCCGGTCTTTTAATAAGGGGTTAAGGAGAAGATACAAAAACCCTCTAATTTTCAATAAGTTCGACCGTTTCCTTGACCCCCGATTAAAGGGTATTTTCGGTGAAATAATGGCGGATTTCTGCGTCTTTGCGGGGGTCGTCACACGACTAAAAGGGTACGCAGCACCCCCGGAACCGTATCGGGCAAATCGTCGGCGACGAGGCCCGGACCAAAATTATTTGCTCCCTCGCCATGAATCCACGCCGCCATCGCTGCCGCCTCAAAGGATGGCACCCCCTGGGCAAGAAACCCGGTGATCAATCCCGAAAGCACATCGCCCGAACCTCCTGTCGCCAACCACGGCGGTGCGTTGGTATTGATGGCAGCGCGGCCGTCGGGTCCGGCAATCACGGTATCGGCCCCTTTCAGCAGAACGACGGCGCCGGAATGCCGGGCCGCCGCCCGGGCACGCTCCAGCCTGCCGCCTTCGGCAGCGATGTCGGGAAACAGGCGCCGGAATTCTCCGTCGTGGGGCGTCAGGACCGGAACCGGGGCGCCGGCCGCGCACGCATCGGAAATGGCATCGAATAGTCCTGCGGGCCAATCGGCGAAAGACGTCAACGCATCAGCATCGAGGCAGACCGCCTTTCGATGCGCCAGCGCTGCCCGCGCAAACTGCCGGGTTTCGCGCCCCACACCGTTGCCGGGACCGATCAGCACCGCCCGGCGCCGCGGATCGGCGAGATAGGCGCCGAATTCCTCCGCCGTCGTCATGGCCTGCACCAGTTGCCCTGCCCGGTCGAGGGCATAAACCGGCACCGCCTCCGGGGCGCAGGTAACGGTCACGAGACCGGCACCGGCGCGGGCGCAGGCACGGGCCGCCAGCCGCGCCGCGCCGGTCATCTCGGCGCCGCCCCTGATGACCGCGTGACCGCGGCTGTATTTATGGGCCGACGGTCCCGGAACCGGAAATGCGCCACGCCAGAGCGCCGGCAGATTTTCGAAAGTCGCCGGCGTGATGGCCTGCAACACATCATCCCTGATGCCGATGTCGATGACCCGCACCTCACCGCAAAGTTCCCGCCCGGGGTAAAGGACATGGCCCGGCTTCTTGCGAAAGAACGTCACGGTCATGTCGGCCTTGAACGACTGGCCGTCGTTTTCCCCGCCAGTGACGAGACCCGTATCGGCGTCGAGGCCGCTCGGCACATCGACAGCCACCACGGGCAAGGATCTCGATGCGATTTCTTTCGCAATTTCGCGGGCCGGTCCATCAAGCGGCCGCGTGAGCCCGGCGCCGAACAGCGCATCGACCACCAGCCCGGCACCATCGAGAAGCGGCGGCGCAATGGGCAGGATCGCCCCCCTGCCCTTCGCCTCGCGCCATCGCCGCGCGTTGAGAGCGGCATCGCCGCGCAAACTTTCTATCGGAACCAGCGCGCCCACGCGGACCTGCCAGCCGGCGGCATCGAGATGGCGGGCGATGACATAGCCGTCGCCGCCGTTATTTCCGGGCCCGCAAAGAATGACGACCGGCGGGCGCACGGGGAAGCGTTCTATGATCAGGCGAGCCGTGCCCCTGCCCGCGGCCTCCATGAGCTTTACGCCCGCCACACCGCCCGCGATCGTGCGCCGGTCGGCCTCGCCCATCTCCGTGCAGGTCAGAAGTTCAACAGCGTCATCGTGGCTGAAAGGCACCGCCGGGACCGGTGCATTGGCCGGGCGTGCGGCTTGGAAGAAATCCTCGGGCGCAAGGTCAAGCCCTTCGGCCCGCGCCGTGGCCAGGATATCGCCCTGCCTTGAGGCCGGGATCTGACCGCGTGACAGCCACCCCTGCACCGTCGTCGGCGCCACCCTTTTGCCGGTAACATCGGTCAAAGCCCGGGCGAAGGGCCTAACCCCCCCGAACAGATCAAAAATTTTACGAATATTCAGAGCCATGGGGAAATGTACTGAAAAACGGTACACTTGGCAATAACGAATTACATAATATCTGTGTGGTTGTTACATAATCCACTGTTAACTGTAGTTATTTTTTTATTTTTACATTTCCAAAATGCTTTTTAACCAGCTGATTTAAAACATCTATTCGTTGACATGCATCCTTCGGGCTTCCAAAATCCAACAGATAAAAAGAGATACCTTCCGCATGCAGCGGTGGAGCGTCCGTGCCAAACACACAACAGAGAGGTCTTCCATGACGCGCAAAACACCGAAGAAACAGGAACGCGGGCTCTGCGAGCTTTACGAAAATGATCCGGAGCGCGCCGACCGCGTGGTCTTCGGGCGCGTCGCGGAAAACGATCGCCGGGGCTTCCTGAAAGGCGCCGGGCTCGCCACCATGGGCGCTATTGTCGGCACCAGCATTCCCTTCTCGCGCAATATGCCCGCCGGGCTGATCCCGCAGGCGCTCGCGCAGGACAAGAAGGACTTCAAGATCGAAGGCAAGGAAGGCATGACGGTTCACAACGACCGTCCGATCAACGCCGAA
>JAURLI010000018.1 GCA_030831315.1 Alphaproteobacteria bacterium
CGCAGCCCGAGGTTGAACCCGGGCATCGAATGGTGGAAGGCTGGGACTTCCGCATGCCCCGCGAGTACACCCTGCACACCCACGCCCATGCCGGGCCGCGCATCGATTACGCGGCCGAGCTCAACGAGCAGCAGCATGCGGCGGTGACCGCGCCGCCGGGTCAAACCCTCATCATCGCCGGGGCCGGTTCCGGCAAAACCCGGACCCTCACCTACCGGGTCGCCTGGCTGCTCGACAATGGCGTGCTGCCCGAGCAGATCCTGCTGCTCACCTTCACCAACAAGGCCGCGCGCGAGATGCTCGAGCGCGTTTCGGCCATCGTCGGCGGCGGTGCCGACGGCATCTGGCTCGGCACCTTCCATTCGATCTGCGCGCGCATGCTGCGCCGTCATGCGGAACTGGTGGGCTTGCGGTCCAATTTCACCATCCTCGATACCGACGACCAGCTGCGGCTGGTGAAGCAGATCCTCGAAGCGGAAAACATCGATGCCAAGAAATGGCCGCCGCGCGCGGCACTCGCCATCATGGAGCGCTGGAAGGATCGCGGCCTCACCCCCGACCGCGTCACGGCGGCCGAGGCGGGTGATTTCGCCCATGGGCGCATCGTCGAGATCTACAAAGCCTATCAGGCGCGCCTTGCCACCCTGAACGCCTGCGACTTCGGCGATCTGCTGCTGCATTCCCTGACGCTTCTGGGCAAGAACGCCGAGGTGCTGGCCGAATACCAGCAGAAGTTCAAATACATCCTCGTCGATGAATACCAGGACACCAACGTCGCCCAGTACCTGTGGCTGCGGCTCCTGGCCCAGGGCGGGGGCAACATCTGTTGCGTCGGCGACGACGACCAGTCGATCTATGGCTGGCGCGGGGCCGAGGTGGGCAACATCCTGCGCTTCGAAAACGATTTTCCGGGTGCGAAGATCGTCCGGCTTGAACGCAATTACCGTTCGACCCCGGAAATCCTCGCCGCCGCCTCGCATCTGATCGCCCACAACGCCGGGCGGCTCGGCAAGACTTTGTGGACGGAAGCCGGCAGCGGCGAAAAGATCCGCGTCACCGGTGTCTGGGACGGCGAGACCGAGGCCCGCGCCATTTGCGAGGAAATCTGCGCGCTCCAGCGCAAGGGCACGCGCCTCGACCAGATCGCGGTGCTGGTGCGCGCCGGCTCCCAGACGCGCGAATTCGAAGAGCGCTTCATTTCCGAGGCCATTCCCTATCGCGTCATCGGCGGCCCGCGCTTTTACGAGCGCGCCGAAATCCGTGATGCCGTCGCCTACCTGCGGATCATTGCCCAGCCCGATGACGATCTGGCATTCGAACGCATCGTCAATGTCCCGCGTCGCGGCATCGGCGATGCGACGGTGCAGGCGTTGCATGCCCATGGACGGCGCCAGAACATATCCCTCGTTGCCGCCGCCGCCGCGCTGATCGGCACCGACGAGCTGCGCCCGGCGGTCCGCACCTCGCTCGCTGCGTTGCTCGAGAGCTTCTCGCGCTGGCGCGCCATGGCGGCGGACAAGTCGCCGGCCGAGCTTGCCGAGACCGTGATCGACGAATCGGGCTATGCCGAGATGTGGCAGAAGGACAAGAATCCGGATGCGCCGGGCCGCCTCGACAACCTCAAGGAGCTTGTCGCCGCGCTTGAGGAGTTCGAGACGCTGGGGGCCTTCCTCGAGCACGTCTCGCTGGTCATGGAACAGGAAACGAAGTCGAACGGGGCCATGGTCAGCGTCATGACGCTGCACGCGGCGAAGGGCCTCGAATTCGAGGTGGTGTTCCTGCCCGGCTGGGAAGAGGGCCTGTTTCCCCACCAGCGCGCTCTCGACGAAAGCGGCGCCGCGGGGCTGGAGGAAGAGCGCCGCCTCGCCTATGTCGGGCTGACGCGGGCGAAGAAGCAGGCCTATGTGTCGTTTGCCGCCAACCGGCGCATCTATAATCAGTGGATGACGGCGATCCCGTCCCGCTTCGTCGACGAACTGCCGCCCGATCAGGTCGAGGTGGTGGCCGCGCAGGGGCTTTACGGCTCGGCCCGCGGGCGCGAGGAAGACCTGTTCGGCAACGGCGCCACGCGCACTTACGAGCGCGAATACCGCCTCCGTCGCGAGGCCGAGATCGAGATACCTAAGACGCTGCGCCCGAAAAAGGCCGCATCGGCTGCGGCCCAGGGGGCACAGTCGGAAAAGGCAACCTCCAACGGCATCAAGCGCGGCCAGCGCGTGTTTCACCAGAAGTTCGGCTACGGCAAGGTGACGTCGGTGGATGGCGACAAGCTCGAGATCGCCTTCGAGAAGGCCGGATCGAAGAAGGTCATGGCCGGCTTCGTGGATCCTGCCTGATCATGGTCTCCGGCGACGGGCCCTTGTGGAAAATTGCGATGGTGGGCGACGAGGCTCTCGCGGCGGCGCTGGAGGCGCTGGTCGGCGAAGAGGCGACGTCCTTTTCCCGCTTCGAGGCGTCTCACAATCCGGCCATGCCCGCCAAGACCTGGCGTATCGAAGCGTTGCTGGTGGACCAGCCCGACCGGGCGGCGCTTGCGGCGGCGCTCGCCGACATGCTCGGTGTGGCACCCGCGGCCTTGCCCCGCATCGCGGTCGAACGGCTTGCCGATGTCGACTGGCTGGCCCTCAACCGCGCGCAGTTTCCGCCCGTGCTGGCGGGCCGCTTCTTCGTCCACGGCAGCCACTTCGAAGGACGTCCGCCCGCGGGCAAGATCGCGCTCAAGCTGAATGCGGGGCCGGCCTTCGGCTCCGGTACCCACGAAACGACCAAGGGCTGCCTCATCGCCATCGATGAACTGGTTGCCGAACGTCCGCCGCGCAATGCGCTCGACCTCGGCTGCGGTTCGGGAATTCTGGCGCTCGCGATCGCGGCGGCGGCGGGTATCGACGTCATTGCCACCGACATCGATCCGGTCGCCGCGGCGACGACGCGCGAGAATGCCGAGGCCAACGGGCTCCGTGATCGAATAAAGGCTATGGCGGGGGCGGGGGTCGCGGTGGAGGAAATGGGGCGCAATGCGCCTTATGACCTGATCGTCGCCAATATCCTGGCGGAACCGCTGATCGAACTGGCCCCGGAGATCGCGGGGCTGTTGGCGCCCGACGGGCGCCTCGTGCTGTCGGGACTGCTGACGGTGCAGGAGCCCCAGGTCCTTGCCGCCTACAGGGCGGCGGGTCTCACGCCTGGCCGGACCATCGTGCTCGGAGAATGGAGCACGCTGGTCCTAGGCCGTGGCGTGTGAACACATCGCTCGGGTTACTCCGACTGGCCGTCGGTCATGCCGGACTGTTCGACGATGAAGCGGCCGAGCGTCTCGCGTTCGAGGCCAAGGGCGGCGAGGCCCGGAGAGTCGAGCAGGAAAAGCTCTTCGGCAATCTGCTGGGCGCGGACGGCGGCGCCGAAAGCGCGCGGCAGCTCGACGAAGACGGCAGTGAAGATGGCGGTCAGGATGCGGGCTTCCGCCTGGAACGGAAGGTCCGGGGCTGCGGGGCGCAGGATGGAATGGTCGGTCATGGTCTGTCCTTGTCTGTGTACGTTTTCCGGATGAAATGCAGGCATGGCGGTCCGGCTTGATCAGCCCGGCCCACCTGTTGTCCTGCTCTTTTTTCTGGGTTTCGGCGGGCCGGAAATCCGGGGCCCCGTCGTTTATGGGGGGGAATATGACGGCGCCTGCACCAAAACACCCGCGCCGATTAGGAAACCTTGTCATGCAATTCATGCATGACACCCTAATAGATCTTTAAAATACAGGGTGTTATTGGCAGAGCCCTGGCGGTGAAGGTCGAAAAAAGCGGCCGGCAAAAAAAGCCGGCCGCTTTGAACGCTTCTAGAAAAGGTAGGCAAACGCTACGAAATACTCATGACGAACGCTACGCGTTACTGATGGCGGCGAACCTAAATAATCCTGCCAGCCGGCGCCATGGCCAGTTCGTCATAAGAGCCATGCGTCACGAGCATGTAAAAAATCTATAAATATCAGTTAGTTATGAATTCACAGCGGCTTTGTGGGCGACTTTCAGCAGGCATGCGGTTGCCGCAGCGGCCTTGGGAATGTCGTCGCGGTGCAGGCCGCGCTCGGCCAATTCGCTGTCGGTCATCTGGGAAAGCCGCTGGAACAGGGTATTCGACAGCGCGGCCTCATCGAAATGCTCGGCGGTTTCCTCAAGCGCATGGGGCAGCTTCTTGATGAAGAAATTGACGACGTCCAGCATGAGCTGGGCTTCTTCTTCGTAGGGTATATGGCGGGGCTTATCGACCATGGACGCTCTCCTTATGTGGGGGGGCTACGGCCCGGTTCCCTCTAAATATAAGCGCTTTTCCGCCTGATTTAACCGTCCTGCGAAAAACGAGCAAAAAACCGATGTCGTCAACCGACGAGGCGGGGGCTGCCGGCTCCATGCGCCAGGGCGGCATGGAGGGCATGGGCAAGGCTGTCTGAGGTGAAGGGCTTCGACAGGAAATGGGTCGCCTGCAGCTCCGCCATCTCGCGCGAGACGACATGCAGCGGATAGCCCGACATGAACACGACCCGAACCGGCTGTTGCCACGCCTTGCGCAAATCGGCGATGAATTGCGGGCCGTTCTTGCCGCCGGGCAGGACGACGTCGCACAGGATGACGTCGGGCTTGCCGCGCCACTCGAGGTTGGCCATCGCGCTCTGGCTGTCCTTGGCAACGATCACTTTGTAGCCGAGGCGGCCGAGGGCCTTGATCAGGAAGCTGCGCAATTCGGCATCGTCTTCGATGATCATCACGGTTTCGCCCTTGCCTTGCGGCGCGATAGCGCTGTGGCTGGCTTCCCCGTTGGACGCCAGCCGTTCAGAGGCAGGGAAGAACATCGTGACCGTGGTGCCTTCGCCGCTCCGCGACTTCACCTCGACGCCGCCGCTCGACTGCTTGGCGAAGCCGTACACCATGCTGAGCCCGAGGCCGCTTCCCTGGCCGACATCCTTGGTAGTGAAAAATGGCTCGAAGATGTGGGGCAGGACATCTTCGGGAATCCCTGTGCCCGTATCCTGTACTGAGACATATACATAATCGCCGCAGGGTAGTTCGAGGCTGGCGGCACGTTCCGGATCGTCCAGCCTGAGATCACCGGTGCTGATCGTTATCGTGCCGCCCTCGGGCGTGGCGTCCCGGGCGTTGATGGCGAGGTTGAGAATGGCATTTTCGAGTTGTCCGGGATCGACCACGATGGACTTTGTCGCCGTTTTGTCCTCGATGCGGATTTCGATGCTTTCGGCGAAGGTGCGCGAGAATATCGTATTGAGGCCGTGGATCAGTTCGTTGGGATTGATGGCCTGCGGCTGGAGCGGCTGGCGACGTGAAAACGCGAGCAGACGGCTGGTCAGTTCCGCGCCGCGACGGCCTGCACGTTCTATGGCCGACAGTTCCTTGGCGCCGCGCCCCTCGGTTTCGAGTGCCAGAATTTCGCAATTGCCCAGAATGACGGCGAGAAGATTATTGAAGTCATGGGCGACGCCCCCGGTCAACTGGCCGACGGCATCCATTTTTTGAGCCTGGCGCAGGTATTCATCCGATTTCCGGGCCTCGGTGACGTCATGGACGATCCACATCGCCGACCGCGTCCCGGGGAAGTCTTCGGGCAGAGGTATGACGTCGGCATCGTAATGAAGGGCGGCATCCTTCTTGTCGCCGATCAGGGTGTATTCCAAATGCTGGCGGGTGCCGGTGCGGATTGCCGCCTGGGTGTGTGACAGCACCAATTCCGAAGCGGGAAGCGGGATATCCCGCGCCGCTTCATCATCTTGCACTTCTGCTCCTGCGAGGATTGGGATCCGTTCACCGTCCGCGGTGACGATGACAATGACGTCCGACAGGGACTGCACCAGAACCTGCAGGCGGCCGGTCGAGGTTTCGAGGCGGTCGAGCATCCGGTTGAAGGATGTGCCCACTTCGTTCATCTCATCCTTGCCGCTGACGGCGAAGCGGCGACCGAGCGAGCCGGCGCTCACGACCGATGATGCCAGCTCCTGGAGGCGGCGCGCCGGTTCGCTCAGCCGTCGTCCGGTAAAGTAGCCGGCGAGCAGAACGAAAGAGATGGCGAGGGCGCCGACAGCAAGGTAGGTGCGCGCCAGTTCGGCGAGTTCACCCCTCAGGGCGCCGGTACTTGTCTTGACCGATGCTGCCAGGCCGACATCCTTGAACATGGGGTGGGCGGTAACCAGCACATCGGTCATCAGGAAGGCAGGAATCCGCACGCGGGGGATGTTTTGAGGCGTCGGGGCCTTGATGTCGGTCGATAGAGACACCTGAACGGCCTTGTCCTGGGCCTCTAGGGGCAGGATGGAGATCAGCAGGTCGTCCAATCGGAATCGGACGAACACGACGCCTTCGACCGATTGTGTCCGGGGATAGGTCAGCATGTGGGCCAGCAGCACCTGACGGTCTTTACCCTCGCCGGTCACCGCCGCGCCGTTGCGGCCCATTTTAATCTGAGCATTCATCCATGCGCGTGCGGGCCCCTTCAGGTCCTCTTTGAAGGTGCCGGTCACGAGGTTGCCCTGAAACTGCAGCAGCGCAATATCGACCGGTATACCGGCCGAGGTCTTGAAGCTGTTGAAAAACGGATCGATGTAGGTTTCAAGGCCGCTGCTGTCGATCAGGCCGTTGTAAACGAGCGGCGTCGTCGCGACGCCCTCAAACGTGCGCGCAATGGCGTTGAGACGCCCCGCAATGGCGGTCGCGTAAATCCTGCCGGTTTCATCAAGGCTTTTCTGCGCCGTCTTGACGAGCTGTTCGCGGCTCGTCAGATAGGAGAAGCCGCTGGTGACCACAAGGGCCAATGCCACCAGTGCCGATGCCGTCAGGGCTATTTTGTTCGAAAGCTTCATGGGGCCTTTTGAGGCGTTTTTTAGTCAGACGGCACCAGCACGCCCGCCTTGTTGTAGCGGGCAAGCAGGAGGTCGTCGGATGAAAGCGCTTCGTGGTTTTCGGGCGTGAACGGCCGTGGGTAATTCTTGATCAGCCCGTCGTAGTTCCGGACCCGCTCCAGCGCGTCGCGAATTTTCTCGCGATCGGTCGTTCCGGCAAGGTTGATGGCCTTGGCAAGGATATGGGTCAGGTCGTAGGCATGGGCGATGCCGACCGGCGAATCGATCTCCTCGATCTTTGAAATGCCGAAAAGCGGCTTCGCTGTGCGCAGGAATTTCTCGACCTTGTCCTTGCGGAATTTGAAGAAACTGACCGTCTGGATGATGGTGAAGTCAATTTCATGCAGGGCGGGGCCGGCCTGAACAATGAAATTGCCGCCCGTGACGCCCTAGTGACTGAGGACCGGGAGGCGGGCGGCAGGCGGCAGGGCAGCCATTTCCTTGACCAGGACGGCGGCTTCATCGTCGTTGGCGACCAGAATGATGGCCTCGGCGCCTTGTTCGCGCAGGCGGTTGTAATAACCGATCAGGGATTTGTCGCGCCAGTTGGCCCAGACAGTGCCGACGGTCGTGATGTCCGTATAGGCCGAAAGATAGTGGTGGGCGGCGGCTTCGTTGCTGCGTCCCCAGGACGTATTGGTCAGCAGCAGGCCGATCCTGCGGATGCCTTTCGCCCTGGCGTGGCCCAGCATCTTCGGCATTGCCAGCGAATCACGCAGCGACAGGCGGAAAACGTAGTTCGGTTTGCGGTCGTGTTCGATCACCGGATCGCCCGAGGACCACGCGGCGAGGTTGATCAGTTTCAGGTCGTGCAGATAGGGCAGGGTTTCGATCACCACCGGGGTGAAACGTCCGGAAACGACAGCGACGAGATCTTTCTTCGCGGCGAGGGTACGGATGTTCTGAATGCCGCGCGCGGGCATCGAGCGGTTGTCCGTGGTGATGACTTCCAGCGGCCGGCCGCCCAGCACGCCTCCGGCGGCGTTGATTTCATGCGCCGCCGCCCGGACGCCCTTTTCGATGGATTGCGCCGAGGTGCTGTGCAGCAGGGAAAATGCACCATCGACGGCGATGTAAACGGGCGCGCCGGCTGCCATGCTTCCACCGGCGCCGGACATCGATAAAACCACGGCGAGAGCCATCGTTTGCAAAACAGGTTTCATCGGCCGTATCCCTTTGAATGTGTGCAGTTTTGCCCCGAATATCTTGTGCAAAAAACTACACTATAAAAAGCATCAATAAAACAAAAGATATACTTCCTTTCTTTATGGGTCCTTACCGGATTCCGTCCTTGTTTTGCGCCGGTCGGCTGACTAGCTTTCCAGCCGATGGCCCTGTTTTTTCATGAAAAAAGGTATTTCCGTGGCGGCGAGACCAGATTCAGGCATTAAGGCCGCCCTGCGGGAAATTCTGGCTGGCGCGGCTGCTGGCGAGGGTTTGCGGATCGCCAGTGCCGCTGCCATCCATGACCTCGTCCGGGGCGTCGTCGCCGCGCCCGTGGGCACTGACGAAGACGCCTGGATGGCGCTGGTCGCGCTCCGGCCTTCGGCGCGCCTGCGCCGCGCTCTTGCAGCCCTCAGGGCCGACTTGGCGGCATCCCCGGCGAAGGATCTGGCTCTTTCCGAACGCCTTTCGGCCCTGCGTACCCGGCTTTCTGCTGCGGGCGTCGATGGCTTTCTGGTGCCGCGCGCCGATGCCCACCAGGGCGAATACGTGCCTGCCTCCGAACAACGCCTCGCCTGGCTGACCGGCTTTACCGGATCGGCCGGCTGGGCCGTGGTGCTGAAGGACAAGGCGGCGCTCTTTGTCGACGGGCGCTATACGTTGCAGGCCCGTGGCGAAGTCGATACCGCGAAGTTTTCCATCCAGCACATCAGTCGCCTGCCGCCCGCCAAGTGGGTCGTGGCAAATATCGGCCGCGGCCAGGTCCTGGGTTATGACCCGTGGCTGCTCACGCCCCGCGACGTGGCGCGCTTTGAAGATGCATGCAAGCAGGCGGGCGCGAAACTGAAGGCGCTTTCGCGCAACCCGCTCGATGCCGTGTGGCGGGCAAGGCCTGCCGCGCCGATCTCGCCGATCTTTCCGCTGTCCTTGCGCTTCGCCGGTGAAACATCGGAGCACAAGCGCGCCACCATTGCCGCGAAACTCGCCGCCGATGGCGCCGATGCCGTGGTGCTGACCCAGCCCGACTCGATTGCATGGCTGCTCAATGTCCGCGGCGGCGATGTCGAAAACTCGCCCCTGCCGCTGGCATTCGCCATTCTTGCCAAAGACGGGCGGGTACAGCTGTTCACCGATCCGCGCAAGCTGACGGCGGCCGCCGTTGCCCATCTTGGTGCAGCTGTCGCGGTGCGCCCCTTCGCCGATTTCGGACCGGCGCTCGCGGCACTCGGCAAGCGCAGACGCACGGTGCTGGCCGATCCCGCGGCCGCGCCCGCCTGGGTGTTCCAGCGCCTCGGGCGGGCGGGTGCCGTGGTGCGTGAGGCGGCCGATCCCTGCCAGATGCCCAAGGCCTGCAAGAACAAGGTGGAACTGCGCGGCATTCGCGCGGCGCATGCCCGTGATGGCGCGGCGATGGCGCGGTTCCTGTGCTGGCTCGATGGCGCGGCGCGCAGCGGCAAGCTGACCGAGATGGCCGCCGCCGACCGCCTCGAATCCTGCCGCGCCGAGGGTCGTCATTTCCGGGGCCTGTCCTTTCCGACGATCTCGGGCGCAGGGCCGCACGGGGCGATCGTCCATTACCGCGTGACAGAGGCGACCGACCGTAGCCTGCGTCCGGGGGAGATCTATCTTCTCGATTCCGGCGCGCAGTATCTCGACGGCACCACCGACGTCACGCGCACGCTGTTCGTTGCGGGTGGCAAGGCGCCGACGGCGGCGATGAAGGAACACTTCACCCGCGTGCTCAAAGGCAATATCCAGCTGACCATGGCGCGCTTTCCCGAAGGCACGTCCGGATCGCAACTCGATGTGCTGGCGCGGCGCGCGCTGTGGCAGGCGGGGCTTGAATACGATCACGGCACCGGTCACGGGGTCGGGCATTTCCTGAACGTCCATGAAGGGCCGCACCGCATCTCGCAGGTGCCCAACACGGTCGCCCTGCGTCCCGGCATGGTGGTGTCGAACGAGCCCGGTTACTACAAGACCGGCGCCTATGGCATACGCATCGAAAACCTTATCGCCGTGCGTGCCGACGGCAAGGGCGCGGGCGGGAGGCAGATGCTCGCCTTCGAGGCGCTGACGCTGGTGCCCATCGATCGCCGCCTGATCGACCCTAAACTTCTCGATGACGACGAACGCGCCTGGCTCAACGCCTATCATGTCCGTGTGTGGCGCGTGGTGGGGCCGCAGGTGGATACCGCGACCCGGGCGTGGCTCAAGGCCGCGACGCGTCCTCTCTAGGCGCTTTCGGCCATTTTCAGGAATTCGTCTTCGGACAATACGGTGACGCCCAACTCGGCCGCCTTTTTCGCTTTCGAACCCGCATCGGCGCCAACCACCACGTAATCGGTTTTGCTCGACACCGAGCCCGCCACCTTGGCGCCGAGGCTTTCGGCCCGGGCCTTGGCTTCCTTGCGGCCCAGCGTCGCCAGGGTGCCTGTGAACACCACGGTCTTGCCCGTAAATGGCGACTGGACCGTTTTGGGTGCTGAGACGTCGGTGATATCGAGAAGCGCATCGAGGTCATCGAGCACCTCGCGGTTATGGGGCTCGGCGAAAAATCCCAGGATATCGTCGGCCATCGATGGCCCGACGCCGTCGATGTTGGTCAATTCCCCGAAAGCCTCCGAAGCGCGGTCTTCCGCAGCCCCCATCGCCGCGCGCCATGCCGCAAGGCTGTGATAGGTGCGCGCGAGCAGCTTCGCCGTCGCCTCGCCGACCTGCCGGATACCGAGCGCATAGATGAAGCGATCGAGCGAAACCTGTTTGCGCCCTTCGATGGCAGCCAGAAGATTGTCGACGGATTTCGCGCCCCAGCCTTCGCGCTCGAGCAGGGCGGCGCGGTGGCGTTCCAGCCGAAAGATGTCCCCGGGCGTCTTGATCAATCCGTCCTGCCAGAACCCCTCGACGTGCTTTTCGCCCAACCCCTCGATGTCGAAGGCATCACGGCTGACGAAATGCTTGAGCCGCTCGACCGCCTGCGCCGGGCAGATCAGTCCGCCGGTGCAGCGCCAGGCGACTTCGCCCTCCTCGCGCACGGCCAGTGATCCGCAGGCCGGGCAATGATCCGGAAAAACGAAGGGCTTTGCACCCTTGGGCCGTTTGGCGGCCACGACCTCGACCACCTGGGGGATGACGTCGCCGGCGCGCTGGATGACGACGGTGTCGCCCTCGCGCGCATCGCGGCGGCGAATCTCGTCCTCGTTGTGAAGGGTGGCACGACTGACCACGACGCCGCCCACGGTCACCGGCGTCAAATGAGCGACTGGTGTCAGGGTGCCGGTGCGCCCGACCTGGATCTCGATTTTTTCCAGCACCGTTTCGGCGCGTTCGGCAGCGAACTTGTGGGCGATCGCCCAGCGCGGGCTGCGGCTGACCTGGCCCAGCCGGCCGACCCAGTCCAGCCGGTTGACCTTGTAGACGACGCCGTCGATGTCGTAATCGAGGCCCGCGCGTCCGGCCTCGAGGTCGCGGTGAAAGGCGAGCATGTCCTCGACGGTGCCGCAAAGCCTCCCATCGTTCAGTGTAAAGCCCCAGCGAGCGAGATTGTCGCGCGCTTCAACCAGCGTTTTGCCGAGCGGCGCCGATACCTCGCCCCAGGCGTAGCCGAAGAAGCGCAGGCGGCGGCTTGCCGTCACCGATGCGTCGAGCTGGCGAAGCGACCCGGCCGCGGCATTGCGCGGGTTGGCGAAGGTCTTGGCCCCGGCGGCGACCTGGCGTTCGTTCAGCGCGCGAAACTCGCGCTTGCTCATGTAGACCTCGCCGCGCACTTCCAGCACCGCGGGCCAGCCCTTTCCCGCGAGGCGGTCGGGAATTTCGTCCAGTGTGCGCAGGTTCTCGGTCACGTTTTCGCCGGTCGTGCCATCGCCGCGCGTGGCGCCCGATACGAACCGTCCATCTTCGTAGCGAAGCGAAATGGAAAGCCCGTCGATCTTGGGTTCGGCCATCATCTCGACCGGCGCATCGGCGCCGAGGTTGAGGAAGCGCCGCACGCGGGCGACGAATTCCGTTACGTCCTCGGGCGAAAACGCATTGTCGAGCGACAGCATCGGCACTGCATGGGTGATCTTCTTGAAACCGGCCGCAGGCGACGCGCCGACGCGCCGGTTCGGGCTGTCGTTCCGCGCAAGATCGGGGAAGCGCTCCTCGATCGCGGCGTTGCGCTGGCGCAGCGCGTCATAGTCGGCATCCGATATTTCGGGCGCGTCCTTGGCGTAGTAGAGCTGGTCGTGGCGCGCGATCTCGCGGGCGAGATGGGCAAGCTCGGCGGCGGCCTCGATCTCGGTAAGATCATCAACCGCGGGCAGGGCATTTTTGCGTGCGGGCTTGCCGGCCATCAGGCGCCCCCGGCAAGAAGGCGGTCGGCGGCGGCGCGCGCTTCGTCGGTGATGCGCGCGCCGGCCAGCATGCGCGCGATCTCCTCGCGCCGCTCGTCGGGCGCCAGTTCGGCGACGCTGGTGGCGGTCGCGTTCCTGGCCGTGGCCTTGGCGACACGCAAGTGCTGCAGCCCGCGCGCGGCGACTTGGGGCGAATGGGTGACGACCAGGACCTGCATGTCATCGCCGAGCTTGGCCAGCCGTTCGCCGACGGCGGCTGCCGTCGCGCCGGAAATGCCGCTGTCCACTTCGTCGAAAACCAGTGTCGGCGCAGCGCCATGCCCGGCAAGGACGACACGCAGCGCCAGCATGATGCGCGCCAATTCGCCGCCGGATGCAACGCGATTGAGCGGACCGGGCGCGCTGCCCGGGTTGGCGGCAAGCTCGAAGCTCACCCGTTCCGCGCCCGATGGGCCCCACTGGTCTTCGGGCAGGGGGGCAAGCAGGGTTGCGAAACGGGCCTTTTCCAGTTTCAGCGGCGGCAACTCCCTGCCGACGGCGGCATCCAGCGTCTTGGCGGTCTTGGCGCGGGCGGCGGACAGGGCGCGTGCCGCGTCGGCGAATTCTGCCCGTGCCTTTTTCGTTGCCGCCGCCAGTTTGCCAAGTGCTGCGTCGGAATCATCGATGGCCGCTAGGCGTGCACGCAAGGTATCGGCCAGTTCGGCAAGGGCATCGGGCGCCACATCATGCTTGCGCGCGAGTGCGCGGAGCGCGAACAGGCGGTCTTCGACGGCGGCGAGCTGTTGCGGGTCGGCATGCAGGCTCTTGGCCGCAGTGGCGATTTCAGCCGCCGCATCGGCGGCTTCCGCCGTTGCGCGCTCAAGTGCCGCCAGTGCCGCATCGAGCCTGCCACCCGCATCGTTGCGTTGGCGTTCAAGCAGACGCAGCGCGCGATTGAGCGCGCCGATGCAGTCGGTCTCCCCGCTCAGGGCGCCTTCCGCTGCGCTGACTGCATCGCGCAGTTTCTCGCCCGACATCAGAAAGCGCCGCTGGTCTGCAAGGCGGGCTTCTTCCCCCGGTTCGGGATGGAAGGCATCGAGTTCGTCAACGGCATGGCGCAGGAAGTCCTGGTCGCGCAAGGCGCGGGCAAGGTCTTCGCGGGCTTGTGTTTCGGCGGCCTCGGCCTCGGCCATGGCGCGATGGGCGGCGGCGGTCGCTGTCACCAGCTTGTCGTGTCCGCCTGCATCATCGAGCAGCGTGCGGTGGGTCGCAGGATCGAGAAGGCCGCGGGTTTCGTGCTGGCCATGAATTTCGACCAGCAGTGCGCCCAGTTCGGCGAGCAGCCCGATGCTGACGGATTGATCGTTGACGAAGGCGCGTGACCGCCCGTCGGTGCCCAGCACGCGGCGCAGGATCAGGGGGGCTTCAGCCTCGATTTCGCGGTCGGCCAGAAGCCGGAAGGCGGGGTGATCTCCGGGCAGGTCGAATTCAGCGGTGACCTGGGCGCGTTCGGCACCGGAACGAACGAGTCCGGCCTGTCCACGGTCGCCGAGCGCCAGTCCAAGCGCATCGAGCAGGATCGACTTGCCCGCACCGGTTTCCCCGGTAAGCACACTGAGCGAACCGTGGAAGGCGAGGTCGAGCTTTTCGATTAGGACGACGTCGCGGATCGAAAGGCGGCTCAGCATCGGAAAATCAGAAGACTGAATTCCAGGTGCGGCTGAACCAGCCAGGACGCTCGGTTTCCTCGACGCCGCGCCGCACCGTCTTGCCGGTCAGCAGGCTGTAGGAATCGATGTACCACTCGCTGCCCGGAAAATTGTGACCGAGAACGGCTGCCGTGCGCTTGGCTTCTTCCTTCAGGCCAAGGGCGAGGTAGCTTTCCGTCAGGCGGTGCAACGCCTCGGGAATGTGCGATGTGGTCTGGTAATCCTTGATCACCCGGTTAAACCGGTTGATCGCCGCCTGGTGTTCGCCGCGGGCCTGGTACCAGCGGCCGATGTTCATTTCCTTGCCCGCGAGCTGGTCGTGGGTCAGGTCGAGCTTGAGCTTGGCGTCGTTCGCGTATTGAGAATTGGGAAAGCGCCGGATGACCTCGTTGAGGGCTTCTTCGGCCTTGGTGGTGGCGTGCTGGTCGCGGACGATGTCGTTGATCTGCTCGTAATAGCAGAGCGCGCGCAGGTAATACGCATAGGCGACTTCCCGGCTGCCGGGGTGCAGGCGGATGAAGCGGTCGAGGCCGATGATGGCCTCGTCGAATTTCTGGGTGCGATAGCGAACATAGGCGGCCATCAGGATGGCCTTGTTGGCCCAGGCGGAATAGGGGTGCTGACGCTCGACTTCCTCGAAGAACTGGACGGCGCGGGCCGTTTCATTGCGTTCCAGAAGGTTGACGCCGGTGTTGTAGAGCTCCTCGACCGGGCGGTCAGGCTGAACCTTGGGCGGCGGCGGGCTGCAGGCGGCGAGAGCAAGGCCCAGCACCAAAATCGCGCCCATCCCCGCGGCGCGATGGCGGCGGCGGTTCGGGCGGATGGGCGTACGTTGGGCGGTCATGGGAATTTCCGGCTCTCGGGGCTGGGCGCAGGGGGCAGAATAAGGCCGCGCCGGGCCGGAGTATAGCACGTTGGGGCATTCCGAAAACGTTGCCCGAATACGACTGCGGCGCCCTTTGGGCGCCGCGAGCGGTGGGTTACGGGGACCGGTCAGCCGTGGGCGGCGGCGCGGGGGAGCTCGATCTCGAAATCGGCGATCTCGTCGTCGGCGCGGCTCGGCACGGCGGCCATCGGCACGATTTCATAGGCCGACGGATCAGCGAACAGGGCTTCCAGCAGGCGATGGTTCAGCGCATGGCCGGACCGCGAACCGTGGAAATGGCCGATGATCGGCAGGCCGGCCAGATACAGGTCGCCCACCGAGTCGAGGATCTTGTGGCGCACGAATTCATCCGTGTAACGCAGGCCCGAATCATTCAGCACCTTGTCGCCGCTGACCACCACCGCGTTATCGAGGGAGCCGCCCTTGAGCAGGCCCGCCGCGCGCAGCGCCGCCACTTCGTGTTCGAAGCCGAAGGTGCGGGCACGGGCGACCTGCTTCTTGAAGGCGCCATCGGCCAGCATGACGGAATGGGACTGGCTCGCCACCGCGGGCGATGCGAATTCAATGTCGAAGCCGAGCGTGAAAATCTCGGACGGGGCGAGGGTCGCATAGCGGTTGGGCTCACGCACCTCGATCGGCTTCTTGATGCGGATCGCCTTGCGCGGCGCATCAAGTTCGCGCACACCGGCACATTCGATCAGGAATGCGAAGGGTGCGGCGCTGCCGTCCATGATCGGCACTTCCGGTCCGTTGATTTCGACCAGCGCGTTGTCGATGCCGAGGCCCGCGAAGGCGGCCATCAGGTGTTCGATGGTGGCGATGGAAACGCCGTCCTTGTTGGCGATGGTCGAGCACAGGCGCGAATCGACGACGTTGCGCCAATCGGCCTCGATGATCGCCTGACCGCCGGAAATATCGATGCGCTTGAAGCGGATGCCGCTGTCGGCTTCCGCCGGCAGGATCGTCATCGTCACCTTGGCGCCGGTGTGAAGGCCGACGCCGGAGCAACCGATGGAATTCTTCAGGGTCTTCTGCTTGAGAATGTTACGCATGATCTGCGACTGGACAGTTCCTTGCCCCCTGTAGGGCCACGACGGCCGAGGGGGGGCTCCCCCTAAAAGTGCATCCGGAGGATGTTTACCAACACCCCCCGGAGCCCTCAAATCAACAATTGTTTCTGAATGTTACGAGCCGGGACCCGGAATCCCGAGGCTTTGCGAAAGACCGGGTCCCCGTTCGTGATGACCCCCTAGTTCGCTTGGCGGCGCAGGAAGGCCGGGATCTCGAGGAGGTCTTCCTGGAGATCGCGGTCCTTGGCCGGGGCCGGATCAAGTCCGCCAAGGGCGGGCTGAGCCGGGGCCGGTTTCGGTTCAGCCCGGGGTTCGGGGCGCGGCTCAGGCCGGGCCGCCTGGGGGGCGGGGGCCGTCACTGGAGCCGGAGCCGCGGGGGCCTCGGCCACCGGGGCAACCGGTTCGGCCGGCATTTCCGGGGCTGCGGCCTCGACCGGGGCGGGCTGCGGCGCGGGGGCCTCAGCCACTGGGGCGGCAGGCGTTTCCGCTACCGGGGTGGCCGGTGCTTCGGCCCGAGTCGCCGGTTCCGGGGCACGGAAGCTCGGTTCCACCACGGCCTTCTTGGCCGGCTGGGCATCGCTGTAGCCGAACAGGCCGCCGCCCGTCACGCGGGCGAACAGGCTGCGCTTGGCCGCGGGCTGGGCACGGCCGGCGTTGACCAGTTCCGCTTCCGCCATCGGGTTGGTCGCCCGCTGGGGCTTGGCCATGGCCGGTGTCTCGGGTGCGGCCATCGGCGGCGGCGGCAGGAAGGGCTTTTCGGCATCGCCGTGGATGCCACCCTGGATCGCCGCTTCCATCTTCGGTGCGGGCTGCGGTGCCGGAGCTGCCGGCTGGGGTGTCAATTCGGCGCGAACGTCGAGATCGAGCACATCCTCTGCCGGCTGGGCGGCGGTACGCGCCTGGGCGCGGGGTGCGGGAGCCGTCATGCCGGCCTGGACCGGGGCGCGGGGCGGGATGCCGAGGCCGGGGCCACCCTGGGCGGCGAGGCGAGCGGCCTCGCGGGCGCGGGTGTTGTCATGGACCAGCGAGATCGTGCGCGGCTTCGGCTGGGCCGATACTTCCGCATCGATGCCGGTGGCGATCACCGAAATGCGCATGCGGCCGTCCAGAACTTCATCGAAGGTGGAGCCGAAGATGATGTTGGCATCGGGGTCCACTTCCGAGCGGATGCGGTTGGCGGCCTCGTCGACTTCGAACAGGGTCATGTCGTAGCCGCCGGTGATGTTGATGAGTACGCCGCGCGCGCCCTCCATCGACACGTCGTCGAGCAGCGGGTTGGAAATGGCGGCCTCGGCAGCGGCGATGGCGCGGTTGTCGCCTTCGGCCTCGCCGGTGCCCATCATGGCCTTGCCCATCTCGCTCATGACCTGGCGGACGTCGGCGAAGTCGAGGTTGATGAGGCCCGGCATCACCATCAGGTCGGTGACACCGCGCACGCCCGAATAGAGGACGTTATCGGCGAGCTGGAAGGCATCGGCGAAGGTCGTCTTTTCGTTGGCGACGCGGAACAGGTTCTGGTTCGGGATGATGATCAGGGTATCGACGTAATGCTGAAGTTCCTCGATCCCCTCCTCGGCCAGGCGCATGCGGTTGAGGCCTTCGAACTGGAACGGCTTGGTGACGACGCCGACGGTCAGGATGCCCTGCTCGCGCGCTGCGCGGGCCAGTACCGGCGCTGCGCCGGTGCCCGTGCCACCGCCCATGCCGGCGGTGATGAACACCATGTTCGAGGTCTGGATCTGCTCGATGATGTCTTCGATCGCTTCCTCGGCGGCGGCGCGGCCGACGTCGGGGCGGGAGCCCGCGCCGAGACCCTGGGTGATGTTGCGGCCGAGCTGGATCTTGCGTTCCGCGCTCGACTGCGCCAGCGCCTGGGCGTCGGTGTTGCAGACGACGAATTCGACGCCGCCAAGACTCTTGGCGATCATGTTGTTGACGGCATTGCCGCCGGCGCCGCCGACGCCAATGACGGTGATCCGGGGCTTAAGGTCCGGTTCCGGGTGGGGCATCTTGAGGTTGATGGTCATGTGCGCCTCCTAGGAAAGCACAGGCCGGTCGGCCTGGGTGCTGCGGGTGAAAGAAAAAACGGGTGCGGTGGTGGTGATGGTGATGAACGCGGTTGCCCTTCGGGACGCGCCGCGTCCTGCGGGGAATGGGACGGAACCCCGCGCTGACCGCGGGGCGGTGGGATGTTGATGATCAGAAATTCTCACGGAGCCACCCTCCGAACCGGCCCATCAGGCCGCTCGGTTCCTCTGCTGTTGAACGGGAACGCGTGGCAACGATCGTGCGCGGCGCCTCGTCGGGACGACGGGCGGCGAAGGTCAGGAGACCGGCGCAGGCGGCGAAGGCCGGGCCGCCGGTCGAATCGGCAAGCCCGGCGATCTTGAGGGGCCGGCCCCGGCGCACCTGTTTGTCGAGAATGTCGGCGGCCAGTTCCGGCAGACCGTTCAGCTGGCTGGCGCCGCCCGTCAACACGACGCGGCGTCCGGCGATCTTGTCGTATCCGGCCATCTCGAGGCGCCCGCGCAGGAGCTCGAAGGTTTCCTCGAGGCGCGGGCGAATGATGCTTACCAGCATCGAGCGCGGCACGTGGTTGGCCATGTTGCGGTCTTCTTCGCCCATCAGCGGCACGTCGATCAGTTCGCGGTCGTCGGTGCCGGACGCGATGGCGTTGCCGTAAAGGGTCTTCATGCGCTCGGCATGGGCGATAGGGGTCGAAAGGCCGCGCGCGATATCGGCGGTCACATGGCTGCCGCCCACGGGCACGCTGTCGGCGTGGATCAGGTGGCCGTCGTAGAACACGGCCATGGAGGTCGTGCCGGCACCCATGTCGATGACGGTGGCGCCCAGGTTGATCTCGTCTTCGACCAGCGCCGACAGGCCCGCCGAATAGGGTGCCAGAACGATGTCGGAGACTTCCAGGCGGCAGCGGTTGAGGCTGGTCGCCAGCGTGCGCACCGCGCCGGTCATGGCCGTGATCACGTGCATGCTGACGCCCAGCCGGTCGCCGTACATGCCGCGCGGATCGCGAATGCCGCGCGCGCCGTCGATGGTGTAGCCGACGGGGATGCAATGAATCAGCTCGCGTTCGTCGCTCTGGCAGGCGGCGTGGCCCTGGGCCAGAACCTTGCGCATGTCGGCATCGCCCACCTCGTGGCCGGCGATGGAAACGTCGTAGTGCAGGATTTCCGACTTCGGCGCGCCGCCCGACAGGTTGACGATGACGTCTTCGATGGTTTCACCCGCCATCTGTTCGGCCGCGTGCACGGTGGCGAGGATCGCTTCTTCCGCCGCCTCGACGTCGGTGATCACGCCCGAGCGCACGCCCGCGGAGGCGTGATGCCCGATGCCGATGACGCGAACCGCGCCTTCGTCGCTCATGCGCGCGATGAAACAGGCGATCTTGCTCGAACCGATGTCGAGCGCGGTGATCAACCCTTCCTTTGATCTGGCGAGACGCTTTTTCTTCATATCCCCATTCCCCCGTTGCCCGCTCAGGTGTCCCTGGCCGGGCGCCTGGCGCCGCCACCAGCGGCGCGAGTCTTTGAATTCCGTCCGGCATCGGCGCCCGACAGCGGGCGCGATCCGTGGCGCGTGCGCACGACCAGCCGGTCGGGCAGGCGCATGTCTATGGCGATGACGTCGCGCGTGAGAATGCCGTCGCGTGCGATCAGCCCGGCAAGGCGGGCTACGGCCCGTGCCGCACCGTCTTCGGGAAGCTGCACGGTCACGTCATTCTTGAGACGCAGGTCCCAGCGACGACCGGCGACGCGCACGATGGCGCTGACCGTTTCCGCAACCGCGGGGCGCGCGCGCAGGATATCGATGATTTTCTCGGCATGTTCGGCGGCGTTGGCGCCGACGATCATCGGCAGGCCCGGGAAACGGCCGAGATGCTCGCGGGTGATGACCACCCCTTCGCGGTCGATCAGGGCCAGCTTGCCGTCGTGCTGCCAGAGCGCCAGCGGCTCGCGCTCGACGAGGCGCAGGTAGATGGTATCGGGCAGGCGGCGTTCGACTTCCGCGGCACGCACCCAATTGATCTTTTCCAGCCGCGTCTTGGCGGCATGGGGATCGAAGGCGAGGATCGGCTGGCCGCGTACGGCGCCGAGCGCGCGCGTCACTTCGTCGCGGTCGGCGCGGTTGCGACCGAGCACGAGAACGTTCTGGACGCGCAGGCCGGCCCGCGCGGTCAGGCCGATGGCGCCGTCGCGCGCGGCGGCGATGCTGGCCTCGACGCGCCCGCTCGTATAGATCCAGGTGCCGCCGACGGCGGCGGTGGCGAACAGTGCCGCGGGCAGGCCCCAGCGCAGGGCGGTGCGCAGGGATTTGGGCAGGCCCTTGCGGCGGCGACGCTTGGGCGCGGGTTTGCGGGCGCGGGTGCTCTTCAACGCGGGCATGAGGCGTCCTCCACCATCCAGGAAACGAGTTCGCCGAAACCGATGCCGCAATGGCCGGCGATCTCGGGTACCAGCGACAGCGGCGTCATGCCGGGCTGGGTGTTGACTTCCAGCACGACGAAACGGCCGGGCGTGCCTTTGGTGTCGTCGTAGCGCAGATCGGTGCGGCTGACGCCGCGGCAGCCAAGCGCCTGGTGCGCGGCAAGCCCGATACGCAGGGCTTCCGCATAGGGCGCCTCGCCGATGGGGGCGGGCATCAGGTGATCGGCCTTGCCCTCGGTGTACTTGGCTTCGAAATCGTAGAAGCGGCCCTTGGGCCTGATCTCGATGGCGCCCAGCGCGCGAGCGCCCATGACCGCGACCTGAACCTCGCGCCCGGGGATATAGCGTTCGACCAGCACGCTCTCGCCGAAGGACCAGTCCTTGGCTGCGGGCGGAGCATCGTTTTCGAAGACGATCTTGACGCCGACCGAAGATCCTTCGTTCAGCGGCTTCAGGACATAGGGCGGTTCCATGACATGGCGGCCGACGACATCGTCACGCCCATGGACGCCGCCTTCGGCGCAGTCGAGGCCCGCGTCGCGGAACAGACGCCGGGCCGTCGGCTTGTCCATGGCGACGGCCGAGGCCAGCACGCCCGAATGGGTATAGGGGATCTGCATCAGTTCAAGGGCGCCCTGGATGCAGCCGTCCTCGCCGAAGCGCCCGTGCAGGGCGTTGAAGGCGACGTCGGGGCGATGCGCGGCAAGTTCCGACACGACGCGGCCAAGATCGTGGCCGACGTCGACCTTCGCGACGTCATGGCCCAACTCGGCAAGCGCCTTGGCGCAGGCCGCGCCCGAGACCAGCGACACCTCGCGTTCGGCCGACGGCCCGCCCATGAGGACGGCGATGCGCTTCTTCGCGCTCATGCCCGGCCTCCTTTCGCGGGAACGCCGATGATGCGGATTTCCCACTCCAGCGTAATGCCCGAATGGTCCTTCACGCGGCGGCGGACTTCCTCGCCCAGTGCCTCGATATCGGCGGCGGTGGCGGTGCCTTCGTTGATCAGGAAATTGCAGTGCTGGTCGGAGACGCGGGCGCCGCCGATCATCAGGCCACGGCAACCTGCCGCGTCGATCAGTTCCCACGCTTTCTTTCCAACAGGATTTTTAAAGGTGGAACCGCCGGTGCGCGTGCGCACGGGCTGGGTGGCGGCGCGGGCGTCCTGAATTTCCTTGATGCGCCGGGTGATCTCGGCGCGGGCACCTGGGGTGCCGCGCAGGCGGGCGGTGGTAAACACGTAGTCGTTTGGCACGCCGGTGTGGCGGTAGCTCATGTCCATGTCGGCAGGCGCGAGGGTATGCAGGGTGCCGTCGCCGCTGACGGCTTCGGCACTCACCAGTACGTCCCTGATCTCGCGTCCATAGGCGCCCGCGTTCATGCGCACCGCACCGCCGATGGTGCCGGGAATGCCGGCAAGGAATTCGAGGCCGGCGATCTCAGCCACCGCCGCCGCATGGGCGACGTTGCCGTCGAGCGCGCCCGCGCCGGCAATGATGTCGGTGCCCTCGATATCGATGGTGGCGAATTCGCCGCCAAGGCGAATGACGACGCCGGGGATGCCGCCATCGCGCACCAGAAGGTTGGAGCCGACGCCGATCACCGTTACCGGCACGTCGGAGGGACGGTCGCGCAGGAAATCGGCGAGGTCGTCGGCATCGGCGGGGCGGAACATTACTTCTGCCGGTCCGCCGACGCGGAACCAGGTGATGCGCGAAAGCTCGGCGCCTTCGCGGTAACGCCCGCGCACCGGCGGCAGCCGGTCGATCAGGCGATGATGGACGTGGGCGGCCGCCATCATGAGCTGCCTCCCTTGCCGGGGCCCAGCGCTTCCAGTTCGGCGGGCAGCGCCTGCGCCCAGTAGGTGACGGAACCGGCGCCGAGGCAGACCACCAGGTCGCCCGCCTTGGCGAGGCCGTGCACGATCCCGGCGAGCGCCTTGGGGTCAGCCAGGGCGATCACGTCGCGATGCCCGCGCGCACGCAGGCCTTCGACCATGTGGTCGCGGTCGATGCCGGGAATGGGCTTTTCGCCCGCCGGATAGACCTCGGCGACGATGACGGTGTCGGCGTCGTTGAAGCAGGTGCAGAACTGATCGAACAGCGATTGCAGGCGCGAGAAGCGATGCGGCTGGACGACGGCGATGATGCGGCCCGACGTTGCGGCGCGCGCGCCTTTCAGCACAGCGGAGATCTCGACCGGGTGATGGCCGTAATCGTCGATGACGGTAACGCCGTGGGCCTCGCCCGTGCGCGTGAAACGCCTTTTGACCCCGGCAAAACCCGCAAGTGCGGCGCGGATGCGGTCGTCGGGAATGTCCATTTCCTGGGTGACGCTGATCGCCGCCAGCGCGTTCTGGACGTTGTGGTTGCCCAGCATCGGCAGCTTCATGCCTTCGAGCGTGCGCGGCTTGGCCGATGCGCGCGACGTGATGATGACATCAAAGGTCAGGACGCCCGGCTCGGCCCTGATGTTGACGGCACGGACGTCGGCCTGCGGGCTCATGCCGTAGGTGATCAGCTTGCGATCCGACACGCGCGGGATCATCGCCTGCACTTCCGGATGGTCGATGCAGACTGCGGCGAAGCCGTAGAAGGGAATGTTCTGGACGAAGGACACGAAGGCCGTGCGCACCGCGTCGAAATCGCCGTAGAAGTCGAGGTGCTCGGGATCGATGTTGGTGACGATGGCGATCGTCGCGGGCAGCTTGGTGAAGGTGCCATCCGACTCGTCGGCCTCGACCACCATCCATTCGCCGGCGCCCAGCCGCGCGTTGGAGCCATAGGCATTGACGATGCCGCCGTTGATCACGGTCGGATCGAGGCCGGCCCCGTCGACGATGGCCGCGACCAGCGACGTCGTCGTCGTCTTGCCGTGGGTGCCGGCAATGGCGATCGACCACTTGAGGCGCATCAACTCGGCCAGCATTTCGGCCCGGCGCACAACGGGAATGAGTTTCGCCCGCGCTGCGGCTACTTCGGGGTTGTCGCGCGGAATAGCCGAGGAAACGACCACAACCTGGGCTTCGCCCAGATTGTGGGCTTCGTGGCCTACGTGAACGGCGATGCCCATGTCGCGCAGGCGCTTGACGTTGGCGCTGTCGGCAACGTCGGAGCCTTGTACCGAATAGCCGAGGTTGTGCAGGATTTCGGCGATGCCGGACATGCCGATGCCGCCGATGCCGACGAAATGGATGGTTCCGATGGTGAGAGGCATCGCTTTCATGCGGCTTCCTTTCCGCCGTTGCGCAGATGCACGGGCACCAGGTTCATCACGAGAATGGCGAGGTTGCCGGCCGCGTCCTTGTGGCCGGCGTTGCGCGCAGCGGTCGCCATCTGGGTAAGGCGGCCGGGCTGCTCGATCATCAGCTTGAGACGGGCGGCGAGGGTTTCGGGGGTGAACGACGGTTCGGCGACCAGTTCGGCGCCGCCCGATGCGGCCACCGCGCGGGCATTCGCGCTCTGGTGATCGTCGGCGGCGGAAGGGTAGGGCACGAGGATCGCCGGGCGCCCCGCGCAGGTCAGTTCGGCGCAGGTGGACGCACCGGCGCGGCAGACGACGATATGCGCGCGGCCCAAGCGTTCGGGAAGGTCGGCAAAGAAGCTTTCGACGGTGGCGGACTGGCCCATGTCGGCATAGGCGGCGCGCACGGTTTCCAGATCCTCGGGGCGGGCCTGCTGGGTCACGTTGAGGCGCGCGCGGATGTCTTCGGGCAGGCGGGCGATGGCGCCCGGCACCACGCGGGCAAAGACGCTGGCGCCCTGGCTGCCGCCGGTCACGAGAAGTTCGACCGGAGCCCCGCGGGCAGGTTCGGTAAAGGGAATTTCGCGCAAGGCCCGCACCGGTTCGCGCACGGGATTGCCGGTCAGCACTACCTTGGCGGCGTCCTCGGGGCGGATGCGCGCGACTTCTGCGAAAGACGTTGCGATTGCGGAGACGCGCGGGGCCAGCAGCCTGTTGGCGCGCCCCAGCAGCGCGTTCTGTTCATGGATGACCGTGGGTACCGAAAGGCTGTTTGCCGCCAGCATCGCGGGCACCGAAGCATAGCCACCAAAGCCGACCACGACCGACGGCCTGAGGCGGGCCAGCAGCTTGCGCGATTGCAGCCCGCCCAGCGCCAGTTCGGCGGCGCCGGTAATGCGGCGCAGGAGGGAAACGCCCGAGACGCGGCCGGCGCGGATGGCATGGGTATCGACCCCGCCGAGTGCGCCCGACCAGGTCTTGCCGCGGCTGTCGGTGAACAGCGCCAGCGTGTAGCCGCGCTGGCGCAGTTCGGCGGCCAGCGCCTCGGCCGGGAAAACATGCCCGCCGGTGCCGCCGGCGACCAGTACGATGGGATGGCGTTGGGAGAGGTTCTCGGGCGACACCTCAGACCTCCCTCAGGCCGACATGCTTGCGCGTCAGCGCCAGCATCAGCCCCATGGTGATGGCAATCCCGATCAGCGACGACCCGCCGTAGGAAATGAACGGCAGGGTCATGCCCTTGGTGGGCATCAGGTTGAGGGTGGACGCCATGTGGATGATCGCCTGGGTGCCGAACTGTGTCAGCAGGCCGGTGACCGCGAGCAGCACGAACAGGTTGTGCGCTTCAAGCGAACGCGCGATGGCGCGCAGCACGATGGCTGCGAAAATCGCGACGATGATCAGGCAGGCGAAAAAGCCCAACTCTTCGCCGGCGACGGCGAAGATGAAGTCGGAATGGGCGTCGGGCAGGACTTCCTTGACCGTGCCCTCGCCGGGACCGCGGCCGAACAGGCCGCCGTTCATGAAGGCTTCAAGGCCGGTAACCGCTTGGTAGCTGTCACCCGAGGACGGATCGAGGAACCGGTTAATGCGGCTGGCGAAATGCGGCAGCGTGTAATAGGCGCCGACGGCACCGACGGCGGCGAACGCGATGCCGCCCGCAATCAGGTAGAGAGGCATGCCGCCGACGAAGAATTCGGCGAAGAAGATCGCGGTGACCAACGCGGTCTGTCCCATGTCGGGTTCCAGCACCAGAAGCATCGCGACGAGGCCGTAAACGCCCAGCGCGATGACGAGGCCCGGGAATTTTTCCGACGACTTGGCGGTCACCATCAGCCAGGCGATGACCACGGCGAAGGCCGGCTTCACCAGTTCGGAGGGCTGCAGCGAAAAGCCGCCGAGGCTGAGCCAGCGTCTGGCACCCTTGATTTCGACGCCGACGAACAGCGTTGCTACCAGCAGCAGAAGGGACATGGCGAACAGCACGATACCGACGCGCCGCACACCGCGCGGTTCCAGCAACGACAGGGCGAAGACCACCGTGAGCGCAGGCAGCAGGTAGGCGAGCTGGCGCTTGACGAAATAATAGGTGTCGTAGCCGATGCGCTCGGCCACGGCGGGGGATGCGGCAAGGGTCAGCAGGATACCGAAGCCGATCAGTGCCGCGACGGCGAACAGCGTCCAGCGGTCGACGGTCCACCACCAGCGGGCGAGCACGGACGTATCGGTGCGCGCGAAGCCGATCATGGCGTCACCCCGGCGGTTTCGGGCAGCGCCGCCACCATCTGGCGGAAGGCGTTGCCGCGGGCTTCGAAATTGGCGAACTGGTCGAAGGAGGCGCAGGCCGGCGACAGCAGCACGACGGCGGACCGCCTCGAGCCTTGCGCAGCTTCATGGGCGGCGGCAAGGGCGGCATCGAGTGTGCCCGACATCGTGAAGGCGATGCGCCCCTCGATGGTCGCGGCAATGTCGGCGGCAGCCTTGCCGATGAGATAGGCGTGGCGGATACGGCCGAAGCCCGGGGCAAGTGCGGCGAAGCCGCCGTCCTTGGCGAGTCCGCCCGCGATCCAGAAAATGTCGTCGTAGCAGACGATGGCGCGCAGCGCCGCGTCCGGGTTGGTCGCCTTCGAGTCATTTATATAGGTGACGTCGCCGATCCGGCGCAGGCGTTCCTGACGATGGGGAAGACCCGGGTAACTCGCAAGGCCTTCGGCGATTCGTTCCGGAGCCAGCCCGAAGGCGAGCAGCGCTGCCGTCGCGGCCGCCGCGTTCTGCCAGTTGTGGGTACCGGGCAACGTGCCGACGGAGGAGATATCGGCAATCAGGCGGGCGGCACCCGTTGTCGCGTCCATAATGCGGCCGCCCTCGACCCAGATGCCGCCTTCGACGGAACGTTCGGCGGAAATGGCGACGACCCGCGCCTTGCCCGATGCCCTGAGGCGGTTGGCCACAGCGCGGCAGTCGCTGTTGTCGGCGCCGATCACGGCGACCGAGCGGGGCCCGCGCATCAGTTCGAACAGCTTTTCCTTGGCGGCGATATAGCCGGCCATGCCGCCGTGCCGGTCGAGATGGTCGGGGGTGATGTTGATCAGGACCGCAACATCGAAGCCCGCGGTGGCGATGCGTTCGATCTGGTAGCTCGACAGTTCCAGCACATAGGCGCCGCCCGTACCCTGCGGTGCGAGGCCGAGTGCCGCGGGGCCCAAGTTGCCGCCGACCGAGCACGACACGCCCGCCGCCGTCAGGCAATGGCCGATCAGCGCCGTGACGGTCGATTTGCCGTTGGTGCCGGTAATGCCGATGACGCGCGCGCCCGCTTTGGCATTGGCGCCGAGCAGGAGATCGATATCGCAGAGGATCGGCACGCCCGCCCGGCGTGCGGCCTCGGCGGTCGGATGGGGTTTGGGATACGTGTGCGGGATACCCGGCGACAGCAGCAGCGCCGCGGTTCCAGCCAGGTTGACCTGGGCGAGGTCGGTCAGCTTCATGCCGCGCTCGATCGCGGTGGCGCGCCGCCCGGCATCGTCGTCCCAGGCGAGCACGCGCGCGCCCGCGCGCTCGAGCGCCTCGACCGTGGCGAGACCGGACGCACCGAGTCCCATCACGGCGTAGGTCTGTCCCGAAGTGGCGGCGAGCTCGATCATGGTCCTTCTAGCGCAGCTTCAGGGTGGAAAGGCCGATCAGCGCGAGCACGATCGCGATGATCCAGAAACGGATGACGACGGTAGGTTCGGCCCAGCCCTTCTTCTCGAAGTGGTGGTGCAGCGGCGCCATGCGGAAGACGCGCTTGCCGGTCAGCTTGAAGGAGACGACCTGGACGATGACCGAAACCGTTTCCAGCACGAACAGGCCGCCGATCACGGCCAGCACCAGTTCGTGCTTGATGATGACGCTGACCGCGCCGAGCGCGCCGCCGACCGACAGCGAGCCGGTATCGCCCATGAACACCATGGCGGGGGGTGCGTTGAACCACAGGAAGCCAAGCGATGCGCCGACCAGCGCGCCGCACAGAACCGTCAACTCGCCGGCGCCGGACACGAAATGGATCTGCAGGTAATTGGCGAAGATGGCGTTGCCGACCAGATAGGAAATCAGCGCGAGGCAGCCCGCCGCGATCATGACCGGGCCGATGGCGAGGCCGTCGAGCCCGTCGGTCAGGTTGACCGCGTTCGATGCGCCCACCATGACGAAGGCAGCGAAGACCGGGAAGAACCAGCCGAGGTTGATCAGCAGCGACTTGAAGAATGGCACCGCCAGCGTGGTGTCGAGCGGCGCTTTCGTGATGTGCATGATCCACACGGCGGCGGCAACGGCGACGGCGATTTCGGCGCTGAGCCGAATTTTACCGGGGACACCCTTGTGATTGCGCCGCGTCAGCTTCAGGTAGTCGTCGGCGAAGCCGATGGCGCCGAAGCCGATGGTCACGAACAGCACGACCCAGACATAGGCGTTGGACAGGTCGGCCCACAGGAGCGTCGCCACCGAAAGACCCAGCAGGATGATGAAGCCGCCCATGGTGGGCGTGCCCTTCTTGGTCAGCAGATGGGATTCGGGGCCGTCGGTGCGGATGGGCTGGCCTTCGGCCTGGCGCGCCTTGAGCCAGCGGATCACCGCGGGGCCGCACAGGAAACACACCAGCAGCGCGGTCATCACCGCGCCGCCGGTCCTGAAGGTGAGGTACCGGAACAGGTTGAGGGGGCCGAAATCAATCGCGAGCGGGGCGAGGAGATTATAAAGCATTCGTCCTGTCGTTCCTCCTCAGTGGGCCGGTTCGGCTTTGGACGCAGCACCCGGCTTGGCGAGCGCGCGCACGACGGCGCCGAGGTTCTGGCTGTTCGAGCCCTTGACCAGCACGACGTCGCCGTCGCGCAGCAATTCGTTCAGAAGCGCTACGAGGTCGGCGGCGCGCGCGCCGTGACCCGCGCGCAGGCGGCGGGGCAGCGCATCGTCGAGATGCATCATGTTATCGCCTGTCGTCAGCACGAGGTCGGCCCCGGCGGCGACGATGTCTTCGGCCAGATCGGCATGGGCCCGGGCGGAGCCGGAACCAAGTTCGAGCATGTCGCCCAGCACCGCGATGCGCCGCCCGCTGGCACCTGGCTTGGCCTGGGCCAACACCTTGAAGGACGCGCGCATGGAGGCGGGGGAGGCGTTGTAGGAATCGTCGATGACCAGGGCTTCGCCGCCACCCGCGAGTTTCACGCGCATGCGCTTGCCGCGACCGGCGGGCGCGTCCATGCGCCCGAGCGCATCGGCGGCCTTGTCGATGTCGGCGCCGAGAATCCCGATGGCGGCGAGCACCGCCATCGCGTTCAGTGCATTGTGCCGTCCGGGCAGGGCGAGGGTGAAGTCGAGCGTCTTGCCCATGATGTCGGCGCGAATGCGCGCGGGCGAGCCGCTGTCGTAAGACAGTAGCCGGGCATCGGCATCCTCGTGTTCGCCGAAGGAAACGATATTGGCGATGGAGCGCGCCGCCGCTTCCTCGACCAGGAAATCAAAGAACCGGTTGTCGCGGTTCAGCACTGCCGTGCCGCGCCCGCGCAGCCCGTCGAAGATTTCGGCCTTGGCGCGCGCGATGTCTTCGATCGAGTCGAAGAATTGCAGATGCACGGCTTCCACGGTCGTGATGATGGCGATATCGGGGCGCACGATGCGCGACAGCGGCGTGATCTCGCCCGCGTGGTTCATGCCGATCTCGAACACGCCGAATTTGGTGTCGCGCGGCATGCGGGCAAGCGAGAGCGGCACGCCCCACAGGTTGTTGAGGTTGCCCACCGTGGCGGCAACCTTGCCTGACGGCGCAAGGGCCGCGGCCAGCGCTTCCTTGGTCGAGGTCTTGCCGACGCTGCCGGTGACCGCGATGCGGCGGGCATCGGCGCGCTGACGTGCGGCGCGGGCCAGGGCCTTGAGGCCGGAATAGGTATCTTCGGCGATCAGCAGCGGCTGGTCATCGGGATGATTGCGCGGGATGCGGTTGACCAGCGCGCAGGCGGCGCCCGCCTTGAAGGCATCGGCAAGAAAGTCATGGGCGTCGAAGCGGGGGCCGCGTATGGCGACGAACAGATCGCCCTTCGCCAGCGTGCGGCTGTCGATGCTGACGCCGCTTGCCGACCACGGCAGGGTCGAATGGCCACCAGTGGCGTGTTCGGCTTCCGCCTGGGTCCAGAGCGGCTTGGCGGCGTCGGTCACTGGCGCCCCCCGTCGGCATCAATGATGGCCTTGCGTGCTTCATCCGCATCGAAGAAAGGATGAACCTTGTCGCCGACGATCTGGCCGCGTTCGTGGCCCTTGCCGGCGATGACCAGCACGTCGCCTGCGCCGAGCGCGGCGACGGCGGCGGCGATGGCCTCATGGCGGTCGGCAATTTCGCGCGCGCGGCCCATCGCGCCCGCGAGAACCTCGCGGCGGATGGCGGCGGCGTCTTCGCTGCGCGGATTGTCGTCTGTGACGATGATATCGTCGGCGCCATCGACGGCGATGCGGCCCATCAGCGGACGCTTGCCGCGATCGCGGTCGCCGCCGCAGCCGAACACCACCGAAAGACGGCCCATTGCATGGGGCCGGAGCGCGGCCAGCACGTTGGCGAGGGCGTCGGGCGTATGGGCATAGTCGACGAAGACGGCGCCGCCGTTGGCGCGCGTGCCGACCAGTTCCATGCGACCCGGCGCGCCCCTGAGACTGCCGATGGCACCGAGCGCCTCTTCGGCGGCGGCACCGGTGGCAAGCGCCAGGCCGAGCGCGCAGGCGACGTTGTGCAACTGGAAGCCGCCGACGAGCGGAACATGGACGTCATGGGAGCGTCCCGCGATATCGAGGGACGCGAGCTGGCCGAGCCCGTTCGGGCGCGCGCGGCGGATGC
>JAURLI010000001.1 GCA_030831315.1 Alphaproteobacteria bacterium
CGCCGCGCACGACGTCGTCGATCAGGAATCGCATCAGTTCGTCGCAGCATTCCTGAAAATCATCTGGGCTGGACGCCTTCATGCAGGCTTCCTTGATTTCCTCGGCGCTGTCCATCAGCAGCCGATGTGTTTATCAACGTCTTCATAGCCGAGCGACCTGAGCATTTCTTCCTCGCGGCGGAAATGGTCCCGGGTATAGGCGAACAGGCGTTCGATCAGGGCAACGGTCGTGCCTGAGGAATAATTGGCGGCGACAGAATCCTCGACCAATTTCATCAGTTTGACGATGGTCCTGTGATCGCTGTCGATTTCCGGTACGCCCAGATCAAAGGAATCGAGCCACCTGACATTCATCCCTATGGGTCTCCACCCGTATTCGCAATAGGGGTGATGATAGGCTTAATCAGTAAAAATGAAACCGTTTATATGAAAAAACACATTTGCATATGCGTTTTTACAAATTTCCAGAGGCCGAATTCTATCGGTGGAGACGAGACAGCGCGTCGGTGATTGCCTGCGGCTGTTCCAGATGCGCCGCATGGCCCGCCCCGGAAATGACCTGCAGCGAAGCGCCCTTGATGCCGCCGGCATAAGCGTTGGCAATGGCACGCGGCACCATGGCGTCCTTTTCGCCGGTGATGATCAGGGTGGGGCAGTTGATGCGGTGCAGCCGATTGATCAGGGCGCGGTGATAGAAATAAGGCGGCTTGAACCCGATGAAGGAGCCGAAGCGAAGCATCTGGTAGCGCCGTACCTCGTCGTCGATGCCGCCGCGGCCATCGGGGAAAAGTTCCTGCGCGAGCGGGTGGTCGGCGGAACTGAACAGCATTGCGCGCAGGTCCGCGTATTCGACCCCGCGGGCGGGCTGGGCGACCATGAAGACGTCACCGATCAGGGCGCCCGGAACGAAGAGACCGGCAGCGCCGATGAGGGCCAGCGACTTCACGCGCTCGGGATGCCGTACCGCGATCTCGGCGGCGATCCAGCCGCCGACGCAGTGGCCGACAAGGTCGAACTTATCAAGGCCGAGGGCATCGAAAACATCCAGGTAATGGAATACCGCGTCCTCGACCGTCATCAGGTCGGGATATTCCTCGCTGTCGGCGCAGCCGGGATGGGCGGGCGCGATCAGTTTGCGGTTTGCGGCGAGCGTCTCATGGAACGGAAACGGGCCGGGCCTCGTCGCGTGCATGTCGGCAAAGCCATGCAGGTAGAGGAGGGGCTCGCCCTTGCCGAGTTCGACAAGGCCGACCTTGCGGCCTCCTGCGGTGATCAAACGCGCGCTCATGCTCCCACTCCCGCGGCGGCCATCTCTTCCTCGCTTTCGGGGAAACGCTCGGCGAAGCGCTTGGCCGAGTATTCCCTCAGGCGCGGCGCCACCTGTTCGGCGAACCGCTTCATCGAGCCGCGCGTAATCTCGTCGCTCATGTTTCCCAGATGGAACTGGATCAGCAGGTTGCCGACGTCTGTCTGGTCGATGAGCTGGCGAAGGCGTTCATAGACCGTGTCCGGCCCGCCGACGATGATCGAGTTGGAACTTTCCAGTTCCTCCCAGTTCTCGGCATCGCCCAGCAGCTTGCGCCCGGGTTTCGATGTTTCGAGGTACTGCCGCCAGGCCTTCGTCGGGATATAAGGTACGCCGGGCCCGAAGGTCAGCTGGCGTCCTTCGGTGCGCAGGTGTCCCTTCAGGCAGTTCTTCAGGAAGTACCAGACGCCTTCCTCGCATTCGCCGCGCGCGGTGTTGTCGTTCTCGCCGACATAGACCGACAGCAGGATGCCCATGCGGAAGGGATGATATTTCTTGCCGTGCTGCTCAATAATCTCGGTGAACTGGTCCTTGGCGCGGCCGGTTGCGGAGCCGTGGCTGCGCGAGGACAGGAAGTAGCAGTAGCCGCGCTTGGCGCATTCGATCAGCGTGCCCGGCGAACGCGATCCCGGCACCCATACGGGCGGGTGCGGTTTTTGCAGGGGCTTCGGCCAAGGGTTGACGTAGCGCAGCGGGAAATGGACTCCCTCGTGGGCGAAGGGGCCGTCTTCCGTCCATGCGCGCACGATCAGGTCGAGGCTTTCCCAGAATTGTTCGCGCGAGCGCGCCGACGGAACGTCGTAATTGAAGGTTTCCGGACCGCCGCCCGGCGCGAAGCCGGCGACGATGCGCCCGCCCGACATCATGTCGAGCATGGCGTATTCCTCGGCCACGCGCATCGGGTTCATGTGCAGCGGCAGGAGGTTGCCCAGAACCACGATGCGCCCGCGCTTGGTCGCCTGGGTCAGGGCGGCGGCGACGATGTTGGGCGAAGCGGCGAGGCCGTAAATGTTCTGGTGGTGCTCATTCAGCACGAAGCCGTCGAAACCGAGACGGTCGGCATAGGCAAGCTGATCAATGTATTCCTGGTAAAGCCCGCGCGAGCGTTCGGCGTCCCACAAATGGTTCGGAACCGTAACCCAGCCTGTATCGTATTTTTCGTCGAAATCCGCCGGCAGGTGGGGGTAGGCCATGAAATGCCAGCAATAAAGCTGTGCCGGTGTCATTTTGAGTCCTCCCCGTAAATAGCCTTGTTTTCCGGCTTCTTCGTCCATCATTAAACCCGACGGGAGCATCGGGCAAGGGGTGCAGCGCGGGCTTTCGTTAACCTGCCTTTACCAATTTTCCGAATTAAATTAAGACATATAGGGGGAAATTCATGTCGGGGGAGCTATGGCGTCTTTGCCGGTATCCGTTCCCGTGCGACTGTCCCGTATGTTGGCCAACAGGCCGGCCCAGTTCGCTGTTCCAGCGAACGCCCGCCGGCGGAGGACAGGCATGAACCAGCGCAGGGTAATTTCGGGCTTCGCGAGCCGCGCCGGGGCGATCGCCCTCATGGCGCTGTTCCTTTCGGGATGCTCTTCCGTCCCCGATTGGGCCAACCCGGTCGAATGGTACCGCGGCACCCGCGACTGGATCGCCGGCGACGAAACCGCCAAGGCGCAGGATGCCAGGGCCGATGCGAGTCAGAAGCAGAAGAAGCAGGGGGCCAGCGGCCAGTACCCCAATCTCGCCAGCGTTCCCGACCGTCCCCGCGATATTTCCGATAGCGGCCAGGCCGGGCAGGTTCAGAGCGGCCTTGCCGCCGACCGCGCCCAGGCGCGCCATGCGGCGCTCGGGCCCAGTGATACCCGCCCGGGTGCGCCGCCGCCGCCCGTGATCGCGTCGCCCCCGCCGCCGCCGTCTTCGCGCGTTGACGCACCGCCGCCGCCGCCAATGCCGGCCGCGGTTGCCAGTGCCGCGCCCGCGCCGTCAGCACAGCCGCCGATGGCGCCTCTGGCCCCGGCCATGCCGGCTGCCCCCATGATCTCCGCCAGCGCGTCGCCGATTGCGAGCGATGCCGGGACCGAAACGGCCCGTCAGGCCTTCGAGGCCGCCCTCAGCCAGTCGGGCGGTGTCGTCCGGGGTGCGCCCGTCGCCAGCGGCATCCGCGACGTCAACCATTCCAGCGTTGTCGCCTCTTCGGCGGGACGGTCGGCGCCGGTATTCCCGTCCGCATCCCGCGTCAGCCCGACGCTGCGTTCGCCCGCGATGTCCTCCGAACCCGTGGCGATGGCTGCGGGAGCAGGGGCGCCGGCGGCCAAGATCATGTTCGACAACAATTCAAGCAAACTATCAGCATCGGACAATAACCTGCTTGAAAACATAGCAAATATGAAGAAGTTCAGGGGCGGTATCGTGCGCGTTGTGGGTCATGCCTCCAGCCGCACCCGCGACGTCGATCCGCTGCGTCACCGGCTGGTCAATTTCCGCCTGTCGCTGGCGCGTGCCCAGGCGGTGGCGAATGCCCTGACCAGGATGGGCGTTCCCGCCAAGGACATCGTCGTCGAGGCCCGCGCCGACAACGAACCGCTCTATTACGAATTCATGCCTTCGGGCGAGGCGGGCAACCGCAGGGCGGAGATTTATCTCGATTATTAAACGCCGCGGCGCTAAACCAACGCCCGCCATCGTGGCGCCGCATTGGGGCGGCAGCATCGGCGTGGATCAGGCTCATGGACCAGGAATTTCACAGGATCAGGCGGCTTCCGCCATACGTTTTCGCTGAAGTCAATGCGATGAAGGCGCGCGCTCGTGCCGCCGGCGAGGACATCATCGACCTCGGCATGGGCAATCCTGACCAGGCTACCCCCAAGCACGTCGTCGACAAGCTGATCGAGGTGGTTCAGGACGGCCGTACCCATCGTTACTCGAACTCCCGCGGCATTCCGGGGCTGCGCAAGGCCCATGCGGCCTATTACAAGCGCCGCTTCAATGTCGATATCGACCCCGATTCGGAAAACATCGTCACGCTGGGATCCAAGGAAGGCCTTGCCAACCTTGCTCAGGCGATCACCTCGCCGGGCGACGTCATCCTGGTGCCGAACCCGAGCTATCCAATTCACCCTTACGGCTTCATCATTGCCGGTGCCAACGTGCGCCATGTGCCGATCGGGCCGGGCTTCGACTTCCTCGAGGGCCTGACCCGCGCCGTGCGCCATTCGGTGCCGCCGCCGACCGCGCTCATCCTCAATTTCCCGGCCAATCCGACGGCCATGGTCGTCGGCGTCGATTTCTACGAGAAGGTCGTGAAGTTCTGCCGCGAGCACGGGATATGGATCCTGTCGGATCTCGCCTATGCCGAGGTTTATTTCGACGGCAACCCGCCGCCCTCGATCCTCGAGGTTCCGGGCGCGAAGGACGTCGCCATCGAGTTCACCTCGATGAGCAAGACCTACTCGATGGCGGGCTGGCGCATCGGATTTGCCGCCGGCAACAAGCGGCTCATCCACGCGCTGACGCGCATCAAGTCGTACCTGGACTACGGCGCCTTCACGCCCATCCAGGCGGCAGCGGTGGCCGCGCTCAACGGGCCGCAGGACTGCGTCGAGGAGATCCGCACCCTTTACCGTGACCGCCGCGACGTCCTGATCAAGGGGTTGGCGGAAGCGGGCTGGGACGTGCCGTCCCCGGCGGCGACCATGTTCGCCTGGGCGCCGCTGCCCGAGCAGTTCAAGCACCTGGGCTCGGTCGAGTTTTCCAAGCTCCTGCTGCGCGAGGCCAAGGTGGCTGTATCGCCCGGCATCGGCTTCGGCGAATACGGCGACGGCCACGTGCGTATTGCGCTCGTCGAAAACCGCCAGCGCATCCGTCAGGCCGTCCGCAACATCCGCCAGTTCCTGCGCGGCAGCGGTGCCGACGGTACCAAGAAGCAGGCGGTCGCTTCCTGATGTCCCAGCCTTTAAACATCGCTATCGCCGGGCTGGGCACGGTCGGAGCGGCGACGGCGCAGCTTCTTCGCGACCACGCGGACCTGCTGGCGGCCCGTTGCGGCCGACCGATCGCGCTTAGGGCCGTTTCTGCCCGTGACCGCAGCCGCGACCGCGGCGTGGACCTGTCGGGCGTCGATTGGGTCGAGGACGCGGCCAATCTCGCCAAGGTTCCCGGCATTGACGTCATCGTCGAACTGATCGGCGGCGCAGAAGGCGTTGCGCGCGAACTCGTCACCAATGCGCTGGCGGCGGGCCGCCATGTGGTGACCGCGAACAAGGCATTGATTGCCCATCACGGTTCCGAACTGGCGCGTGCGGCGGAAGGCAAGGGCGGCAGCCTGCGCTTCGAGGCCGCCGTCGCCGGCGGCATTCCCATCGTCAAGGCGCTGCGCGAAGGACTCGCCGCCAATGGCATCGAGCGCGTCTACGGCATCCTCAACGGCACCTGCAATTACATTTTGACGGAGATGCGCGAGACCGGACGCGATTTCAACGCGGTGCTCAAGGAAGCGCAGAAGCTGGGCTACGCCGAAGCCGATCCGTCCTTCGACATCGACGGCGTCGACACGGCGCACAAGCTCGCCATCCTTGCCGCGCTCGCCTTCGGCAGCGAGGTCGATTTCGCCTCCGTCCATGTCGAGGGCATCCGCAAGGTCACCGCCGACGACATCCGCTTTGCGGGCGAACTCGGCTACCGCATCAAGCTGCTGGGCATCGCGCGGCGCACCGAAGCGGGCGTTCGCCAGCGTGTCCATCCGTGCCTTGTGCCCGAATCTTCGCCGATTGCCCATGTGCCCGGCGCCTTCAACGCCGTGGTCGCCGACGGCGATTTCGTCGGTTCGACCGTGTTCGAAGGCCGTGGCGCGGGCGGCGGCCCGACGGCGTCTGCGGTCGTCGCCGACCTGGTCGATGTCGCCCGCGGGGCGCGCGTGCCGACCTTTGGCATTGCCGCGAACAAGCTGGCGAAGCCGCGCCCGGTCGCAATCAGCGGCCATCGCGGGGCTTATTACATCTGCCTGACCGTGCGCGACATGCCGGGCGTCATGGCGGACGTCACCGCGGCGTTCAGGTACGAGCAGATCTCGCTCGATTCCATGCTTCAGCGCGGCCGCGCCCCGGGCGATCCGGTTCCCGTTGTGCTCGAGACCCATGCCTGCGAAGAAGCCGCCATGGCCCGGGCGCTCGCCAAGATATCCAAGCTTTCCAGTATGTTGCGTCCGCCACGCATGATCCGGATCGAAGCCTTTTAGCCCTGTCCGAATAGCCGTATAAAATGGGCACACCGGACCCATCCGGGGCCGTGCCCGTTAAAACCAAATTCAAGAAATTCTCGGGGAGTATCGCATGACCGAAATGTTGGATCGCAACCTGGCGCTCGAAGTCGTCCGGGTGACCGAAGCTGCGGCGCTGTCGGCGTCGCGCCTGATGGGGCGCGGCGACGAGAAGGCGGCCGACCAGGCGGCGGTGGACGCCATGCGCAGCGCGCTCAACAGTCTCGAGATCGAGGGCACCGTCGTCATCGGCGAGGGCGAACGCGACGAGGCCCCGATGCTCTACATCGGCGAAAAGGTCGGCAAGGGCGGTCCGCAGGTCGATATCGCGCTCGATCCGCTGGAAGGCACGACGATTACGGCGAAAGGCGGCAACAACGCGCTCGCCGTGATCGCGCTCGCGGAAAAGGGCGGGTTCCTGAACGCGCCCGACGTCTACATGGACAAGATCGCCGTCGGCAAGGGTGTCGGCAGTGGCGTCGTCGATCTCGACGAAACCCCGGCCAAGAACCTGCACGAACTTTCCAAGGCCCTGAAGAAGGATATTTCGGACATTCTTGTCTGCATCCTCGACCGGCCGCGCCACGAAGAACTGATCAAGCGCGTGCGCGAGGCGGGTGCCCGCATCATGCTGATTTCAGACGGCGACGTTTCGGGCGTCATCGCCACCTCGGAGCTGTCTTCGGGCGTCGATATGTACGTGGGTTCCGGCGGCGCGCCGGAAGGCGTTCTTGCCGCGGCCGCCCTGCGCTGCATCGGCGGCTTCATGCAGGGCCGGCTCCTGTTCCGCAACGACGACGAACGCAAGCGCGCGGCGCGCTGGGGCATCACCGACCTCAACCGCAAGTACAGCATGCTCGACCTGGCCTCGGGCAACGTCATGTTCGCCGCGACCGGCGTGACGGACGGCGCCATGCTGCACGGCGTTCGCCGGTTTGCGGGCGGGGCCAAGACGCACTCCATCGTCATGCGCTCCAAGACCGGGACCGTGCGCCGCGTCGAAACCGACCACAACTTCACGATCAAGTCCGGCTTCGGCCCCATGGACAGCTGAGGCCATGAACGCGGGCGCTGGTCAGGGAGGGGGACCTCTCTTCGTCGAGCGCTCGTTTTCGGGCTATGCATGGCGGCCGCGCCTTGAAGATGCGCGGTTGGCGCTGACCCTTGCCCAGCGCCTGGAACTACCCGAGATCGTCGCACGCGCCCTTGCCGGGCGCGGCATCGGCCCCGACGAAGCCGAAGCCTTCCTCAATCCCACGCTGCGCAACGCCTTGCCCGATCCCGCGCACCTGATCGACATGGATCGGGCCGCCGCGCGCATTGCCGATGCCGTCGCCGCAGGCGACAGGATTGCCGTGTTCGGCGATTACGACGTCGATGGCGCGACGTCCTCGGCCTTGCTGACGCGTTTCTTCCGGGCACTCGGCCGCCCCATCGACGTCTATATTCCCGACCGCATCAAGGAAGGCTACGGGCCCAACGGCCCGGCGATGCGCGCCCTCGCCAAAAGCGGCGCGAAGGTGGTGATCACCGTCGATTGCGGCATTTCCGCCTTCGATGCGCTGGCGGAGGCGAAGGACGCCGGCCTCGATGTCGTCGTCATCGACCATCACGTGGCCGAGGAACGCCTGCCCGCCGCCCATGCCATTGTCAATCCCAACCGGCTGGATGAAACCAGCCCGCACCGCCAGCTCGCTGCGGTGGGCGTCGCCTTCCTGCTGGTCGTCGCCGTCAACCGGGAGCTTCGGGCGCGCAAATACTATCGCCCGGGCCGGCCCGAGCCGGACCTGCTGCAATGGCTCGATATCGTGGCGCTCGGCACCGTCTGCGACCAGGTGCGGCTGACCGGCGTCAACCGGGCGCTGGTGGCGCAGGGGCTCAAGATCATGGCGGGGCGCGCCAATGCGGGCCTGCGCGCGCTTGCCGATGTCGCCAAGCTCGACCAGAAGCCCGAAGCCTGGCATCTCGGCTTCATGCTGGGTCCGCGTATCAACGCGGGCGGCCGGGTGGGACGGCCTGATCTCGGCTCGCGGCTGCTTGCCTGCGACGACGACGAAGAGGCGGGCGCCATTGCCCGCGAGCTTGACGCCTTCAATGCCGAGCGCCGCGAGATCGAGGCGCAGGTTCTTGAACAGGCACTGGTGCAGGCGGAAGAGCAGGGGGGCGCGGAACCGCCGCTCCTGTTCCTCTCCGGCGAGAACTGGCACCCGGGCGTCATCGGCATCGTGGCGAGCCGCGTCATCGAGCGTTTTCACCGCCCCGTCTGTGTCGCCGGGATCGACGGCGAAACCGCGAAGGGCTCCGGCCGGTCGGTGCCGGGCATCGACCTTGGCGCCGCGGTGATCGCGGCGCGCCAGCAAGGGCTCCTGATCAACGGCGGCGGCCATGCCATGGCGGCGGGGTTCACGGTGGCGCGTGGTCGCCTTGGAGAACTCGGCGAATTTCTCGCCGCCCGCATCGCCCGCCAGGTGGCGGAAGCGGGCGAGGAACTGGGCCGAACGCTCTACCTCGATGGCGCGCTGGCGCCGCGCGCGGCGACGCCGGAACTGATCGCGCGCCTGTCGGCGCTTGCCCCTTTCGGGCAGGGCAATTCGGAGCCGCGCTTCGTCATCCCCGCGGCCCGCGTCGGCAAGGCCGACGTCGTGGGCGAAAACCACGTGCGGCTGTTCCTTACGGGCGGCGACGGCGGCAGGCTCAAGGCGATCGCCTTTCGCGCTGCCGACAAGCCGCTCGGGCGCGCCCTGCTGGCGGCGGGAGGCCTGCCCATCCACGTCGCGGGCAAGCTCAGGGCCGATAACTGGATGGGGCGCGACGACGTGCAGCTTCTCGTCGATGATGCGGCGCCCGCCCAGTAACAGGACCCGATAACCCGGCCCTTTGAATCCGGGGCTTTCAGGCGGCTCCGGCCGCGGCCCGGATTGCCCTTGATTTCCCGGCCATTCCCCCTTAAACGAAGCGGGCCTGTCCGGCCGGGGTTCCCGGCCCGGCCCCCGCGACCCCATCGTCTAGAGGCCTAGGACACCACCCTTTCAAGGTAGTAACACGGGTTCGAATCCCGTTGGGGTCGCCACTTTTCCACGCCAGAAAAGCAGCGTCCCGCTGCGGTTTGCCGCCAAAAAGCCGCCATCGGGCGGCATCCTCCTTTTTCATTTTTCAAGAACAGGCGGGAGCAACCGCCGCGCCGGGAGCCTTTCCAAGGGAGGAAGACATGATCCGTCTTGCTGTTTCATTTGCGCGTGCGCGCCTGTTTACGTTTGCGGTCGCAGGGCTCTTGCTGGCGGCGAC
>JAURLI010000019.1 GCA_030831315.1 Alphaproteobacteria bacterium
CCGTAGCAGCCCGACATGCTCATGCAGCCGAGCCCCATGGGCGAGACCATCAGGTCGCTGGTGCCGAATTTCACCCGTTTCATCGCTGTCCTCCCTGGCGTCAATAACGCCTAGTTGTGGCAGAGCGGCCCGCGCATCAGGCGGCCCGCATACGCGCCGGTATGCTCGTTGTCGTTCATGAAGCGCTGGCCGTTGACGATGGTGTGCTTGATGCCGTCGGTCTTCTGGATGATGCGCGGCGCGCCCGCAGGCAGGTCGCGCACCAGGTTGGGCATGGCGGGCGCTACCGTGTCGGGGTCGAAGACGCAGACATCGGCGTAGTTGCCCTCGCGCAGCCAGCCGCGGCCTTCGAGGCCGAAGAAGGACGCGACATCGAAGCTGATCTTGCGCACCGCCGCTTCCAGCGTCATCGCGCCTTCGTTACGCACCCAGTGGCCGAGAAGATGCCCGTGGATCGGGTTGATCGTCGTCGCCACATGGGCGCCGGCATCGGAGAAGGTGACGGCGGTCGCCGGGTGGCTGATCAGTGCGCGGACGAAGTCCTGGTCCTCGTTGTTGCTGGGCTGGATGAAGAACAGCTTCAGTTGATTTTCCAGCGCCAGGTCGATGAACACATCGACGGGGTCGTGCCCGCGCTCGCGCGCGATATCGGCGACCGAGGGGAACGGCGGCAGGGTACGGGTCAGCGGGAAGATCCAGTCCCAGTCGACGGGGCGCTGGAACAGGTTGGGCAGGGCCGGGTCCGGCTTGTGGCAGTGGGCGTGGACGGCGCCGACCAGCTTGGCCCGCATGGCGGGATCGCGCAGGCCCTTTTCCTGTTCTTCCAGCGGTAGCTTGCGGAAGGTGTTCCAGACCGGCAGCACGTCGTAGGGCGTGCGCGTCTCGAAGGACCGCAGCGACACGTTCCACGTCGCCGTGCCCTGGATCATCATGCGGGCACCTTCGGAAATGGCCTGATCGACCATGCCGATCTGGCTGCGCCAATGGTCGGGATGGGTGCGCCGATAGAAGGAGCTGCCGAAGGTGAAAGGCACGCCGGTGTCGACGGCAAGACGGCGGATGCTGTCCTGTTCGGCGCGCAACTCGTCCGGGTCGTCGATGCCGTTCTGGCGTGCGATCTCGACGATGCCGGTGCCCAACTCACCCAACAGGCCGACGAGGCCCGCGAATTCATCCCAGCTCGCCATGCGGCTCGCGACCGGCTTGCCGAGCGGCGTGCGGTGCGCGTTGGTGCGCGAGGTCGAGAACCCGATGGCGCCCGCGCGCATGCTCGCCTCAAGTTCGCGCTTGAGCGCCGCGTAATCGTCGGCATCGGCTTCTTCTTCCATCGCGCGTTCGCCCATGACATGGGTGCGCAGGGCGGAATGGCCGACGTAGGAAGCGTAGTTGATGCCCTTGGGCAGCGCATCGACGACGTCGAGATATTCAGGGAAGGTGTCCCACTGCCAGGGAATGCCCGCTTCCATCGCCTCGATGGGGATGTCCTCGGCACGCTCGAAGTTGTGCAGCACGAGGGACTTCTGTTTTTCCGAGCACGGCGCCAGGGTGAAGCCGCAATTGCCCATCACCACCGACGTCACCCCTGCCCAGCAGGAATTGCCGCCGAGATGATCCCAGAACACCTGGGCATCCATGTGCGTGTGGCCATCGACGAAGCCGGGCGAAACGGTCAGCCCGTCTGCATCGATGGTGTCCTTCGCGCTTTCGCCCTTCAGGTCGCCGATGGCGGCGATGCGGTCGTCGCTGATGGCGACGTCGGCGCGATACCCCGGCAGCCCGGTACCGTCGACCACGGTGCCACCCTTGATGAGAATGTCGTAAGCCATGTTGTCCTCCCCGGATACGGAACCGGGCCTCGGGCGATACGCCACGGGCCGCTTTTTTTATTGCGGGGGCATGCCCCGCCGTTCCTTGAGGCTAGCCTACCCCTTCGCGCCGCCGACCGGCAACCGCCGAGGCCGCCATAAACCGGAGGCCGTTGAAAAGCGCCCGCCCCCGGTGTCTACTGGCGGGGATGCTGCGCGCGCTTGTCCTTACGATCTGTCTGGTCTTGTCGCTTTCCGGCACCGTCCGTGCCCAGGAGAAGGTCGATCTCGAACTGATCCTGATGGCCGACGTGTCGGGCAGCGTCAATTACGAGGAATTTCGCCTGCAACGGCTGGGCTACGCCCAGGCGCTGCGCAATCCACGCGTCCTTTCGGCCATCCGCAATGGGCCGATCGGGCGCGTCGCCATCGCTTACGTCGAGTGGAGCGGCCATTTCCTGAAATCGGTGGTCGTGCCGTGGACCGCCGTGCGCGACCCGGCCGATGTCGAGAAAATCGCCCAAGTGCTGGAAACGGCGCCGCGTGAAATCTACGGCGGCGGCACCGCCGTCGGCAGCGCCATCCTCTACGGCGCCCAATCGATCAACAACAATGCCTTTATCGGCACGCGCAAGGTCGTGGACCTGTCGGGCGACGGTCCCGACAAGGACGGCCTGCCCGCCGCGGTCGGGCGCGATCAGGCGGTGGCGCAGGGGGTCACGGTGAACGGGCTGCCGATCCTGGGCGACTTTCCCGGACTCGATGTGTTCTTCCTCGATCACGTCATCGGCGGGCCGGGCGCCTTTTCCATTCCGGCGCGCGACTTCAAGGATTTCCAGTCGGCGATCCTGACCAAGCTGATCCGTGAAATTGCCGGCATCGACGACCCGGACGCGCCGCAGGCGGCAGAGCGGCCTTAAGCGCCAGCGCGCCGTCCCATGCGCACCAGCATGGTGACGAAAACGACCGCCAGCACCAGCGGCAGCAGGTTGAACGCATAAACCAGCGTCACCGCGCGGCCGACGTTTTCCGGCTCCGTCGCATCGCCGAGACCGGCCATCGTCGAAATGCCACCTGCCACGGCGGCGCCGAAGGCGGTACCCAGCGACCGCATCGAGGGCACGGCGGCCGACGTGATGCGTTCTTCGCCCTTGCGGGCATGGGCGATGGTGCGGGCGACGATATGCACGTTGTGGATACCGACACCGACGCCAAGCACGAAAGCAGCGATGGCGAGAAATCCGAGCATCGGCTTCGCCGCGATCAGCGCCATGGTGCCGATACCGATGAACATCAGTATGGGGCCTGCGCGCAATGCCCAATCCTCGCGCCGGCCGGACCAGCCCGAGACAGCGAAGGTGCCGAGCGTCCAGCCGAATGAAATGATGATGGCGATGAAGCTGATGAACAACGGCGTCACGCCATGGACGACCTGAAGCAGCAACGGCATGAACAGGTTCACCGAGGTCTGCGCCATGCCGCCGGTGAACAGAACCAGAAGCCCGAGGCCGACGGGCGAGCGCGGCGAGAAGGCGGCGGTCGGATAGAGCCGGTTGGCCGCGCGCGAATCAAGACGCAAGGTCAGCCAGACAAGCGCGGCGGCGACCGCAAAAAGCGCAATGCGCGGGGCCAGATCATGGACCGGTCCCGACAGGCCGATGGCGAAAACACCGGCGGCCAGCAACGACAGGCGCAGGAAGGGAATGGCCTGGGCGCGCGGCGGCTCGCCCGAAGGGTCTTCTTCCGGAACGCGGAACCAGACGAGCGCCATGAAGACGAGCGCCAACGGCACCATCGACCAGAACGAACCGCGCCACCAGCCAAGCTCGGCAAAGCCGCCGCCGAGCGCGGGGCCAAGCAGCTGGGCAATCATCCAGATGCCCTGCTGGGCGGCGATGATGCGCCGGCGCAAGGTTTCATGGAACAGGCCCGCGATCAGCGCCATGCCGCCGCCGAAGATCAGCCCGCCGCCGTACCCCTGCACCAGGCGTGCGGCGCAAAGGGCAAACATGCTGGGCGCGAGCGCGCAGGCAACCGTGGCCACCAGGAAAATCGCAGCCGAGATAACGGTACCCCCGCGCCGCCCGCAGGCGGCCCACAGGGGACCGACACTCGCGGTGCCGACGATGGCGCCGACCGTATAGAGCATGGAAGGCCAGGTGTAGAAATCGGCACCGCCCACGTCGGCGACGACGGTCGGCATGATGATGACGACGACGAGAATCTGCAGGGCATGAACGATCACGCCGAGCATGACGATGGCGGAATAAATGGCGCGGCCGTCGCGGAACAGGTCGCCCCAAGGGGCGGCCTGGGGCGCGGGCCTGGGCGCGTACTGGGCGGCGGATTCGCCTTTGTTTTCGGGCGTCTGGGTCATGAGCGGGCGCAGTTTGCCACGGAGGCGGGCAAAACAGCATCACTTTCCGCGGCCCGGCCCGGGGGCTAAACTGCACCCAACCCGGCAACGGGAGCAAACGAGGGAGGCCGCTATGCCCGATTCCGACCGCGCACCGCGTTTCGTCGAGGCCGAGATGGCCTATATCGTCGAAGGCGAGGAAAAGCCCGAATCGCGCAGCTTCGGCGACGCCAGCGCGCTGCACACCCACACCGGCACCTACGAACGCCATCGCGTGCGCATCGAAAACGCCCGCGGCATGGAGTTCTCGCTCGAGCGCGAAGGCTTCCGTCTTGCCTCCCACCCGACGCAAATGCGCGACTTCTACGACGAGGACGAGGTACGCCGCGTCTACTTCCGCGAGCTCGAAGAACTGGTGAAGCGCGAGATGGGATGCACCCGCGTTCACATCTTCGATCACACGCGGCGCGCGGGCGACGAAGAAACCCGCGAATCGCGCAAGGTCAAAGGCCCCGTGCGCCACGTGCACAACGACTATACCGAATGGTCCGGCCCCCAGCGCGTGCGCGATCTCTTGCCCGCAGAGGCCGAAGAGTTATTGAAGCACCGCTTCCAGGTGGTGCAGGTCTGGCGCGCCGTGCGCGGGCCCATCCTGTCGTCGCCGCTCGCCATTTGCGACGCGCGCTCGATCGCCCCGCGCGACCTGATCGCCACAGCGCGGGTCTATCCCAACCGGCGCGGCGAAATCTACCATGTCGCCTATAACCCGGCGCACAAGTGGTTCTACTTTCCGGAAATGACGCGCGACGAAGCGCTGGTCTTCAAGTGCTACGATTCGCGCAACGACGTGGCACGCTTCACCATCCACTCGGCCTTCACCGATCCGACGACGCCCGCGGGCGCGCCGCCGCGCGAAAGCATGGAAGCGCGGCTCCTCTGTTTCTTCGACGACTGAAACGCCGCGCTATTCGGCGGCAGTCTTGTAAGTGCAGAACGGGTGGTAGCCGCCCATCCTGCAATCGGCCCCGGCGAGCTTGAGGGATTCTTCGAACTCTTTGTGAATCCTGGGGTTTTCGTCGGGAAACTCGATCTGGCTCCCGCCTTCCTTGATGCTGGTGAAGGTTTCGTTGCGCCGCTTGGCCGACTTCATGAAGCGGAAGCGCCAGTTGTTCCAGCGCAGCGCAAGGTAACGGGCGGGCTTGGCGCCCGAATTGAAATGCTGGTGGAACCACTGATCGGGCGGCACCACGACGCTGCCCGGCCCCCAATCGACCCGGCGCGGTTCTTCGCCGTCGCGCCACAGGATCGAATAACCCTGGCCCGAGACGATGATGACATGGGCGCCGGGGCCGTGACGGTGGCCCTTCTTGTAGGTGCCGACCGGAAATTCCGAGATATGCGCGCCCATCGTATTACCGGCGAGATCGAACTTCATGTTGGTCGATCCCTTGCCTCGTTCCGAGTAGTCGGCGAGGTTGAGCGTCCTGAGATCGGGCACGAAATTGGTCGTCATGAAGAAACGGCCGAAGATTTCCTGCTTGCCGAAATATTCGTCAACATTCGGGTTGAAACGGTCATTGAAGACATAATCGCTGTTGAAGATGAAATCGGGGCTGTGAAACAGGTTCATCACGAAACAGCAGTTGGTCACCGCGTAATAGCGCACGACATCGCTGCCCGATGAATTGAAATGCTGGTAGTTGGCGTTGATGGGAATGGAGAACAGGCTGCCCGGCCCCCACTCGAACGTGTGCTTGCGCCCGTCGCGCTGCCAGACCGTGGTGGCACCCTGTCCCTTGGTGACGTAGACGGTTTCCTCGTACAGGTGCTTCTGGGGCTTGGTCTTGCCGCCCGCCGGAATTTCGCAGATGTAGGCGTCGTTGGTATCGCCTGCCCCGTCGAGGATGACGAAGGCAGCAGGAACGCCCTTGAGGTCCCAGTGGCCGAGCTCGACCGTATTGATGTCCTTGATGAAGAAATCGGTGATGACGGGGATGCCCTGGGCATTGCGCCAGTCAAGGAACGTGTCGATTGGCAGCGGCTGCCAATCCTTGTCCTTGGGGTCGGCGCCCTTGGCGGCCTTGGGGAAGGGAAGCTGCGACATGATCTTCTGTCCTCCGGTTTCCTGCGCGGCGAAATCAAATCCTAGTCCTGCCCCGCCGCCGCGATAAGCGCGCCCGCGCGCAAAACAGACTTGCCTAAAGTTCGGGGCCTGAAATTCAGGCCTTGTGGCCGTAATCGCGCGCGGCCGCCGCGGCCGACACATAGCCGCGGGCAACGTCGCGGGCGATGGCGTCGCGCGACCGTTCGGCCGGGTCACCCCAACCGCCGCCGCCGCCCGTTTCCAGCACCACGCGATCACCGGCCTCAAGACGATAACCCTTGGCCTTGCAGACCGTCTCGGGTGCGCCGCCCGCCTTGCGATAGACCGTGACGCAACCGGGCAACGCATCCTTGCCGCCGGCCACGCCCCAGGGCGCGAACTTGGTGCGATCGAGGTTGGTCTGCAGCAGGCAGGGCGAAATGATGTCATAGACCTTGCGGAAACCGAGCCCGCCGCGATAGCGCCCGGCCCCCGCCGAATCCTGGCGCAGGGTAAATTCGCGGATGCGGATGGGCAGGATGGTTTCCTGCAGTTCCAGCG
>JAURLI010000020.1 GCA_030831315.1 Alphaproteobacteria bacterium
GAGCCGCTGCCCGCCGTCGCCGCGACCGACTGCGCGCTTTTACCGGGTGCGCCGCTGGTCTGGGACGATTGCCCCAGCAACATCTGCTTTGCCCATCAGGTCGGCGATCGCGAAAAGACCGAACAGGCCTTCGCCAAGGCCGATCACGTCGTCACCCGAAATTTCGTCATCAACCGCGTCTACGCGGCGGCGATGGAGCCGCGCGCGGCGCTCGGTGACTACGATGCGGCGGAAGACCGTTACACGATCTACACGCCGCTGCAGCGGGCGCACCAGTACCAGATCGAGCTCGCGGCGACGCTGGGCATACCCGCGAACAAGCTGCGCGTCGTCGCCCGTGACGTCGGTGGCAGCTTCGGCAACAAGTCCGCCGTCTATAACGAGGTGCCGCTGACGCTCTGGGCTTCGCGCGTTGTCGGCCGTCCGGTCAAGTGGACGGCGACGCGGTCCGAATCCTTCCTCGCCGATGCCCATGGACGCGACAACGTCAGCGAAGTGAGCCTGGCGCTCGCCAAGGACGGCACCTTCCTCGGCATGAAGGTGAAAAACATCGTCGCCATCGGCGCCTACCTGCAGACCGGCGGCGACACCTCCTCGACCGGCAACCTCGGCACCCTGGCCGGCGTCTACAGGACGCCTGCAATCCATGTCGATGTGACGACGGTGTTCACCAACACCAACCCGATGCGCCCCTATCGCGGCAACGGTCGGCCAGAGGCTGCCTACCTGATCGAGCGCATCATCGACGAGGCAGCGGCGGAACTTGGTTTCGACCGGGTCGATATCCGCCGCAAGAACATCATTCCCCCCGACGCGATGCCGTTCAAGACGGGCCTGACCTTCACCTATGACTGCGGCAACTTCGAAGAGAACATGGACATGGCGCTCAAGCTCGGCGATTTCGCCGGCTTCGAAAAGCGCCGGGCGGAAGCACGCGCGCGCGGCAAGCTGCGCGGTTTCGGCATTTCCAATTCCATCGAGCGCGCCGCGGCTCCCGGCTACGAGATGGGCGAGGTGCGCTTCGACCGTGGCGGCACCTGCACCATCATCTCGGGGGCCATCAATCAGGGCCAGGGCCACGAAACGGTGTTCAAGCAGTTGGTCTGCGACCGGCTCGGGTTAAATCCGAACGAGGTCGAATACATCAGCGGCGATACCGACCGGGTCGCGGCGGGCGAGGGCACGGGCGGCTCGCGCTCGGCGACGATCGGCGGCTCCGCCCTGCACCTCTCCAGCGAAAAGGTCATCGCCATGGGCAAGGCCATCGCCGCCAAGGCGCTGGAAGTGGACGCATCGGATGTCGCCTTTGCCGACGGCGTGTTTTCGAGCCCGAAGTCGAACCGCTCGCTCACCATCAAGGAAGTCGCCAAGCTCGCCATCAATCCCAAGGCGATGCCCGCGGGGATGGAGCCGGGGCTGATTGCCAGCACGCTCTACCGCAACCCGACGGTGAACTATCCCAACGGCTGCCATGTCTGCGAGCTGGAAATCGATCAAGAGACCGGGCGCGTGCAGCTTCTGTCCTACAACGTGGTCGATGACGTCGGCGTGGTGATGAATCCGCTTCTGCTGCACGGGCAGATCCAGGGCGGCGTGGCACAGGGGGTCGGGCAGATGCTGATGGAGAACATCCATTTCGATCCCGAGACCGGGCAGAACCTGTCGGGGTCGTTCATGGATTACGCCATGCCCCACGCGGCCGACTTCTGCGATATCCATGTCGAAAGCAACCCGGTGCCGACCAAGACCAATCCGCTCGGCGTCAAGGGCGCGGGTGAGGCGGGCAACGTCGGCGCCCTGCCGGCTATTGGCAGCGCTATCGCCGATGCGCTGGCGCCGCTCGGCATCCGCGAGGTGCCAATGCCGGCGACCGCCGAGAAGCTCTGGCGCCTGATCAGCGATGCCGCATAACATCGTCTTTCTCGACCGGGGGACGATTCCGCCCGACGTTGCCGTTCCGGCCCCCGCTTTCGAGCACCGCTGGACTGACTATGAGCGCACCCGCCCGGACGAGGTGGTGGGGCGCTGCCGTGATGCCAGTATCGTCATCGTCAACAAGGTGCCGCTGACCGGGCCGATGATCGAGGCCTTGCCGGGCCTGCGGATGATTGCCGTCGCCGCCACGGGCACCGACCAGATCGACCTTGATACGGCGCGCGCGAAGCGCATCGTCGTTTCCAACGTGCGCGGCTACGCAACGACAACGGTGCCCGAACACGTCTTCGCCCTGATGCTGGCCCTGCGCCGGTCCTTGCCCGCTTACCGCGCCTCGGTGCTGGACGGCGCCTGGCAGAAATCCGGGCAGTTTTGCTATTTCGACCATCCCATCCACGATCTCGGCGGGGCGACCCTTGCGATCGTCGGCGCGGGCTCCATCGGCGGCGCCGTGGCGCGCCGGGCGGAGGCCTTCGGCATGAAAGTCGTGCTTGCCGGGCGCAAAGGCGAAGCAACGACGCGGCCCGGTTACGTCGATTTCGATGCGGCGCTGGCTTCGGCGGATGTGATCAGCCTGCATTGCCCGTTGAGCGAAAGTACGCGCGGTCTGATCGGCGCGCGCGAATTCGCATTGATGAAACGGCGTCCGATCCTGATCAACACGGCACGCGGCGGCCTCGTCGACGAGGGCGCGCTGACGCAGGCCCTCGAGACGGGGCAGATTTCCGGTGCGGCCTTCGACGTGGCGAGCCCGGAACCGCCGCCCGCCGATCATCCCCTGATGAAGCTTACGGCGCGGTCCGACTTCATCCTGACGCCCCATATCGCATGGGCGAGCCGCGAAGCGGCCGCGGCGCTGGTCGGGCAACTGATCGAAAATATGGAAGCATTTGCGGCGGGGGCGCCGCGCAACGTGGTGGGACGTTAGATCTTCGCCTACCAGTCGGCCGTGCGCATGTAGTGCTGGGCGGCGAAACGGTAGGTGTCGCGGATGAGTTCCTCGCCGTTCTCGCTGCGCCCGCCAGGGTATTTCTCCCAACGTTCGAGCAACGGTTCCCAGAGCTGGTGGATCTGGCGGAAGGCGTCACGTTCGCCGCGGATGAAGTTCACCTGGGCGTCGAAGTGCTTGAGGATGCTGGTCAGGTCGACGACATAGGTGTCGAATTCGGCGAATTTTTCGTAGAAGCTCCTCGTCGGCGCCTCGAACATCGAATTGCAGCGCGTGATCTGTTCGGCAACCGCCTTTTCCGACTGATAGGCGCTGTAGGTTCCCTTGAGCTTCGTCTGCATGCGGCGGATGTCGAGGAACTTTTCGCGCAGCGCCTCGATGTAGGAAAGCTCCTGCGCGAGTTTTTCGAGCAATTCCTTGGCCTGATCCGGGCGTGGTTCGTCGGGGGCGACTGCCTTGGCGATTTCCGGATAGGCCTGTTCCAGGGTAACCTTCGTTTCAGGAGTGGCCGCGCGCTCGAGCATGTCCTCGCGCTTCATACTTGCGGTGTCTTCGCCCGTTTTCCAGGCGACCACCAGCATGCTGACCTAGGCCTGCGCCTGTTTCAGGTATTTCTCGTCCACCATCCACGGCGCCTTGCCGGTTATGACCTCACGCGGGATGGAGTCACCGGGGTAGACCTGTTTGACGTATTGCAGGGCCTGTCCGGCGAGGCTCATCAGGCGATGGTCGTCGGATTCCTTGGGAATTTCGAACTCCAGGTGGATCTGGTGTACGGGCAGGGCCGCTACCACGTCGCCCATGGGGACGTAGAGCGCCACCTGCTCACTCCCCTGGGCCTTGCGAAAGACGCAGCCGTCGAGGGAAAACAGTCTGTGCTTGAAGTCAAAGACCACCGTTTCCGGCAAGTCTTCCTGAGATATCGACCCGTCCATCGGCGCCAAGGTTCCCAAAATGGCTGCGCGGCGTGCCCCGGGCACGCCATCCCACAGGCACCCTAGGACCGGCTGGTTACCAAAGCCTTTATGGGGAAATGGCCACGAAGGGGCCGGGGCGGTCGTTGACAGTCCGCGGGGGCGCCTTTAGTAAGTAGGCCCCGGCGCGCCTTGCCGGGCGAGGAGCGGTGGCCGAGAGGCTGAAGGCGGCGGTTTGCTAAACCGTTATACGCTTGAAAAGGCGTATCGAGGGTTCGAATCCCTCCCGCTCCGCCATCTTCCGGAAGGGCCGGGAAACATGGTTATATTCCGCCAGCTTTTCGACCCGCAGTCCTCGACCTACACCTACCTCCTTGCCGATGAGGACACGCGCGAAGCGGTCCTCATCGATCCTGTCTTCGAGCAGGTCCGTCGGGATTCGGCCCTGATTGAGGAATTGGGCGCGCGCCTGGTCGCTACCCTTGAAACCCACGTCCATGCCGATCACGTCACCGGCGCATGGCTGCTGAAGCTGCGTTTCGGCAGCAAGATCATGCTGGCGGCCGCGGGTGGCGCGGAAGGCGCCGACCGGCTGCTTGCGGCAGGCGATGAAATCGCCCTCGGGCGTCATCGTCTCCTGGTGCGCGAGACGCCGGGGCACACCAACGGCTGCCTGACCTACGTACTCGACGACGAAACCATGGCCTTTACCGGCGACTGCCTGCTCATTCGCGGCTGCGGGCGCACCGACTTCCAGCAGGGAAATGCGCGGCGGCTTTACCAATCTGTTCATCACCAGATATTCACCTTGCCCGACGACTGCCTGCTTTATCCGGGGCATGATTATCGCGGGCTGACGGTAACCAGTGTCGGCGAGGAGCGTCGCTTCAACCCGCGCCTCGGCGGGCAGGTCGGCGAGGAGGATTTCGCGGGCTACATGGACAACCTCGGCCTTGCTCACCCCAAGCAGATGGATATCGCCGTGCCGGCCAACCTCAAGTGCGGCCGCGTTGCGGCACCCGGGGCGGATCAGGCGGCAACGGGATGGGCGCCCCTGCATCTGACTTTTGCCGGCATCTGGGAAGTCGATCCCCACTGGGTTGAGGAACACTTGGCCGAGGTGCAACTCCTCGATGTGCGCGAGGAGTCGGAATTCCGCGGCCCGCTCGGGCATCTTCCGGGCTCCAAGCTGATCCCGCTCGGCGAACTCGCGGAGCGCGCGGGCGAGCTGTCGCGGGAAAAGCCCGTGGTCGCCATTTGCCGTTCCGGCGGCCGGTCCGCCCAGGCGACGGTTGTTCTCGGCAAGTCGGGCTTCACACGGGTTGCCAACCTGCCGGGCGGCATGCTGCGCTGGCGCTCGCTCGGGCTTCTGACCGAAGGGGCGGGGGACGAGCAGCGTGGTCTCGGGGCAACGTCACGATGACATGCGCGCCGCATTCGGGCCTCGCGGTTAGCGGAACATGACGGCTGCGGGCTGGCGAACCGGTCTGGGGACCATTTGTTGGCTGGCTGCGTTCCTGGCGTTGGAGTGGCTCAGTTTCATTCACGAGTACAAGGGACTGCCGATCACGCCTTGGAACCCGGGCCTCGGTGTCCTGTTTGCCTGCATGGTCCGTGGGCCCGCGTGGTACGGCGTTATCCTGTTTGCGGGCGTGCTGGGATCCGAATTCCTTGTGGTGAAAAGTGCGCTTGCCTGGTCCGAAGTGGTCGCCCTTGCCGCGATCATGGCGGCCGGATATGCGGGTGCTGCGGCACTGGCGCGGTGGCTTCGCTTCGATGTCGAGTTGACGCGCCTGCGCGACGTTCTCGTCCTGCTGGGCTGCGGCGTCGGCGGCGCCGCCGTCGTTGCCGGCAGCCTGACCGGCGTTTTCCTGATGACGGGACAGATCGAACCCGCAGTCATCGTTCCCGCGACGACGCCGCTGTTCATCGGCGATGCCATCGGTATTGCCGTCGCCACGCCTTTGCTGCTGCGTATCCTGCGCCCGGGTGCGGGCTGGCGCAGATGGCGCCCGGGCCCGGTCCTGATCGCCGAGTTCGCGCTTTATGTCGCGGTCATCGCCGCCTTTCTGCTGCTGACCATCGGCGCTGAACGGACCGGCGGTTTCAATTACTTCTACCTGATCTTCCTGCCCGTTGTGGCCGCTGCGCTGCGTCACGGGCTTGACGGCGCCTGCGCGAGCCTCGCCGTTGCGCAGGTCGGGCTGGTCGCCCTGATGCACCTGCATGGGTTCGATGCTGAAACCTTCACGGAATACCAGTCCCTAATGCTGGTGTTGACGGCGACAGGGCTGGTTGCCGGCGTCGTCGTCAGCGAGCGCGCCCAGGCACGGCTGGCGATGGAAGAAGCACAGGAGGGTCTGAAGGCGATGGAGGCCGAAGCGGTGCAGGCGGCCCGCTACAACCTCGTGACCGGCATGGCCTCTGCGCTCGCCCATGAGATCAACCAGCCGATGACGGCGGCGCGGGCTCTCGCGCGTTCGGCGGAGCATCTCCTGTCGACTCCGGGGGGCGACAGCCGCCGGGCAGCCGACAATCTTGCCGATCTCGTGGCCCAGATTGACCATGCCGGCGGCATCGTGCGACGCATGCGCGGTTTCCTGCGGCGCGGCGCGCCGCGTTCCAGCACGATCGATATTCGCAATGTGATCGAGGATGCGATCCTGCTGGCACGCGCATCCGCCAGGGACAGGAACGTCGCCATCGCGTTCGAGGCGCCTGCCGATCTGCCGATGATGCATGGCGACCATGTCCAGTTGCAGCAGGTGATCCTCAACCTGATTCACAATGCGGTCGATGCCATCGGTGAGACGGGCAGGGGATCGGGGCAAATCGTGATTTCGGCCTCGGTGGACCCGGGTACGGACCGGCTCGTCGTCGGCGTCCGCGACGACGGCGTCGGGATCGCTCCCGAGGTCGAGAAAAAGCTGTTCCAGCCGCTCACGACATCCAAGCCGGAAGGTCTGGGGCTGGGCCTTTCCATTTCGTCCTCCATCGTCGAACTTCATGGTGGCCGACTGTGGCTGGAAAATGGTACGCGAGGAGCGACGGAATTCCGTTTCGACCTGCCACTTTCGCGGAGCAAGGCCCAGCAATCATGACGCGGTCCAGGATCTATCTGATCGACGACGAGCAGGCGGTTCGCGCGGCTCTTGCCGAAATGCTGCGTGTGTTCGGCTATGACGTCGAGACCTTCGCCTCGGCCGAGGATTTTCTCGGAAAGTTCGACGACTCATGCCCTGGTTGCGTCGTCGCCGACGTCCGCATGCCAGGGATGGACGGGATTGAGCTCGTCCGCGAGTTGGAGCGTCGTGGCTCGGTCATTCCTACAGTGGTCATCACCGGGCATGGCGATGTCCCCATGGCGGTGGAGGCCATCAAGGCGGGGGCGGAGGATTTCATCGAGAAGCCGATCGATGACCGTGCCCTGGTTGCCGCCATCAACCGCGGCATCGACCGGTGCCATGAGCGCCAACGCGAAATCGAATCCATTCAAAGCCTGCGTGCACGCCTCGACCGGCTGACCCCGCGCGAGGTCGAGGTTTTCGATCACGTGGTCAAGGGCTTCACCAATCAGGCCATTGCGCTCAGCCTCGGCATCAGCAGCAGGACGGTGGAAGGCTATCGCCTGCAGGTCATGGAAAAACTAGGCGCCGACAGCGTTGCCGCGCTGGTGCGGTTCGCCGTTCGGCTTGGCCGGCTCGACGTCTAGCGCTTCCCTGAAGTCTCTCCCTTTCACGACCACGTATTTCTACCTGCGGGGGTCATCGGATACCGCGGCAGGGAAGGTTGCGGATAGCTTCGTTCATCGTTGTTTCGGTGCCGGCGGTTGCTGGCGCCACGAACGGAGACGCCCGTGTCCCTCGAAATTCAGCGCTTTTACGCCACGCGCTTGGCGGCGACCGATGTGCCGGTTATCGCGGTCGGCTTGCTCGGCGGCGGCATTCCCGTCCTTGTGGCGCTGGCCTTCGCCACGACAGGGCAACTGACTGCTGCGCTTAGCATCGGCGCCATCGCAGGTGCAATGGCCACGTCTGCGATCGCGGCGGTGACGGGCGCCCCGCGTGATACGGGGGGATTTACCCCGTGGGACGCCGCGGGCGTCTTTGCGCTGATCGGCTTCGGCGCCGGAATGATTGCAAGCCCAGACAGCGTGATGAGGTATTTCGGCCTTTCCTGAGGCCGTGAATTTTTCTTTTCAGGCCGGGCCCCTCTGGCAGCGCGACGCGCTGCGATGTCGGACTGAAATCGTACTGACGAGAGCGGCCGACATGTGTTCGCCAGCGAATGACGCTTTCCCTTCGATTGTCGGTATCCGTACCGGCGGACGGGGCCGCTCGTAACTTTCAAGAGAGCCAAGAGCCTATGACCGAGTACCTGACACCCGAAATTCTCTCCGCCCTCTTGCAGGTCATCATGATCGACCTGGTGCTGGCGGGTGACAATGCCATCGTCATTGGCCTCGCCGCCGCTGGCCTGCCGGCGGAACAGCGCGCCAAGGTTATTCTAGTCGGCATCGCCGCGGCGACGATCCTGCGTATCGTGCTGGCGGCGATGACGACGCAGCTTCTGCAGATCGTCGGCCTGCTTCTGGCAGGTGGCGTGCTGCTGATGTGGGTGTGCTGGAAGATGTGGCGCGAACTTCGCACGACCCGCGAGGAAACCGTGGAGGCCGAGGAAGCCCTCACCGGGGTCGACCTCAACGCCGACGGCACCATCGCCGCCCATGCACCGCAGAAGACCTTCATGCAGGCGACTTGGCAGATCATCATCGCCGACGTTTCCATGTCGCTGGACAACGTGTTGGCTGTGGCGGGTGCCGCGCGCGAGCATCCGGGCGTTCTGGTTTTCGGCCTGGCCCTTTCCATCGCCCTGATGGGCCTTGCAGCCAGCTATATCGCCCGCCTGCTCGACAAGCACCGCTGGATCGCCTACGTCGGCCTCGCGGTCATCCTCTATGTTGCCGTGCAGATGATCTATCGCGGCGGTCTGGAGGTCTGGCCAGTGGCTAACGCGATGCTGGCCAAGCTTTAGGCGATCCTGGCAGGATGTTTTTGCCCTAGGGCGCTTATCGCGCGAAGCCTATAATCCGGTCTGGCCCGGGCGTTGCCTGTGGGCCGGGTACAGATCGGATTCCCATGCTCAAATTCCTCACCGGCGGCGGCGTCGCCCGGGTGCTCAGCCATCGCGATTACCGCAATTTCGTCATCGGCGACGGCATTTCGCTGGTCGGGAACTGGGTCCAGCGCGTCGCCATCGGCTGGCTGACCTGGGA
>JAURLI010000021.1 GCA_030831315.1 Alphaproteobacteria bacterium
ACCATGCGTTCGGGATCGGGAATGCGGGCTTCGGGCGTGAAATCCATGCCGTTGATCATGTCGCCGCGGTAGCTCGGCAATTCGACGCCATCGCGCTTTTCCGTCGGCTCCGAACGCGGCTTGGCGAACTGGCCCGCCATGCGCCCGACCTTCACCACCGGGCAGGCAGCGCCGTAGGTCAGCACCACCGCCATCTGCAACAGCACGCGGAAGGTGTCGCGGATATTGTCGGGATGGAACTCGGCGAAGCTTTCCGCACAGTCGCCGCCCTGAAGCAGGAAAGCCTTGCCTGCCGCAACGCGCGCCAGGTGGTCCTTCAGGCGCCGCGCCTCGCCCGCAAAGACGAGGGGCGGGTACTTCGACAGCTTCGCCTCGACAGCTTCCAGCTTGGCCTGATCGGGCCATTCGGGCTGTTGCAGGATGGGCTTTGCGCGCCAGCTTGCCGGTGTCCACTTCGCGGCCATGGTTTTGATCCCAAAAAATCCCAAGATTTCAGGGCCCAAGGGCCCGGAACCGGGGTTTATACGCCGCTTCGCCGGCGATTTCCAGTCAAACGGCCCGAGTTATCCACAAAGCGGCACCCAGCCTGTGGAGTTTTCATTCAGTAATTACAATCAGTTAGGGCTCAGGCCGATTTGACCAGGGTCATTTCCAGGGGCGCCTTGAGCACGGTGCCCGGCGGCAACTTGATGCCAGACATGTCCTCTGCGATCTCCGGATGGACGGGCCGCGCGCCTTCGAGGTCGATCCACAGGCGGAACAAGTGCCGCTTGCGCTCGGCCTCGGGCCAGTCCTCGTAGGCGGTGCGCGCATGCAGCGCGACATGGTTCATGACGAAGGACACGTCACCCGGCTGCCAGTCGATGAACAGCGACAATTCGCCCGCGAGCTCCTGGTAATAGGCGATGGCTTCCTTCTGCGCCTCGGTCAGCTTCGGAACGTTGGGAAGCTGCTGAGCGCGCTTGATCGTGCTGGACGCGCCGCGCGCGGCGAAATAGCCCTCGGTGACGCTGAATACCGGCTGGCGGTGATAGTTCACCTCGCCCGCCGGGATTTCGCCCCGCCGGGTGCGGTAGAAATGGAATTCCAGCTCCTTCGCGTAATCGGGGCGGCGCTTCAGCATCTCGTTATAGACGGTGACGGAGCTGACCAGCCGGTGCTCGCCGCCGGACTTGCCGCCGCGCAGGCACATCAGCGAGAAGGCATCGGCGCTGTCGGAATGAAAGCCGAGCGCGTTGGGCGAATTATAGCCGCGGCCCGTCGGCGAATTGATGTCACCGCCCGCGTTCTTGACGTGCTCCAGCAAATGCCCTGACTTGTTCTGCGGCAGCATCTTCCCGATGTAGGTGGCAAGGCCCCACTGGGCAATGGCGTTCTGCAGGATGGTGCGGCCTTCGACCGGCAGGCCCCGCAGGAAGATGAAGCCTCGGCCTTCAAGCACCTCGTCCTTCACCACCTCTTCCATGATGCGCGAGAAGCGCGGCATGACGAAATCCTGCCGCCTCACATCCATCAGCGCAGTCCCGGCCTTTTCGACCCGGCCGACGGCATCGAGGATTTCGCCGATCTCGCTCTCCGACAAGTCGTAGACGAAATCGAGGCTGTCCTTGAACTCTTCCGCGCGCCAGGCGGCGGGATCGACAACGGGCTGACCGAGAACGGCAGGCTTGCGGCCGCGACGGCCGGGCTTGAAGGTGTTCTGCATGGTTTCCTCCGGGAATGCCGCGCCGTTTTCAGCCGACGCTTTTTTCGTACATTAACACGAATTCTTCCGCCGTCGTCGGGTGCACGGCCATGGTGGCATCGAACTGGGCCTTGGTGACGCCCGCCTTCACGGCAATGGCCAGGGCCTGGATGATCTCGCCTGCGTCCATGCCGACCATGTGCACGCCCACCACGCGGTCGCTCTCGCGCGCCACCACCAGCTTGACCAGAACCTTTTCGGTGCTGCCTGAAATCGTGTGCTTCAGGGGACGGAAGCGCGCCCGGTAGATGTCCACTTCGCCGAAACGCTTGCGTGCCTCGGTTTCCGTCAGACCGACGGTGCCGACCGGCGGCTGGGTAAAGACAGCGGTGGCGATATCGGCATGATCGGGCTTCGACGGGTTGCCCTTCCACAGGGTTTCGGTCAGGCACATGGCTTCGTGGATGGCGACCGGCGTCAGGTTGACGCGGTTGGTGACGTCGCCGACAGCGAAGATATTGGGCTGGCTGGTGCGCGAATACGCGTCCACCATCACGGAACCATCGGAAGCAAGCGTCACGCCCGCCTTGTCGCAGCCAAGGCCGTGGGTATTGGCCGTGCGGCCAGCCGCCATCAGTACGCAATCGGCGGCGAGCGTGTCGCCGTTGGCAAGGCGCACGGTCAGGCCGTCGTCGGTCTTGTGCACTTCCTCGAACACGGTCTCGAACACGAAACGGATGCCCTTGGCTTCCATCTCTTCCTGCAAGGCCTTGCGCACGTCGTCGTCAAAGCCGCGCAGCACGCCGGTGCGCCGATAGACCACCGTGACGTCGGACCCAAGGCCCCGGAAGATGCAGGCGAATTCGAGCGCGATATAGCCCGCGCCCGAGATGACAACCCGGCGCGGCAATTCGGGCAGGTCGAACACCTCGTCCGAAGTGATCATGTGCTGAGCGCCCGGAATGTCATGCATCTGCGGGCGCCCGCCGGTCGCGATCAGGATGTTTTCGGCCGTGATCAGCTTGCCGCCGAGGTTGACCGTATGGGCGTCCTCAAGCACGGCGCGTCCGCGCAGGACGGTGACGCCCGCATCGGAAAGCCCCTTTTCATACAGCCCTTCAAGACGCGCCAGTTCCTTCTTCTTGGCGGCGACGAGGCGCGGCCAGTCGAAGGCGCTGACCTCGATATCCCAGCCGAAGGCGCGCGCGGCCTCGAACTCGTCGGCGAAGTGGGATGCATAGACGTAGAACTTCTTCGGAATGCAGCCGCGGTGCACACAGGTGCCGCCGACGGTCCATTCCTCGGCCAGCGCCGAGCGCTTGCCGAGCCTGCCCGCAAGACGCGCGGCGCGGACCCCGCCGGAGCCCGCGCCGATCGTGAACAGGTCGTAGTCGTATTTGGCCATCTGCCCCGCTTACGCGCCGATACCGCCCATGCACATGTATTTGACCTCGAGGAATTCCTCGATGCCGTACTTCGAGCCTTCGCGGCCGATGCCCGATTCCTTGACGCCGCCAAACGGCGCCACCTCGGTCGAGATGATGCCCTCGTTGATGCCGACGATGCCGTATTCCAGGCCTTCGGCGACGCGCCAGATGCGGCCGATGTCGCGGGCATAGAAATAGGCGGCGAGGCCGAATTCCGTGTCGTTGGCCATGCGGATGGCGTCGGCCTCGGTCTTGAAGCGGAAGATCGGCGCCAGCGGCCCGAAGGTTTCTTCGCGCGCCACCAGCATCTTCGACGTGGCGCCGGTGACGATGGTCGGCTCGAAGAACGACCCGCCCAGCTTGTGACGCTTGCCACCGAGGGCCACCTTGCCGCCCTTCTTGACGGCATCGGCGATGTGCTCCTCGATCTTCTCGACCGCCTTCATGTCGATCAGCGGGCCTTGCGTCACACCTTCCTCGGTGCCGGGGCCGACCTTGAGCTTCTTGACCGCCGCCACCAGCTTCTTGGTGAAGGCGTCATAGACGCCGTCCTGCACCAACAGGCGGTTGGCGCAGACGCAGGTCTGCCCCGTGTTGCGGTACTTGGACGCGAGCGCGCCCTGCACCGCGGCATCGAGATCGGCGTCGTCGAACACGATGAAGGGCGCGTTGCCGCCGAGCTCGAGGCTCATCTTCTTCACGGTGCCGGCGCACTGCTCCATCAGCAGCTTGCCGATTTCGGTCGAACCGGTGAACGACAGCTTGCGCACGATCGGGTTGGAGGTGAGCTCCGCCCCCTGCTCGCCCGCCGATCCGGTGACGACGTTGAACACGCCCGCGGGGATGCCCGCGCGTTCGGCCAGTTCGGCGAGCGCGGTGGCCGAATAGGGCGTCTGGGACGCGGGGCGGCACACCACGGTGCAGCCCGCCGCCAGCGCGGGCGCCGCCTTGCGGGTGATCATGGCGGAAGGGAAGTTCCACGGCGTGATCGCGGCGACGACGCCGATCGGTTCCTTGGTAACGACGATGCGACGGCCCGCGACGTTCTGCGGGATGGTGTCGCCGTAGACGCGCTTGCCTTCTTCGGCGAACCATTCGAGGAAGGACGCCGAATAGACCACCTCGCCCTTGGCTTCGGCCAGCGGCTTGCCCTGCTCCATCGTCATGATCATGGCGAGGTCATCGGCATTGGCGATCATCAGGTCGAAGAACTTGCGCAGGATGGCGGCGCGTTCCTTCGCCGTCTTGGCGCGCCAGGCGGGCCATGCCTTTTCGGCGGCCTCGATGGCGCGCCGCGTTTCCGTGCGCCCGAGCTTGGGCATGGTGCCGAGGATCGAATTGTCGGCCGGGTTGTTGACCTTGATGGTCTCCTTGCTGTCGGCGTCGATCCACTTGCCGTTCACGTAGCACTGCTGACGGAACAGCTTCTTGTCCTTGAGCTTCATGGCTCTCCTCGATCCTCGTACAAAGGGGTGCAGACGGGGCGGCCGGGCCCCGGAAAACGGGGCCAATATAGCCTCCGTACCCCGGCCTGTTAACCGGGATTCGGGCCTACTCCACCGTCACGGATTTGGCGAGATTGCGCGGCTGGTCGACGTCGGCGCCGCGCAGCACGGCGGCGTGATAGGCCAGCAATTGCACGGGGATGGTGTAGAGGATGGGGGCGACGAAGGGATCGACCGTGGGCAGTTCCACCGCCGCCACGGCAAGGCTGCCAAGCCGGGCGATGCCCGCCGCATCCGACAGGAAGATCACACGCCCGCCGCGGGCGATGACTTCTTCCATATTCGATGCGGTCTTTTCAAAAAGGTCGTCGGACGGCGCCACGACGATGATCGGGATGTCCTTGTCGATCAGCGCGATGGGGCCGTGCTTCATTTCCCCGGCGGCGAAGCCTTCCGCCGGGATGTAGGTGATTTCCTTGAGCTTGAGCGCGCCTTCGAGGGCCACCGGGAAACAGGTGCCGCGGCCGAGGTAAAGCACGTGGCGCGCCTGCGCCACTTCTGCCGCGATCTGCTTCAGCCGATCGTCGTGGTTGAGGACATCGGCCGCGCGCGCCGGAACTTCCGCGAGCGCCGTGGTCAGCGCCGCCTCGCGGCCCGCGTCGATGGTGCCGCGCGCCCGCGCCGCCGCAACCGCCATGCAGGCCAGCACGGTCAGTTGCGTCGTAAACGCCTTGGTCGAGGCGACACCCACTTCCGGCCCGGCATGGGTCAGCAGCACACCGTCGGCCTCGCGCGCCATGGTGCTTTCGGCGACGTTGACGACGCTGACGATCTTCTGGCCGAGCTTGCGCGCAAGACGAAGGGCGGCCAGCGTGTCCGCCGTTTCACCCGACTGCGACACGCCGATGGCGGCACCCCCCGGCGCCAGCAGCGGGTCGCGGTAGCGGAACTCGGAACCAATATCGATGTCGCAGGGAATGCGGGCGATGCGTTCGAACCAGTAGCGAGCGATCAACGCCGCGTGATAGCTGGTACCGCAGGCGAGCATCTGTAACCGCGCGAGCTTGGCAAAATCGACCGGCAGATCGGGCAGCGTCACACTGCGCGTCTGGGGATTGAAGAAACCGGCAAGCGTGTCGCCGATCACCGTCGGCTGCTCGTAGATTTCCTTCAGCATGTAATGGGCGAAGTTGCCCTTGCCGACGGCATCGCCCAGCGCCTTCACCATTTTGACCGGGCGCTCGACCGCATTGCCCGCCCCGTCGCGCACGATGGCACCATTGCGCGACAATTCCACCGTGTCACCATCCTCGAGATACATGAGGCGCGAGGCGAGCGGGCCAAGGGCGATGGCGTCGGAGCCCAGCATCATTTCGCCGTCGCCGAAGCCGACCGCAAGCGGGCTGCCGAGGCGGGCGCCGAACATCAATTCGTCATGGCCCGCGAACAGCACGGCGAGTGCGAAGGCGCCCTGCAATTCGGCCACTGCCCTGCGCGCCGCTTCGGCGGGGGCAAACCCCGCATCGAGATGGCGGGTAACGAGATGCACGATCACCTCTGTATCGGTGTCGCTTTCAAACTTGATCCCGTCGGCCTCCAGCGATTTGCGCAGCTCGCGGAAGTTCTCGACGATACCGTTGTGCACCACGGCGACACGGCCGTTGGCATGGGGATGGGCATTGGCCTCGTTCGGGATGCCGTGGGTCGCCCAGCGCGTGTGGCCGATGCCGGTGGTGCCCGCCAGCGCATTCGCCGCCAGCACCGCTTCGAGGTTGCTGATCTTGCCTTCGGCGCGGCGGCGCTCGATCTTGCCGCCGACCAGCGTGGCAATGCCGGCGGAGTCATAGCCGCGATAAGCGAGCCGCCTGAGCCCCTCGACCACAATGGGCGTGGCCGGTTTCGTGCCGATGATGCCGATGATGCCGCACACGGGCGATCAGGCTTTCTTGCCGGGCTTGCCGGACTTGCGGGCGGCCTTTGCGGCCTTCTTGCGCGCGAGATAGGCCTTGCCGCCGCCCTTGACGACGGCCTGGGTGCCGCGCGCGATGGCGAGCGCGTCCTTCGGCACGTTGCGCGTGATCACCGAACCCGCGCCGATGACGGCACCTTCGCCCACCGTGACCGGTGCCACCAGCGCAACGTCGGAGCCGATGAAGCTGCCCGCGCCGATCTTCGTCACGTGCTTGTCGAAGCCGTCGTAATTGCAGGTGATGGTGCCGGCGCCGATATTGGCATCCGCCCCCACCACCGCATCGCCCACGTAGGAGAGATGGTTGATCTTCGCCCCCTTGGCGACCTTCGCTGCCTTGATCTCGACGAAGTTGCCGATATGCGCACCCGCGCCGATATCGGCACCGGGGCGCAGGCGGGCGAAGGGGCCGACGATGCAGCCCGCACCCACGCGGGCACCTTCGATATGACAGTTGGGGCGAATCTCGACGCCCGCCCCGATGGCGACACCGGGGCCGAAGAAGACATTGGGACCGATCACCGTATCGGCGCCGATGCGCGTATCGAAGGAAAACCAGACCGTGGTCGGGTCGATCAGCGTCACACCGGCATCGAGGGTGCGCACGCGCAGGCGGTTCTGCATCACCGCCTCGGCGACGGCAAGATCGGCCCGCGAATTGACGCCGAGAAGCTGGTCCCCCGGCCCCACCGCGACCGCGCAGGCAAGCCCTTCGGCACGCGCCAGCGCCACCGCATCGGTCAGGTAGTATTCGCCCTTGGCGTTGTCGGTGGTGAGCTTCGCCAGAAGCCGCGCAAGCAGCGTGCCGCTGGTCGCGGCCATCAGACCGGAATTGCAAAGGGTGATGTCGCGTTCGGCAGGCGTTGCATCGCGCGCCTCGACGATTCGCTCGAGATTCCCCGCCGCATCGGTGACAAGACGGCCATAAGCGTTGTCGGCTTCGACATGAAAGCCGAGCACGGCGAGGCCCTCGCCCTTGCGGGGCAATGATCGCAGCACGCCGCGAAAGACATCGGCGCTGACGCAGGGCATGTCGCCATAAGCGATCAGGACCGGACCCGGCACGGCGCCGAGCGCCGCAAGCGCCACACGCACCGCATCGCCGGTGCCGCGCGCCACTTTCTGGATGCAGGTTTCCGCCCCCTGGACGGCGGCGCGAACGGCATCGTGACGGGGCGCCGTCACCACCATGATGCGGTCGCCGACGCGGCCCGCTTCGGACAGTACATGGCCAATCATGGCGCGGCCCGCCACCGCGTGCAGGACCTTGGGGCGCGCCGATTTCATGCGCGTGCCTTCACCGGCGGCAAGAATGATGACGGTAGCCCGGGCGCCCGGACGATTTTGCTTCAAAGTCAACGCTGTAACCCTTTTAATCAGGCGGCGACACCTTGCCACAGGGCGGCGGGGCCGTCCAATTCAACAATTGTTGCGGAACATTACAACATGGCGCCAGGGGGCTTCCGCCGGATTTCCGCTATCGTCCTCGATCTCGACGGCACGCTGGTCGACAGCGCCGCGGAACTGGCGCAGGCACTCAACACTGCATTCGGGCCGCTGGGCCGGCGCGTGCTCAGCACCGACGAAGTGCGCGCCATGATCGGCGACGGCGTCATCGTGCTGACACGCCGGGCACTTGCAGCGACCGGGGACATGCCCGACGAGGCGGGCTTCGACGAAGCGCTCGCCGCCGTGCGCCACGCCTATGACCGCCTGCCCGCCTCGGCGCCATATGACGGCGTGATCGAGACGCTCTCCCGCCTCAAGGCCGAGGGCTACGCGCTGGCCGTCTGCACCAACAAGCCCGAAGGCCCGGCGCGACGGCTGATGACGCAACTCGACCTCGACGGCGTGATCGACGCCCTGGCGGGCGGCGACAGTTTCACGGTGAAGAAGCCCCATCCGGGTCACGTGACGGGGCTGCTGGAGCAGATCGGCCACCCGGCCGAATGCGCCGTCATGGTCGGCGACAGCCTGAACGATGCACTCGCTGCGCGCGGCGCGGGCCTGCCCTTCATCGCCGTCACTTACGGCTACTGCCACGGCGGAATCGATGAACTGAAGGCCGATGCGGTGGTCGACGCCTTCGCCGACCTGCCGGACGTCATCGCGCGGATGTCGTCACCGCGCTAGCGTACGGAACGCGCGTATAGCGCCAGACGCTGGCGGGCGGGAGGTTGATGCCGGCGAAGGCGACCTTGCGCCCCTCGATCCCCAGTTCCTTGCGCGGCACCGGCGAGAACAGTCCATAGGTGTACTGGACGAAGCGGCCCTCAGGCGCGAGCACCGCGAAAGCCCCGGTCACGATCGCATCACGGACGGGCCGCGGCAGTCCGACCAGCGGCAGGCTGGACACCACGGTGGAAACGCGGCCATGAAAGCGCGCGGGCAGAATGCGGGTAATGCGGCGGGCGTCGCCGCGAATCACGGTGGCCGCGGGGAAACGCCGGACGAGATAATCATGAAGATGCCGGTCGCGCTCGATCAGGACGAGACGGTCTTCGGCAATCCCCGCATCGAGAAGCGCGCGGGTGACGGCGCCAGTACCGGGGCCGAGTTCGACGACGACTTCGCCCTCGCGCACAAGGGTCTCGCGCGCCATGCGGCGGGCAAGGGCGGGCGCGCTCGGCGCGATGGCACCCATGCGCAGGGGATTTGCCAGCCAGCGACGAAGAAACAGGGCGATTTCCTGCCTGCTCGCGTCGCCGCCTGCTTGCGTCGGAAAACGAATGTGCTGATCCATGATGGCAGGATTATGAACGGAGCGGGGCGATCCCGCTAGCGGTTGCGGACGAACTTGATATCGGGCTTGGTGCCGCCGGGAAATAGCGGCTTTCCGCGATGCTCCGCCCATACCAGGTAAATCCTGAGCCCGCCCATGTTGAGATCGCCATGGGCGCGCACCGGAACCGGCGGCATCCCTTCGACGATGGGCGCAATCCAGAGGACGGGCGGATCAAGGCTGTCTTCGTCCCAGAAACGGATGTAGTCGCGCGGCTCGCGGAAACCGGAGATGCGCACCATGTCGAACTGGCAGCGGTGCGCGGGGCCCGAGTAAACCGAATAGGGCGTGAACGGCACCTGGCTCGGCCCCATGTCGGTGAACACGAGGTTGTAGCGACGATTGCCGTCGAAGATCGGATGCGTGCCCTTGCAGCCCTTCCCCGCCACGATATCGCGTGCGATGCGCAGGGAGATCGTCAACGGATCCACCGTACCTGCGGGAACGACGGGCGGCAGGTCACGTTTGGCCGCGCGGTGCGGCGTATCGACCGGCGTGCGGCGTATCGTGTACTTGCCGCCCTCGTCGAAGGAGAGCTGCATCGATCGGTCGCGCCGCGAACTTTGGGTTTCGACGTTGTAGATCTGCGGGCGCACGCCTTCGGCGCCGACGTTGCCGCCGGCGACCAGATGCGTCGACCAGCGCCAGAACATGCGCGCCATGCCGCGCGATTCGCCGCTGCCCTTGATGGCGTAGGTCTCGCCATTGAGCGCAACGTCGATGGTGAAGGCGAAAATGTTGAGCCCGCCGACATAGACGTTGTAGCCGAGCTTGAGCACATCCTCGCGCGGCGAAGACGGCAGCGTTGGAATGGCAGGCAGGGCTGCGGGCAAGGTACTGGCGGTGGCCTCGTCGGCGCGGGCGGGACCTTGCGCGCCCGCCAAAAGGCAGGCCGCCAGACCCGGAAGCATGAAGGCTCGCAGTGCGCGCATTTCGGTAACCTCGCTACGCCTATTTAAGGTTCCAATGCGGCCAAACCAAGGCATTCCGGGGGATCGGGCGAAATCCGCGGTTTTCCTCGCTCCGCGGGCGGGCGTGCCTTGACAGGATGGAGGCGCCCCCCCTATATCAAGCCGTCCCGAGGGAATACCCGGTCGACGGGGGGCGCTTAGCTCAGCGGGAGAGCACTACCTTCACACGGTAGGGGTCGTAGGTTCAATCCCTACAGCGCCCACCATTCCCGGATACTCCTTCCTTTTACTGTGTTATTGCCGTCGCCAGCGCCCGATTGACGGCGCCCGGCAGGCGCGCTCATAGTTGCATCGGCCGTCCCGCCCGCCGCAACCCGACAGCAGAATCCCCGACCGGCGCCACGCGTGATCGCCCCCCGCGCCGGGAGGCTCCGGCGTTTCTGTGGCCCCCGGTCCGATTGACGGGGCCTATCCTGGGAGGTTCCCGATGTTCCGTTCCGTCCGCATTCTGGGCGCGGCGCTGCTTGCCTTTGGTCTCGCGCTGCCCGCCGCTTCCGCGCAATCGCTCGAAAAAGTCCGCATGATCGGATTCTCGGGCGCGAGCAACCTGCCGATCTGGCTCGCCATGGACAAGGGCCTGTTCGCCAAGCACGGGCTCGACGTGACGCTGGCGCGCACCAAGGGATCGAAGAACCAGATCCGCGACATGATGGCGAACAAGTACGACATCGCCACCACCGCGATGGACAACGTCGTCGCCTATACCGAGAGCCAGGGCGCGGTGAAGCTCGACCAGCCCTTCGACATGGTCGCCTTCATGGGCGTTCATTCGGGCATGAACACCGTCGTCGGCGTGCCGTCGATCAAGACCTTTGCCGACATCAAGGGCAAACCCGTCGCCGTCGATGCGCCCAACACGGGTTATGCTTTCGTGCTGTTCAAGATTCTTGACCAGAACGGCCTCAAGTTCGGCAAGGACTACACCCTTCACGCCGCGGGATCGGGCGGCGCGCGTCTTGCCGCGATGAAGGAAGGCAAGGCCGTCGCCGCGGTTATGAGCGCGCCCAACGATACCGAAGCGAAGGCCATGGGCTACACCATGCTGGCGCCCGCGGCTTCCGCGCTCGGTGGCTACCAGGGCAGCGTCTATGCCGCTCGCAAGGGGTGGGCCAAGGCGAACGAGGCGACCATGGTGAAGTTCATCCGCGCGATCGTCGATGCCCATGACGTCATTTTCACCGATGCCGCGGCGGCGAAGGCTGTGCTGAAGAAGCACCTGAAGAAGCTGAAGGCAGCCGAGATCGACACGATCTACACGAGCCTCACCTCGGGCGACGGCGGCCTCAACCGCAAGGCGGAAATCAACCTGGCCGGCGTCGGTACGGTGCTCGCGCTGCGCTCGGAATTCCAGAAGGGCGCGGGCAACCTTTCGGACCCCAACAAGTACCTCGATCTCGGCTATTATCAGAAGGCGATGTCGGGGAAATAGTCGGTTGCCGATAGATGAAAGGCCCGGCGCGAGATCGCCGGGCCTTTTCTTTTGAGGATGGAACGCCAGCCGTGAAACAGAAGAAGAAACCCAAGCCCAAGCCCAAGCCGCGCAACCCGGTCGCCCGCGCCCTTCGCCATGCCAAGCCGAAGGTCGAGGAACAGGCGACCGCCTATTCGCGCAAGCGCCTGAAGAAGCCCGCGACCGAAGACTAGCCTTGGGGGCTGGCCTTGGGGACTTAGGCCTTCTTCTTGCCGTTGCCCGTCCAGTCCGGCACCTGGCCCGACTGCTTCATTACCTTGCCCTGCTTGACCAGTTCCTTGATCGCGCCGGCGATCGGCATGGTGATGTTCTTGGTATCGGCCATCTTCGAGACGATCTGCATGTCCTTCAGCGCCCAGGTGAAGGTGATCATGTCCCAGTCCTCAAGCGCGGCGGACTGCCCCGACGACATCAGCAATGCCTCGCGCAACTTGGGCAGCTTGATACCGGTCGATTCGGCGAGGCGCCCCGCCTCCATCAGCGCGATGCCGTTCACCCACAGCAGCATGTTGTTCATGGTCTTGGCGACCTGGCCGTGTCCGACGTCGCCGACGTGAACAATGTCGGAGGAAAAGGTGGAGAAGATCGGATGGGCGCGCTTGGCAACCTCGTCCTTGCAGCCGAACAGCGCCAGCAGCGAACCTTCGTCCGCCGCCCAGCCGCCGCGGCAGATCGGCGCATCCAGGATGTCGATGCCCTTTTTCGCCGCTTCCGCCTCGATGTGCTGCGCGGTTTCGGGCGCCACCGTCGAACAGATGGCGATCACCCCGCCCGGCTTCATGGTGGACAGAAGGCCGTTCTTGCCCAGTGTCACTTCCAGCGCCTCGTTATCGAAGCCGACGGCGACGATGTTGAAAGCCGAGGCCGCGCCCAGCGCCGCCGAATCGGCGACGCTCTTCGCGCCAGCCGCTTCCGCGCGCTTGACGTTATCGGCGTTGATATCCGTGACGATGACCGGATAGCCCTTCTTGATCAGGTGCTTGAGCATGGCGTAGCCCATGCGGCCCGGTCCGACCATGCCGACGGTTTCGTTGGCCATCTTTTTTTTCTCCCTGGCGAGTGTTGCGAGGTCTGCGAAGGGCCGCAGTCTAATCGCAGGAAACTCCGGTCACAAGCCGCCACGGCACCGGATAGCGCCGCGAATCGCTCGCAACCCCCGCGCTTGCGAAGGACGCCGGGCAAGCCGTATTCTTGGCCATCACGTCATTCGAAAAACGCAGCCGGGCCCGTGCCCGGCGCAAGAACAGGGAAAGCCCAGATGCCTCTCAACACCATCGACTCCGACGCCCACGTTATCGAGCAGCCCGCCACCTGGACCTACATGGACGGCGACGACAAGAAGTACATGCCGTCGGTCCTGAATTTCGGCTCCGGCGTCGAACGCCTGGGCGCCCAGGGCAACGTGCAGAAGGAATTCTGGATGGTCGACGGCCGCCTTCAGGCGAAGGAGGCCAACCTCGGCATCGACAATACGCCGCTTGAATCGCGAGAAATGCGCGACGTGTCGGCACGGATCAAGCACATGGACGAAATGAACGTCGATGTGCAGGTGCTCTACCCCACCCTGTTCCTGCGCCCGATCACCCAGAACCCGCGCGCCGAATACGCGATCTTCCATTCCTATAACCGCTGGCTCGCCGAAATCTGGAAACAGGCCCCCGACCGCCTGACCTGGGTGGTCATGCCGCCGCTCTATTCGCCCGAAAGCGTGCTTCGCGAGGAACTGGAATGGGCGAAGAAGAATGGCGCCTGCGGCATCTTCATGCGCGGGCAGGAATGCGAACGCCGCCTGTCGGATCCGTTCTTCGATCCCCTTTACACCATCGCCCAGGACCTCGACCTGATGATCGGCGTCCATTCGGGCAATGGCGCCTTCCAGACCCACGATTTCTTCGGCGACGAAGCGGGCTTCAACCGCTTCAAGCTGCCCTGCGTCGGTGCCGTGCATGACATTCTGATGTCCGGTACGACCGAGCGCTTCCCCAAGCTGCGCTGGGGCTTCGTCGAAATCAGCGCACAGTGGATTCCGTACCTGCTCAACGATCTCAAGATCCGCTTTCAGAGGCGCGGCAAGCGCTTCAGCAACGACATGCTGAAGGACCAGAACATCTACGTCGCCGCGCAGGTCACCGACGATTTCGACTACATCCTGAAATACACGAGCGGCGACACGCTGGTCATCGGCACGGACTACGGCCACCACGACACCTCGGCGCAGATCGAGGCGCTCCGGATGCTGCGTGAGAACGGTTCGGTCGATTCGAAGCTGGCCGACCGTATCCTCGGCGAGAACGCGGTCAAGCTCTACGGCCTGTCCTGAGCGGGGCTACCAGCCGCCGGACTTCTGCGGATCGGGCTCGGCCTCAAGCGCGGCTTCCATGCGCGGCAACGCACGGTAGAGGAAGACGCAGGCAACGCCCGTCAGCGCGACGGCGACGGCAAAGGTCGCGCGCAATCCAACGCCTTCGGCCAGCGCACCCATGACCAGGGCGCCGAGCGCAGGCCCGCCGCGAAACAGCACGCCATAGAGGCTCATCACCCGGCCGCGCATTTCCCCGGCGACGGCGTTCTGCATCAGGCTTTGCACACCGGTCCCGATCACCGTGATGCCGGCGCCGACGACGAACATGGCGGCAAGCCCCACCCAGATGTTCGTCCATGCGGCGAAGGCCGCCACTGCCAGCGCCGAAACCACGAGGTAATGTACGGCTAGGCGCGTCAGTCCCGCGATGCGCCCGCGCCCCGCGATCCACACCGCGCTGACGGCAGCGCCGATGCCCGAGGCGGCCGTCAGTTGGGCGAAGGCCTCGACCCCGGCCTTCAGCACCCGGTCGGCGTAGCCCGGCAGCATCTCGGGCACGCCCTTGATGCCAAGCGCCACGGCAATCAGGATCAGCAGCGCCGGGCCGATGCCGGGATGGCGCATTGCATAGGCGATGCCTTCGACGACATCGGCCATCAACCCGCGCTTGGGCTTGCCTGTGATTTCGGGACGCAGCATTTCGATCTGGCTGAGCGCAATGATGAAACCCAGAAACGACAGCGCGTTGAATCCGAAGGCGAAGGCGATACCCCAGGTGGCGATCAGAAAGCCGCCGACCGCCGGGCCGACGAAGCGCGCCAGATTGAAGAAGGCCGCGTTGATGGCGATGGCGGATGAAATGTGCTGGCGCTCGACGAGGCTCGGAAAGATGGCGAGCCGGACCGCCATCGAAAACGAAAACACCCCGCCGACGAATGTGGCGAGCGCCAGCAGCACCCATATGTTCATGAGATCGAAAAAGATCAGTGCCGACAGCGTTGCCGCCTGAAGACAGGCGAGCACCTGCGCCGCGACGGCAAGTTTCTTGCGGTCCATGCGGTCGGTGATGGCGCCGGCAAGCGGAGCGAGAAAGACAGAGGGCAGAAGTTCGGCCGAAGCGATGATCCCCAGCCACATAAAGGAATGGGTCAGTTCCCAGGTCAGCCAGCCCTGCGCGACGCGCTGCACCCAGGTGCCGATCAGCGACACCGAGGCCCCGTACATGTAGATACGGAAGTTCCGCTGCCCGAAGGTACGTGCGATGGAAGTGAAACCGCCGAACTTGGCCATCGTGGGAATTGCTCCGGCGTCTTGCTGGGCTCGTGCTGCGGGCACTTTATAGACCCCGCCCGCGCCTCCAGCAATCGCGGCCCCCGCAAGCGCGGGGATGCAAAGACCGCCGAAAGGGGCGATAGTAGCGCCGTCCGACCGGAACCGAGATGAGCGAACCCGTTTTTTCAGACGCCGAACTGGCCGAACTCGCCCGCGCCGCCCATGCAATAGCGCGCGCGGCGGGTCGCGTGGTCATGGACATCTATGCCGGCGATTTCCGTGTGCAGGAAAAAGCCGACGCGACCCCCGTCACCGACGCCGATCACGAGGCCGAAGCCCTGATCCTGCCACGCCTCGCGGCATTGACCCCTGACATCCCCGTCATTTCCGAGGAAGCCGCGGCCAAGGGCCTTCTGCCCGAGCGCATCGGCAATACGTTCTGGGCGGTCGACCCCCTCGACGGCACGCGCGAATTCGTCGCGCGCTCGGGCGAATTCGCTGTCTGCATCGGGCTGATCGTCAGCGGACACGCCGTTGCCGGTGCGCTGTTCGGCCCCGCCCTCGGGCTTGGCTATTACGGCGCGCCCGATGGCGCCTATCGCTGCCAGGGCGATGGGGAAGGCGAAAGAATTGCAAGCCGCACGGCACCGTCGGAAGGGCTGACCGTGATCGGCAGCCGCTCCCACGGCAGTTCGCGCAAGGTGGCGGCGTTTCTCGAAGACAAGACCGTGGCCGCGCGCCGCGTGATGGGCAGCGCCATCAAGTTCGGCCTGCTCGCCGACGGCAGCGCCGACGTCTACCCGCGCTTCGGACCGACGTCCGAATGGGACACGGCGGCGGGCCATGCCATCCTGCGCGCGGCGGGCGGCTGCGTGCGCGCCCTCGACGGAACCGAGCTCGCCTACGGCAAGCACGATTATCTCAACTCCGGCTTCATCGCTTGGGGCCGCGCGCCATGAGCAACCTGCACAAGGCCGATGGGGCGGCCATCGCCGAGGCTGCACGCCTGATACGCGCAGGCAGGCTGGTCGCCTTCCCGACCGAGACGGTCTATGGCCTCGGCGCCGATGCCACCGATGATCGCGCCGTCGCCGCCATCTTCACGGCCAAGGGCAGGCCTACCTTCAATCCGCTGATCGTGCACTTTCCATCCGCCGCCGCCGCCGCCGTCGAGGTTCGTTTCGATGATCGCGCCCAGAAGCTCGCCGCCCGGTTCTGGCCCGGGCCGCTGACCCTCGTGCTGCCCCGGCAGGAGAAGTGTCGCCTGTCGCTGCTGGTGAGCGCCGGCCTCGACACCGTCGCCGTGCGCGTACCGGCTACCGACATCGCCCACGCGCTACTCGATGCGGCGGGCGTACCCATCGCCGCGCCGAGCGCCAACCGCTCGGGCGATCTCAGCCCGACGACGGCGGATCACGTCGCGCGCTCGCTCGGGACGGCGGTGGACCTGATCCTCGACGGTGGCGCCACCCGCGTCGGCATCGAATCCACCGTGATCGACCTGAGCGAGCCGCAGGCGGGCCTGTTGCGTCCGGGCGGGCTGGCGACGGAGACGATCGAAGCGGTGATCGGCCCCCTCGCCCGTCTCGCCGAAGATCCGGCCGAAGCCGCCCGCAAGTCTCCCGGACGCATCGCCCGCCACTACGCCCCGCGCACGCCGCTGCGAACCAATGCGCACGCGGTGGCTGCAGGCGAAGCCCTGCTCGCCTTCGGTCAGGCCCCGCTGCCCGGCGTCGAAAATGCCGTTGCCGTCCTCAATCTCAGCCCCGGCGGCGACACCGAAGAAGCCGCGGCCAACCTGTTTGCCTACCTGCACCGCCTCGACGGCGCAGGCGCCAGCGCCATTGCCTGCGCGCCCCTGCCGATGACGGGGCTGGGTGCCGCCATCAACGACCGGCTGGCGCGCGCCGCCGAACCCTTGCCCTCAACCCCCGAGAGCGATTAAATCCCCCCATGTCTACGACCGCCGCACCCACTCCCACCGCCGCCGCACTGCTCGGCAAGCTCGAAACCCTGCTCGGCAAGGGCGGCGTGCTGACCGTGCCCGCCGACACCCATCCCTATTTTCTCGATCACCGAGATCTCTACACGGGCGCCGGGCTGTGCGTCGTCCGCCCGCGCTCGACCGAAGAAGTCTCCGCAGTGGTGAAGCTCTGCGCCGAAGCGAAGGTGCCGATCGTGCCGCAGGGCGGCAATACGGGTCTCGTCGGCGGCTCGGTTCCCGACGACACCGGCACCGCCGTGCTGCTGAGCCTCGGGCGCATGAACCGCATCCGCTCGATGGATGCCGTCAACGGCACGATGACGGTAGAAGCCGGCTGCGTGCTGCAGGATCTGCAGGACGCGGCGCGGGAAGCCGACCGGCTGTTCCCCCTCAGCCTCGGCGCCGAGGGCAGCTGCATGATCGGCGGCAACATCTCGACCAACGCGGGCGGCGTCGGCGTGCTCAAATACGGCAACACGCGCGACCTGGTGCTGGGGCTGGAAGTGGTGCTGCCCGACGGGCGCGTGTGGAACGGTCTCAACGCGCTGCGCAAGGACAATACGGGCTACGACCTCAAGCACCTGTTCATCGGCGCCGAAGGTACGCTCGGCATCGTCACCGCCGCCGTCGTCAAACTGTTCCCGCGTCCAGGTGCGCAGGAAACCGTGTTCATGGCAGTGCCCGAGCTTGACGATGTCATGGGCCTGCTGAACGATGCGCGCGCCGCATCGGGCGATTGCGTGAACGCTTTCGAACTGATCCCGCGGCTCGGCCTCGAACTGGTGCTCAAGCATTTCGAAGGGACGCGGGCACCCGTCGAAACAGTGACGCCGTGGTATGTGCTGATGCAGTGGAGCGCAGGCGCCGGTGCCGGCAACGCACAGGAAGCGCTGCGCGCCGCACTTGAAAACTTCTTGGAAGGCCGCTTCGAGGCGGGCGTCATCACCGACGCCGCCCTCGCCGCCAACGAAACCCAGGTCAAGGAACTGTGGAAGCTGCGCGAGGTGCTGCCCGAGGCCCAGACCCGCGAAGGCGGCTCGATCAAGCACGACGTTTCGGTGCCAGTTTCGCGCGTGGCCGAGTTCATCAAGCGCGGCAGCGAGCTTCTTGAAAAACGCATGCCGGGAATCCGCACCTTCCCCTTCGGCCACGTCGGCGACGGCAACATCCACTTCAACGTCACCGAGCCCGTGGGCATGGGCAAGCAGGCCTTCCACAAGCACTGGGAAGAGTTGAACCGGATCACCCACGACCTCGTCATGAGCATGGGCGGAAGTTTCTCGGCCGAACACGGCATCGGGCGGCTCAAGCGCGGCGAACTTGCCCATTACGGCGATGCGATCGACCTCGAGCTGATGCGCCGGGTCAAGGCCGCGCTCGATCCCGACGGATTGATGAACCCCGGCAAGGTTCTTTAGGGTGGCCCGCGAATCAGCCCTGATCGTCGGCGCCGGTGCCGGTCTTTCGGCAGCATTGGCGCGCCTGTTCGCGGCCGAAGGCATGGCGGTGGCGCTGGCCGCGCGCGAGACCGCGAAACTTTCCGATCTTTCTACCGAAACCGGCGCCCGCGCCTACGCTTGCGATGCAGCGGACGCGAGTGCCGTCGCCCGCCTGTTCGCTTCGGTCGCGGCCGATCAGGGCTTCCCCGACGTCGTCGTCTACAACCCCTCGGCGCGAGTGCGCGGTCCGGTGGCCGAGCTACCCCCCGAAGACGTGAGACGCGCGCTGGAAGTTACCGCCTTCGGCGGATTCCTGGTCGGACAGGCGGCAGCCAAGGGCATGCTTGCGCGCGGGTCGGGAACGATCCTGTTCACGGGGGCATCGGCTTCGATCAAGGGCTTCGCCAATTCGGCGCCCTTCGCGATGGGCAAGTTCGCCCTGCGCGGCCTTGCCGAAAGCATGGCGCGCGAATTGCAGCCGAAAAACATTCATGTCGCCCATTTCATCATCGACGGCGGCATCGCCAAGGCGGACGATCCGCGCGCGGCCGAACGCGGTCCCGACGGGCTGCTGCTGCCCGGCGAAATCGCAAAAACCTATCTCCATGCCCATCGCCAGCACCGCAGCGCTTGGACCTTCGAAGTCGCACTTCGTCCGTGGTCGGAGAAATTCTAGGCGACCATGCCGGCTTTCACGCTGACGCCCCTGAAGATCGGTGAACGCCTGCGACGTCTTGCGGGCGGCACGTGGGGTACCCTCGTCGTCGCCATCTGCGTCATGTCGCTGCTGCCGAACTTCGGCCCACCGTCGGAGCACAACGTCGACAAGATCCTGCATTTCCTGGGTTACGGCGCGGCGGCGGGATTACCCTTCCTCGCCATGCGCGCGGGCAACCGCGTCCTTTACGCCGCGCTGGCGATGGCGCCACTCGGCATCGTTCTCGAGATGCTTCAGGATTTTGTGCCGGGGCGCGTCTCCGACGGCGCCGACATCGTCGCCAACCTCGCCGGGGTTGCCGCCGGACTGGCTCTGGGGCCGCTGGGGCGGCGTATCGCGAACCGCCTGTTCGCGCCCGTCGCTCAGGGACGGTAGCTCACGCGCCAGATTGCCGAACCCGCGTCATCGGCGATCAGCAGCGCCCCGTCACGCGCCACCGCAAGGCCTACGGGCCGCCCCATGACATAGGCGTTTTCGTCGCTGTCGCGCCAAAAGCCCGAGGCGAAGACTTCGTAGTCGCCCTTTGGGCGGCCGTTCTCGAAACGCACGCGGGCGACGAAATAGCCGCGCGGCACCGCGGCGTTCCAAGACCCATGCAGGGCGACGAAGGCATCTTTGCGGTAATCGGCGGGAAACTGGCTGCTCTGGTAAAAGACAAGACCTAGAGGCGCGGAGTGGGAGCGAAACAGCACATCGGGCACGATGGCGCGCGCGACTAGGTCGGGGCGCTTGTCTGCGAAACCCGGCTGCGGGTTCGACCCGATATAGGAATAGGGCCAACCATAGAAGCCGCCACGGCCCACGCGGGTCAGGTAATCGGGAACCAGCTCGTCGCCCATGCCGTCGCGTTCGTTGACGACGACGTAAAGATCGTCGGTGCCCGGGTAAAAAGCGATGCCGACCGGATTGCGCAGGCCCGTGGCGAAAGTGCGCCGGTTGCTGCCATCAGCATCGAATTCCTGCACCGTGGCGCGCGGCTCGGGCTCTTCATCGATATTGCCTTCGGATCCGATCGCCACGTAGAAGCGCCTGCCATCGCGCGAGAACGCGAGGTTCCGCGTCCAGTGCCCACCAACCTCGCCGAAAGCCTGCGGCGGCGTAATGCGCATGGGGCGCGCCCGCGGCTTCACATCACCGGGAGTGTAGGGTACGCGCCAGACACCATTCGCATCGGCGACATGAAAGAAGCCGTTAGCGATGGCCATGCCGTGCGGATCGTCGAGACCATCAATGAAGGTCGAGCGCATCTCCGCCCGGCCGTCGCCATCGGCATCGCGCAGCAGCGTCACCCGGCCGGGGCGCGGTTCGGCAAGAAACACGTCGCCGTTGGCGGCAACCTCAAGCCAGCGCGCATGGGACAGGTTTTCGGCAAAAAGGTTCGTACGAAATCCGGGCGGCACGCGCAACGTGGCATTGGCCGGCCGCGATACCCGGCTCGCCCGGTTGGAGACGGAACCCGTGGCAAAGGGGCGCGGCAGATCCGACGGACGAACCTCGATTCGGGTCCCCGGCGCTTCATCGCGCGGCAGGTTCGCGCGGCGATCCTGGGCAAAGAGCGGCGCCGAAAAAAGAACAGTGCAAGCGAAGGCCAAGGCGAAGGGGCCTCTCCTCCAGCCCGCGCTAACGGACAGCCTCATATTATTCATTTCACTTGCTTGATATTTTGGCGCCATGTGATAGGAAGGCCTTGGCATTTCCCATGGTATTTGCCGTGCTTGCATATTAACAAAAAAATTGTGGTGTTTGGGGGTCAGGGTATAAAAACATACGCTATAATAAATAAGATTTGATGCTTTAGTCATACATAATTAATGATCCAAGCCATACCTTACGCGTGAGGCGAGCTGCCCAAAAGCTGCCGGGTGTTTTTTCTATCTGGGAGGGTCAACCATGCTGCGAGTTCTTGTTTCCGACGATCATCAGCTTTACCGCGAAGGCCTGGCGCAGCTCGTGCGACAGCTTGGCGAAGAAACCGAAATCATCCAGGCGGGGACTTACCCCGAAACGATGGGTGCGATCGCAACCGGCACCCGCTTCGATCTTATTCTGGTCGATCTAAAGATGCCCCTGATGGGCGAAATGGCCGGTGTCGCCGCCATCGTTTGCGAAGCAGCGGACATGCCCGTCGTGGTGGTTTCAGCATATGAAACCCGCAGCAATATCGAACAGTCTGCCGAGGCCGGCGCCAAGGGCTTCCTGCCGAAGTCCGCGCCCGTCGCAGTCATGCTGAGCGCGCTGCGCACGGTGCTGGAAGGCGAAACCTATTTCCCCGCCGGCCTTGCCCCCGCGGCTCTCCCGGTCAACCTGGCCGCAGCTCGCGGCGAAAAGTCAGCCCAGTCGAAGACAGTGCGTGCGCGCCTTGAACTGCTGACCCATCGCCAGCGCGACGTTCTTGCGCTCGTCGGCGAAGGTCGCTCCAACAAGGATATTGCCGAGGCGCTGGGTATCTCCGAAGGCACGGTGAAGGTTCATGTCGGTGCCATCCTGAAGGCGCTCGGTACCAGCAACCGCACCCAGGCCGCGCTGATCGCCATCGACTTCGGCATCGCCACTCCGCATCACGACGCTGCCGGTTCCCAGCGCGCCTGAAAAAACATTCGTTTTGCAAAAAGCCCGTGCCATCTGGTGCGGGCTTTTTTTTGACCTCGCTGCCGGCGCCACTTAAACTCGCGCAGAACAACAGCACACCCCGGGGAGGTCAATGATGGGCAAGATGGAAACGACCAAGGTCGACGGCGCCAACATGGGGCTTTACGTGGCGACGCCGAGCGGAACCGGGCCGTTCCCCGCCGTCGCCATCATGTATCACCGCGGCGCCATCGATGATTTCACCAAGGACCGCGCCGACCGCCTTGCGGCCGAAGGCTTTATCGCCGTCGTCCCCGACCTGTTCCATCGCTATCCCGATGCCGAGAACCCACTCGAGCGGCTCGACGACCCGGAAATCGAGGCCGACATCAAGGCCACCATCGTCCACATCAAGGGCAAGGGAGCCTTCGGCGGCAAGATGGCCATCCTCGGCCATTGCATGGGCGGACGCGTCGCCTTTCTGGGTGCGGCGCGCGAGCAGGCGTTTTCCGCAGCCGTCATTTATTACTGCGGCAACATGTTCAAGACCTGGGGCAAGGGCAAGACGCCGCCTTTCGAACTGCTGGCGGGCATTCGCGGGCCGGTCATCGGCTTCTTCGGCAACGACGACAAGAATCCCTCGCCTGATGACGTCAAAAAGATCGATGCTGAATTGACCCGCCTCGGCAAGGCGCATGAATTCCATCGCTATGACGGCGCCGGGCATGCTTTCCAGAATTTTGTGAGGCCCGAGCAGTACCGCGAGGCGGCGGAGAAGGACTCCTGGGCGAAGACGATCGCCTTCCTCAAGAGCGCACTGGGCTGATCGACCGGGCCGTCAGGCCAGCGCCTGACGCAACACCGCGATGCTGACGGGGTTGGTCAGCGTGGTGACGCTTTTCAGTTCACCGCGATCGGCGAGAACGCGCGCGGCATCGGTGAAACGGGGGTTGTGCCCGGTCAGGAAGATGATTCGTGCATCGCACTTCTCGTGAGCCAGCCACTGGGCAAGCTCGATGCCGTCGACTTCGGGCATGACCAGATCGAGAATGACGACAGTGGGCTGGAAGGTTTCTTAGAGATCGGCGAACTCGTCGGCGCGCTCGGTAAAGCGCACTTCGTACTCGAGCCCCTCGGCAACCGCACGAACGACCTCGGCAATGGCCGGATCGTCATCGATAATCAAAAGACGCCTGTCACTCATACTGCCCCCTTGATCGACTACTTGATCTCAATATTACGCAAAAAAACCGGCCGATTTCACGAACCTAAAATACGAATTCATGCCCAGACATCTTCTGGGCCCAAGATTGTAGGCGACCGCCCGCTTTGCTAGATTACCCGTCAATCGTTAAAAAGCCCTGCTGCGGGGCGCACAAGAGGAGAAGAAATGGCCAAGAATTACCGGACCGTAGACGCCGACGCCCACGTCATCGAGACGCCATTCACGTTCGAATACATCGAGGAAAAGGACCGCAAGTACACGCCGCTGGTCGTCAACCAGATCGCAGGCGCGGAACAGCGTTCCAATGAAGGTAATGTGCGGTCTGAATACTGGATTGTAGACAACAACGTCTACGCCAAGGACCGCAACGTCGAATCCAAGATCTCCAAGGCCGAGTGGCGCGAAATGCGCGACATTGACGGCCGCATCAAGCACATGGATGAACTGAAAATCGACGTCCAGGTGCTGTTCCCTACCCTGTTCCTGCGCCCCTGCACCGACAACGTCGAGCCCGAACGCGCGTTGTTCCGGGCCTACAACCGCTGGCTTGCCGACATCTGGAAGAAGGCCCCCGACCGCCTGCCCTGGGCGGCGATGGTGCCGCTGCGCTCGCCCATCGAGGTGATCCGTGACGAGCTGGTCTGGTGCAAGGAGAACGGCGCCAAGTCGATCTTCATGCGCCCGCTCGAATGCGAGAAGGAAGTCACCGATCCCTATTTCTGGCCGCTTTATGAAATCGCCCAGGAACTGGACATCGCGGTCACCTTCCATGCCGGCAACGGCTCGTTCCAGGTACATGACTTCTTTTTCCCGACCAGCTTCCCGATCCACAAGCTGTCGATGGTCGGCGCCTTCCACGGCCTGATCATGACCGACCTGCCCAAGCGCTTCCCCAACCTGCGCTGGGGCTTCATCGAGGCCTCAAGCCAGTGGCTCGGCTACGCCATCAACGACGCCATGCTGCGCAAGCGCCAGAAGGGTGTCCGTCTCACCGACAACGTGCTGAAGGACTACAACATATATGTCGCCGTGCAGGTGCAGGACGATCTGGACTACATCCTCGACCGCTATGCCGATGAGGATCACCTGGTCGTCGGCACCGACTACGGCCACACGGATACCTCAGCCGAGATCGAGGCCCTGCGCATGTTGCGCGACGACGGCAAGATTCCGCCCCATGTCGTGGACAAGATCCTCGGCCCCAACGCGGCGCGGCTCTACAACCTCGCCTAAGAACAAAGAAAGGAAGACAGGGAGATGTCATATACCAGTTGGAGAGGCGTCGTCGGGTGCATCAAGCCGACCCATCGCCCGGGTTCGCTCGAAGAACTGATCCGCATGCTGCCGGAAGGCATCGGCGTGATCCCGCTGTTTCTCGATATCCGTGCCGGCACCACCGATGAATTCAAGCGCTCCGTCGAACCCTTCGTTCCGTTGATCGAGCAACTGGTCAACGACGACAAGGTCGACCTGATCCATGCCGAAGGGGCGCCGCCGTTCATGCTGCTCGGCTACAAGGGCGAGGCGGAACTGATCAAGAAGTGGGAGAAGAAATACAAGACGCCGATCTTTACATCGGGCACCAACCACGTCGCGGCGCTGCGTGCTCTCAAGGCGAAGAAGATCGTCGGCGCCACCTACTTCACCGGCAAGATCAACGACCTGTTCGCCAACTATTTCAAGCAGGCCGGGTTTGACGTTCTCGCCATGGATGGCATCGATGTGCCCTTCGACCAAGTCGGCCACCTGTCATCCGAACAGGTTTATGCCCACGTCAAGAAAGTGGCACTCAAGCATCCGAAGGCCGATGCGGTCTACCTGCTCGGCTCGGGCTGGCGCGTGCTGCCGGTGATCGACGCCCTGGAACAGGATCTCGGCCTGCCGGTCGTGCATCCGGTCCCCGCGCGCTGCTGGGAAATCCAGAAGCGTCTTCAAATCAACCAGCCCGTGTCCGGTTACGGCATGCTACTGCAAAACATGCTCTAGCCACAGGGAAGCGATCATGGCCGATGCGGTCAAGCTGACAGGTATTCTTCATTTTGCCATCGGCGTCGGCGATCTCGACGTCGGGCGGCGGTTTTACGAGAAGGTTCTGGGCTGCAAATACCTGCGCCAGAACGACACCACCGTGTTCATGCAGGTGGGCGACCAGTATTTCGTCCTTACCAATACCGCCCACCACCGCCCGCCCAACCCGCCCGGCGAATACGAGTTTCACCACGCCTTCATCGTCAACGGCGGCGATTTCGACGAAGCGCTGCGTGCGCTCGAATCGTCGGGTCACCCGATCCTCGTTTACGAAGAAGAAGGCCACCGCACCTTCACCGGACGGCACGCCTATGTGCATGATCCCTTCGGCAACGCGATCGAGATCATCGATTTTCACGGCATCGGCGATTTCTCCCGCCCCGATTTCCAGGGCCGCCAGCGCCGCAAGGCGATGAAGAAGGCCAAGGCCCGGAAAAAGGCCCCCGCCAAAAAGGCCGCGAAAAAGAAGGCCGCTGCGAAGAAGGCGAAAGCCAAGAAAGCGGCGGCAAAGAAACCCGTGCTGCGCCCGAGCCAGCGTCCGAAGGCGGCCCCCCGCCGTCCGTCCCGCCGCCCGCCGCGCCCTGCCCGCCGCCGCTAGGCGTCAATCGGCGAATCCCGCAAGGGCGCGAACCTCGGCAGGACTGGTCCCCGCCTCGCGCAGGGACCTGATGCTGCGCGCGGCATCGCGCTTGGCGAGGCGTCGACCGTCTTCATCGCGCAAAAGGCCGTGGTGATGATATTGCGGCACAGGCAGTCCGAGTGCTGCCTGCAACACTCGCTGGATATGGGTCGCGGGCAGCAGGTCTTCCCCGCGCGTCACCAGGGTCACGCCCTGATGGGCATCGTCCACCACGCAGGCGAGATGATAGCTGGTGCCGATGTCGCGCCTCGCGATCACCGCGTCGCCGAACAGGCAGGCATCGACGGCAACGCGCCCCGCGCCGCGATCAAAGAATTCCAGCACCCCTGCCTGCCGTCCCGCCTTCGCGCAATCAAGGCGGATCGCCGCCTCGTCGCCCCGGCCACTGCGGTTCCGGCAGGTGCCGGGGTAAAGCGGGCCGTCAGGCCCCTGGGGCGCACCGCCAGCGGCAGCGATCTCGGCGGCGATCTCCTTGCGCGTACAGGAACAGGGATAGGTGAGGCCGGCCGCCGCCAGCGCGGCAAGAGCGGCATCATAGGCGGCGCGCCGTTCGGACTGGCGCAACACGGGGCCATCCCATGAAAGGCCGAGCCAGGCGAGGTCTTCAAAGATCGCGTCCTCGTATTCGGGGCGGCAGCGGGTGAAGTCGATGTCCTCGATCCGCAGCAGGAAACGGCCGCCCGCGGCGCGCGCCGCGCGGACGGCGAACAGCGCCGCATGGGCATGGCCCAGGTGCAGATAGCCCGTCGGCGAGGGGGCAAATCGCGTAACCGTTTCAACCAAGTGCAGGTTTCCAATCCTAGCCGCTAACGGCCCGATGATGGGCGGCAGTTAAGCCGATGACAAGCCCGCCGCCCGCCGTTTGCCGCACCGCGGCCCCGTGGTAGACTTCGACAAAATTTTCAAGAACACCGGGAGACCCGCCATGGACGCCGCCACCGATACCCGTTTTGAAGACAAGTTCGTCGATGCGGGAGGATTCCGCATCCGCTACATCGAGGAAGGCGAAGGCCCCGCCGTGCTGCTGTTCCACGGTGCGTCGCTCGGCTCCTCGGCCGATGTGTTTCGGCGCAACATGGGACCTCTCGCCGCCGCAGGGCGACGCGTCATCGCCTTCGACTTTCCGGGTTTCGGCCTGTCGTCCTATACCGAGGACGGCTCCATGGCGCTGAAGAAAAAGGTCGTGCTCGCCTTCATGGATGCGCTCGGGCTCAAGAGCGCCGCGATGGTCGGCCACAGCCAGGCCGGCAACATCGCCGTCGGCATCGCGCTGGAGCTGCCCGAACGGGTGAGCCACGTCATCGTGCTCGGCACCGGCAGCCTGCTGCCGCCGCTCGATGGCGGTGCGGGCAAGCTCGAAGGCAAGGCCCAGGCACGGCTGGAAAGCCGCATGGCGAAGGCGGAGCCGACGCCGGACGACACCCGTAAATTGCTGGAAGCGAATCTCTTTCATCACGAACTGATCACCGATGCCGAACTGAAGCTGCGTCATGCGCGCTCGGTCGGCGACAACTTCAAGGCATTCTGCGCCCGCCAGGAAATGGCCGAAGCGGCCAAGGCGCAGCCCAAGGATGACAAGAAGGCCTCCGTACCCCTATGGCAACGCCTGACGGAAATGAAGCAGCCGCTTCTGATGATCTATGGGCGCGAGGACCGCGCGCGCGCCGCCGACCGTTTCGCGCAACTCCGCGCCCAGCAACCCGGCCTCAACATGCATCTCGCCGAGGGCTGCAAGCACCTCGTGCAATGGGATGCAGCAGAACTGTTCCACCGCCTCGCGGTGCCGTTCCTGAAAGCCTGAAGTTTTCTCAGGACCTTTTCGCGGCGCAGCGGTGAAGAACGGCAGGGCGCGGCTCCGCCACCTCAAGATGTTCGTCGACGATGACCGACAGGCCGGCTACCCGAGCTGCCTCGGCGATTTCGTGCGGGCGGGCAAGGAAATCGGGGTTTGACGGCTTGCCGAACTTTTCGTTGCCGGTGCCGAAGGTCTCGTAGATCAGCGTGCCGCCCGGTGCGATCAGCGCGAGGGTCTGCGCCAGGGTCGGGCGCCACAGGTAATTGGCGACGATGACGGCGCGGAATTTTTCCTGCGCGAAGGGCCAGGGCGAACCGTCCTCGAGATTGCATTGCAGCGCCTCGAACCCATCACGGCCGTCGAGGTAATCAAGGGCGGAAATATCGCGGTCCACCGCCAGCACCGGAATTTCGAGATCGAGCAGGTAGCGCGAATGCCTGCCCCCGCCTGCCGCAAGATCAAGGGCGCGCAGATCGGCGGGGCCGAGCGGGTCGAGGCGCGCCACCATGTCCTTCACCCAGGGCGAGGGTTTGGGCGGGGCCGGCCGCGGCACGGGCTGGGTTGACATCGACAACTCCCTGAAAATAGAGCCTTTTTAGCCTAACCAAGCGCGCCGGTTGCGGCAATCCCCCGCCCCTTGCCCCGCTGGCGGCAACGGGCGTAGTCTTTCGTCAAAGGCATGAATAAACAAGCCGATACAGGGAGGACGATCTGATGCAATCCGCTACACGCACATTCTGGGCCCTTGCCGCCGCGGGCGCGGCGCTCTGGGGCGCACCGCAGGCCTCTGCCCAGGACATCTACAAGGGCAAGACCGTCAAGGTCATCGTCGGTAGCGCCGAAGGCAGCGGCGTCGATATTCTGGGCCGCGTGGTCGTGCGCCACCTCAGCAAGCACATCCCCGGTAACCCGACCGTCATCGCCAACAACATGGCACAGCCCCAGTCCATTGCTGCCGCCAATTACGTCGTCAACGTCGCCAAGCCCGACGGCATGACCATCGGTTCGGGCTCCGCCGGGCTTTTCAGCCGTGCCATCTCGCAACCCAATATCCGCTTCAGCCTCGACAAGCTGACCTGGCTCGCCAACCTCTATGGCGCGACGGTGCTGTTCTGGATGCGCTCCGACTTCCCGTGCCAGACGATCGAGGCGCTCAAGACATGCCCGCAGCGCCTCAAGTTCGCCGCCACCGCACGCGGTTCCACCGGCTACGGACTCGCGCCGGAAATCCTGAAGGAGTCGCTTGGGCTCAAGATGGACATCATTTACGGCTACAAGAGCAGCTCGATCCCGCTCGCCATCGAACAGGGCGAGGCGCACGCTTCTGGCGGTGACCTGATCGGCTTCTTCGGCGGCCGTCCCAAGCAGATGCTGGATCAGGGCAAGCTCAAGGTTCTAGTGCAGGTCGCGGGCAAGAAGGCGCCGCAGCTTGATCCCTACAAGACGACATGGATCATGGACGTCGTACCGGCCAGCCACAAGGGCCTGTTCAGCATGGTCAACCCGATGATCGACATGGCCCGGCCGTTCTTCGCCGCGCCGAACACGCCCGCCGACCGCACTGCGATCCTGCGCAAGGCCTTCGGCGATCTCGCCAAGGACAAGGCCTTCCAGGACGAAGTCCGCAAGGCGGCGAGCATCGACGTCGATTACGTGCCGGGTGCCGAAATGAACGACGCCATCAAGGCGATGCTCGACCAGCCGGAAGACGTGAAGAACCGCGTGATCGCCTTGCTTGCCAGCGGCAAGAAGAAGAAAAAGAAACAGTAGTTTCTGGCAACAGCGACGTGAAAGGGCCGCCTCCAGGCGGCTCTTTTTTGTCTACAATATGACAGTCGCGGCACTGCGCCATACTCTTCGGGCCTCTGGATTGATGCAGATCTGTAGGTTTAGATTAGTAGAATATTACCCCCCATAGTGGACTTAATAATCTTATTGGAACCTTGTAATTAACCTAAGTTATGTGAAAATCACGTCGACGCCGTGTCGTAGTCCGGTAATTCTTGGCTACTCGTTTAAGGGGGCCAACAAAGTGACACCGGACCGAATTCTTCGCAGTCTTATTGTTTGTTTTGGGCTGGCCGTGATGACGCTGCCGGTGCAAGCTGCCGACCTCAGCCCCGAGATGCGGGGCCAGATCGAGGCGGTGGTCAAGAGCTACCTGCTGAAGAACCCTGAGATCATCCGTGATGCTTCTGCGGTGCTGGCCGCACGCGAGGAAGCGGAGAAGGCTGCTGCTGTAGCGAAGGCACTCGCCGGGAGCCGGGAGGCGCTGGAGCGCGATCCGGGCTCACCCGTTGGCGGCAATCCCCGGGGCGACGTCACGGTGGTCGAGTTCTTCGACTACAATAGCGGCTACTGCAAGCGGGTTGCGCCGAGTGTGACCGCCTTGGTCGCGGCCGATCGCGGCGTCCGCTTGGTCTACAAAGAGTTCCCCATCCTTGGCCCGACGTCGCTTCTGGGCGCCAAGGCTGCGCTGGCGGCGCAGCGGCAGGGCAAGTACGTGGCTTTCCACGAGGCGCTGTTCGAACTGCCCGAAATAAGCGACGCGACGCTGAAGGATCTGAGCGGCCGGCTCGGGCTCGACCATGCCCGCCTCGTGAAGGACATGCAGGATCCTGCGATTGCCGCGCAGATCGCACGCGATCACGAGCTTGCGCGCTCACTCGACATCAACGGCACGCCGGGCTTCGTGATCGGTAACCGCCTGATACCGGGAGCGGTTGAGACCGCGGTCCTGCAGCAGATCGTCAACGAGGAGCGCGCCGCGGCGAAGGCGCGGAAATAACCAAAGATAAGGAGCAATGCACTCGTCAGAGAAGGTTCGGGCATCGCATGGGGAGAGTGAAGCTGAAAACAGTGGTGTGATCCGCCGACATGTTGACTGCGACATGTATTGGTTTTTATTCGCAATATAATCAAAAAAACCTCTTAGAAATACGCGCTTACTGTTCAATCAAAACCAAATAAAGTGAAAATAAAAAGGGGGAAAATTCATGAAGAAAAAATTCGCTATTTTGTTGTCTGCATTTCTAATCGCGATATTCGCCATTTCCATCACTTCCGGTGCTCAGGCTTCGGGGCCAGAGTTCTGCTGGCTTGATTCCTATGGTCGCGGGGTCGGCACAATTCCGTCCTCCTGCGCAGAGGGCCAACAGAAAATTGGAGCTCTTTGCTACAAAAATTGTCCAGATGGGATGAAGCGAAAGGGTTTTGACTGTCATTCAGTCTGTCCTAAGGGCACGCGCGATGATGGTTTGTTTTGCCGTGCGGCCGAATATGGACGTGGCGCCGGTTATGCTTGGAGGGGTGGAGACGGTTTCAGCGATCGCGGAATGAGAAAACGTTGTGAGCGCAAACATGGCAAAGGAAACTGCGAAAAAGATGGCGCCATCTTTTATCCCAAATGCAGAACTGGCTATCAAAAAGTCGGCTGCTGCATCTGCCGTCCCAAGAAACCCGACTGCTCTGCGCTGGGGCTTAAGGCGGGGATCGATTTGTCTTGTGCAAAGAGGGTAAATATAGGCAAGCCTGAAACAGGAACCTGCGGTAAAGGTGAGCAAAAAGATGCGGGACTTTGCTATAAAAACTGCAGAGCCGGCTATGGAAGTATCGGCCCGGTATGTTGGGGCAAAAAGCCCAAGGGCTGGGTTGCTTGCGGCATGGGTGCAGCTAAGGACCGCAAGACCTGTGCGTCCATCGTCTTCGGCCAGGTATCATCGGTCGGTACGATGGCAATGAACATCGCGACCATGGGCGGGTCAGGGGCTGCAACTGCAGCGGCGTCGTCGGAGGAGAAGGCCAGTAGGCTAGCAAAGCTGAAGAAACAATATGCCGATATGAAGGCTGCCTATGATGCAGCCAAAAAGTCTAGTAAGGCTTTGCAGGACGCTGAGAAAGCTTATAACGCCGCCGATAGGGCCTCAAAGACTTATAAGGCTGCTAACACCGCACAAAACGTCGTGACAGAAGAAGACATAATCCGCTTGTCAGCTCAGATTCTGGCCATTGTCGATACAAGCGGAGTGGCAGCGACGGTGGGCGCATATACCTATCCGAAGTGCAGTAAGTATTTTAAAAAGTAGGTCTGGCTCAACGTCAAGAAATTAGGGGTAAAAAGCTCATGAAATTGATGTAACGCCAGATTGTTTGTTTGGACAGAATATGTCGGTTTTCAATTCGCCACAGGTATTCAGTCCAAATAGATTTCTGATCATTTTATTGCCTCGTCGAGATAAAGCCTCGGCGAGGCAATAATTTTTACTGTTTTTTATAATTTTTTTTAATTTTATAAAAATTCATGCAAATCAAATTTTTAAAAGAAAATGAAAGTTAATTAAAAAAATAATGTAAATCAGAAGATTTGCGCTATTCAAAGTATTTACCTCAGCGCTTTAGCCTTTCTCTCTGGCTTTTGCAAAGTAAGGTCATAGCGATCTGATCTGCGCGGCAAACTAAAAAGCGGTACCACCGAACATCAGCACACAACGATCTAAAGTTGGGAGACTGGAAGACAGGCAGCTGTTTAAACGCCAAAAACAAACCTGCGTAATCTGCTTATGCCTCAGAATTTTTTCCTAAGAGACTTAAAAGCCAACGTAAATCCTCGGCTCCGGCGGAAACCCATAAAAATTCGCAGGAGTTTACGGTGTTCAGGAATGGCGCTTAAACCCAAGGAAACAATGCTAAATCAAAAAATTTGAAGCGGGTGGGAGTGGTGCCCAGGGACGGAATTGAACCGCCGACACGGGGATTTTCAGTCCCCTGCTCTACCAACTGAGCTACCTGGGCGCCGTGCAAGAGAGAACACGCCGATTGGGCGTGCCGGGCGGTTATAGGGGCATTCGCAGCCCCTGTAAAGACGCAGGGTGAGCCAGCCCAGACCCCCGAAAATCCCGGAAACCCGGGCTTCAGTCCCGCTCGGTGTCGGGCGCCTCGGTCCCCCGGGGGCCGTCTTCCTCGAAGCCGTCGGGTGGCTCCACGGCGGGAATGCGATAGCTGCCCTCCAGCCACCGGCCAAGGTCAAGATCGGCACAGCGGCGCGAACAGAAAGGCAGGAACTCCGTTGCTGCCGGCTTGGAGCAGATGGGGCAGGAACGCCGGCGCTTCGATGGCGCCGCTGCGGAAGCTTTCTTCATGGCCGGAGAGTAGCCCGCACAGGAGCCCGCTCCAAGCCCCCCGCCATAAGCTCGGATTTCCGACATGCCTAACATTTTATGCAAATTGATAAAAATTTTGCTGGAAAATCAAAGTGATAGGATTTGACCAAATTATGCCTTCAATTAGTTTCCGGTTTTATGGAATCTGCAAATACCTCAGCGCGGCGGCTTACCCCGGCTTGTATCGCGGTCGTTCTCACGACGGCGGCGATTACCGCCGCCGTAACGTGGATTGCCTTCGTTCCGCGGTCCAACGAAAGCCCGGTGATGCCGGTCGCACTCGCCCACAAGGACCTCGCCGAATGCCTGGCGCAGATGACGAACCCGCCAATGCCACGCGCGTGATCTACGAGGGCAAGACCCGCCTGTCCTTCATCGTCACCATCACCGCCCGCGGTGACGGCGAATCCGCGGCTCGGCCGACCACCATTCCGATGGTGAATCCCCTCGCCACGGTCGAAAAGGCCGTCGGCGACTGCGCCCGCAAGAACTGAAAATCTAGACGTCCCCGTCGCGGACCTGGTCTGCGGCAATGATGCGCGCCGCAAGCGGGCCCTGGCCGCGCCGGCGCGCCAGTTCGACCAAACCGAGCTCGGAAAACCCTGTTGCCCGAATGAAGGATGGGTCGTCGGCAAGCGCCGCGAGCAGCGCTTCCAGAACCTCGGCCTCGTCTTCGGCATCGTCCATGTGTACGAAGTCGATCACCGTCAACCCGCCCAATCCCCTCAGGCGCAATTGCCGCGCGATCTCTTCGGCCGCCTCCATGTTGGTGTCGAACACCGTATCGGCATGGTTGGAGCGCCCCGTATTGCGTCCGGTATTGACGTCGATGGCCGTCAGGGCATGGGTCTGTTCGATGACGATGGAGCCGCCGCAGGGAAGGCTGACGACAGGCTCCAGCGCATCGGCGATGTCATCCTCGATACCGAACGCCCCGAACAGCGGATCGATGCCGTCCCACACTTCCACCCGCCGCTCAAGTCCGGGCAGGTATTCGGCGAAGAAGGCCCGGGCCTCGGCAGCCGCGCGGGCATCATCCACCATGACCCGGCGCAGATCTGGGTGTGCGCGATCGCGCAGCACCCGGAAAAGGCCTGAACCTTCCGCATGCAGGCGGCTGGGGATGCCGCAATTACCCGCGCGATCATCGATTTCCGCCCAGCGCGCGCGCAACTGCCGCGCATCTTCGATCAACGCCTCGCTCGGCGCTTCCGCCGCGGCGGTGCGCAGGATGAAGCCGCCTTCGTCCCCCATGACATCGGCCAACGCCGATTCGAGACGGGCGCGGGCGGCTTCGTCGGTGATGCGCTTGGAAATGGCGATGCGGTTCTGAAAGGGCGTTAACACCAGAAACCGCCCGGCAATCGACAGGTTGCGCGTCAGCCCGGCGCCCTTGCCCATCTGCGCGGCCTTGGTCACCTGCACAAGAACCGCGGCCCCTTCATGGGGCATGTCGCGGGAGACGTCGTCATCATCGCCGCGCGGCGCTAGCGACAGGAACCCTGCGCGTTCGGCGCCGATGTCGACGAAACACGCCTCCATGCCCTTCATCACGGCGGTGACCCGGCCGCAGATGATATCGCCGACGGCACCCGGCTCATCGCCGTCTTCGACCATAAGTTCCATCAGGCGCCCCGCCTCGCGCAGCGCAATGCGCATGGTGCCATCGGCCGAACTTGCGATGATTTCGTCAATCACAGGGCATCTCCCGGCGCGCCAAGTCCGGCCAAGGCCAGTAGGCGTTCCGCCTCGAACAGGGACAGGCCGACGACATTGGAATAGGAGCCGTTGATCGCACGCACGAAAACCGCCGCGCGTCCCTGGATGGCGTACCCCCCCGCCTTGCCCTGCCATTCGCCCGACGCGACATAAGCATCGATGTCGGCATCGGTCAGGCGGGCGAAGGCAACCGACGTGGTGACGATGCGCTCAAGCAGGCGGCCGGAGGCCGCCCGCACGCAGATGCCGCCGATCACGCGATGGCGCCGGCCCGACAGAAGCGCCAGGCACTTGCGCGTCGTCGCTGCGTCTTCGGCCTTGGGCAGGATGCGCCGACCGCAGGCGACGACCGTATCGGCCGCCAGCACCACCGCGCCCGCCGCCTCCGGGCGGGTGGCGACGGCTAGGCATTTCTCGCGCGCAAGACGCGCCGCGTGATCGCGCGGCAGTTCTCGCGGCGGCACGGATTCGTCTATGGAGGGTTCGATGACCGCATCGGGCACGCGCCGGATCTGGGCAAGCAGGTCCCTGCGGCGCGGCGAGGCCGAAGCGAGGACGAACCGGGCCTGCCCTGGCATGCGCCGGGAACGCCTACTTGAAGCGGAAGGTGATGCGACCCTTGGTGAGGTCGTAGGGGGTCATCTCGACATTGACCTTGTCGCCGACGAGCACGCGGATGCGATGCTTGCGCATCTTGCCCGAAGCGTAGGCGAGGACCACATGGCCATTTTCCAGCTTCACGCGGAACATGGCGTTGGGCAGAAGTTCGGTGACTTCGCCCGCAAATTCGATGGCGTCTTCCTTGGTGGCCATTCTCACTCCAAAGTTGGACCGGCAGAACTTGGTTTGCAGGGGACAATGATCGCCGATGCGCGGCGCGTCAAGTCCCCCGGGAACCCCGTCCCGTCGGCATGTTGAGGCGTATCGCCACCGACAGGGCATGAGCATCCAGCCCTTCGGCATCCGCCAGGGTGACCGCCGCGGGTCCAATGGCGGCAAGACCATCGGCATCACAGGCGATCAGCGACGTGCGCTTGAGGAAATCGCCGACGCCGAGGCCTGACGAAAACCGGGCCGAACGGTTGGTCGGCAGCACGTGATTGGGCCCGGCAACGTAATCGCCGACGGCTTCGGGCGTAAAGCGGCCCATGAAGATGGCGCCCGCGTTGCGTACCGCGTCGGCAAGCGGGCGCGGATCCTCGACTGCCAGTTCGAGGTGTTCGGGTGCAATGGCGTCGATCAATTCCGGCGCCTCGCGCAAGAGGTCATCGACCACAATGATGGCCCCGAAGACCTTCCAGCTTTCGCCCGCGATGGCGGCGCGCGGCAGGGTCTTGAGGCGAGAGGCCACGGCCTCTTCCACCGCGTCGGCAAAAGCCCCGTCGTCGGTAATCAGGATGGACTGGGCGCTGGCGTCATGTTCGGCCTGAGACAGGAGATCGATGGCGATCCAGTCGGGATCGTTGCCCGCATCGGCGACGACGAGAATTTCAGACGGCCCCGCCACCATGTCGATGCCGACGACGCCGAAGACCTGCCGCTTGGCGGCGGCCACCCAGGCATTGCCAGGTCCGGTGATCTTGTCGACAGCGCGGATGCTTTCGGTGCCGAAGGCAAGTGCCGCGACAGCCTGGGCGCCGCCGACGCGATAGGCCTCGGTCACGCCCGCGCGCTTGGCCGCGGCCAGCACCAGCGGATTGACCTCGCCGCCCGGCGTCGGCACCGTCATGACGATGCGTGACACGCCCGCGATACGGGCGGGAATGATGTTCATCAGCACCGAGGACGGATAGGCCGCTCGTCCGCCCGGAACATAGACACCGGCGGCGGCAATCGGCCGCCAGCGCCAGCCGAGGGTGATGCCGTCGCCGTCGCGGTATTCGACGTCTTCGGGCAGCTGGCGCCGGTGATAGTCCTCGATGCGCGCAGCCGCGCGGTCAAGCGCGGCAAGGGCATCGGCTGGACAGGCCTTTTCCGCTGCCGCCATTTCATCGGCGCTAATGGCGAGCCTGTCGGCCGTCAGCTGCAGACGGTCGAATTTTGCCGTGAAGGCCAGCAGCGCGTCGTCGCCCTTCGCCCGCACTTCGGCGATGATGCGCACGACGTCGGCCTCGACATCGCTCGACTGTTCACGGCGCGCATTGACGAGGGCATCGAAGGCGACGCGGAACCCGGCATCGCGCGAGGAAAGCCTAGCCGCCATCGGCCGCCATCCCGTCCTCGCCCGCACCCTTTCCGTTGAGCGCGCTGGCGAAGCGTTCGATCCAGATGCCGACTTCCTCGGGCCGGGTCTTCAGCGCCGCCCTGTTGACGACGAGGCGCGAGGAAATATCGGCAATGTGCTCGACCTCGACCAGGCCGTTGGCGCGCAGGGTCGCGCCCGTCGAAACCAGGTCGACGATGCGCTGGCAAAGCCCCAGCGACGGCGCGAGCTCCATCGAGCCGTTGAGCTTAATGCACTCGGCCTGAACGCCGCGCTCGGCGAAGTGACGGCGGGTGATCTCGGGATACTTGGTGGCAACGCGCACGTGCGACCAGCGCCGGGGATCGTCACCGGGCGCCATCTCCTTCGGCTCGGCCACCGCGAGGCGGCATTTGCCGATGCCGAGATCGAGCGGCGCATAGATTTCCGAATAGCCGAATTCCATCAAGACGTCGGACCCGGTAATGCCGAGATGCGCGCAGCCGAAGGCAACGATGGTGGCAACATCGAAGGAGCGCACCAAAATGACGTCAAGCCCCGCATCCGCCGTCTTGAACTTCAGGAGGCGCGTCTTGGGGTCGTCGAAGGCGGCTTCCGGCTCGACGCCCGCGCGCGCCAGCAGGGGCCGCGCCTCATCGAGGATGCGGCCTTTCGGCAATGCCATGACCAGCGGCTGGTTATCGCGCACGGGTAGTATCCTAGTTTTCTTGGTTTACTGGGTTACGGCCCCGCAGGGCTGAAAGTGGGCTGTTTTAGCGCGTTCCGCCGGGCGATGCCAGCCCGGCGGGCAGGCGGCCGGTTCCAGCCGGAAATAACGGAAAATGGCCGAATCTAGACGTTTTCGCCCTCAAACGGGTGGTGCGGGCGCCACTGGGTGGGCCACGGCTCGCCCACGTCCTGGGCAAGGATCTCTAAGCGTTCGACCTCGATCCGCACGGCGGCATGCCCGGAAAACAGCACGGTCAGGGCGCCTGAGCCGTCGGCAGCCGTCTCCGTCTGGATGGTCAGGACCTCGAACAGGCGTTCGGCGTCGTCCTCGGCCCCCGGGGTAAAGCCGCGCGCCTGAACCTTCTTCACGTGCTCGATGGCGAGGCCGCAATGGACCCGCTCGAAGGGGCCCTTTTCATCCGTGCCCGCCTGCGGGTCGAGGCTGGTCGCCGGCAGTTTTTCCCAGCAGAAGCGGTTGGCCACCAAGACGAAACGCTTTTCGCCGGGCAGGTAGCTCATGTCCGTGGCGAGCACCAGCGCATCCTGCAGGCAGGCGGCCAGCACCTCCACGTCGTCGGCATCAATCGCGCGCAGCTTGAGCGGTGACGACACGGCGGCCCTTCCCTCAGTCCTTGATGCGTTCGATATCGGCGCCGCAGGCGGCAAGCTTTTCCTCGAGCCGCTCGTAACCCCGATCAAGGTGATAAACGCGGTTGATGACCGTTTCACCCTTGGCCACCAGCCCAGCCAGCACGAGGCTGACGGAGGCGCGCAGATCCGTCGCCATGACTTCGGCGCCGGTCAGCGCGGGAACACCGCGCACCATGGCGGATGCCCCGTGGACATTGATATTGGCGCCCATGCGGCCGAGTTCGGGAACGTGCATGAAGCGGTTTTCGAAAATCGTCTCGGTGATCATCGAGGCACCGCCCGCCACCGACATCAGAACCATCATCTGCGCCTGCAGGTCGGTCGGGAAACCGGGATAGGGTTCGGTCATCATGTCGACACCCTTGATGCGCGCCCGCCCGCGGGCAACGCGCAGCCCGCGTTCGGTCGGCGTGATCTTGATCCCCGCCTCGCGCATCTTTTCGACCATCGCCTCGATATTGGAGAGATCGACGCCGGTCAGCTCGACGTCGCCACCGGTGATCGCGGCGGCCATGGCATAGGTGCCGGTTTCGATGCGGTCGGGAATGACGTTATGGATTGCGGCGCCAAGGGTATCGGAGCCCTGGATAGTCAGCGTGTCGGTGCCGAGTCCATCGATGCGCGCACCCATGGCGATCAGGCAGCGGGCAAGGTCGGTGACCTCGGGCTCGCGCGCGGCGTTCGACAGCACCGTCTCGCCCTTGGCAAGCGCCGCCGCCATCATCAGGTTTTCGGTGGCGCCGACGGAGACGAAGGGAAACACGATATGGGCGCCGCGCAATCCGCCCTTGGGCGCCTTCGCCTCGATATAGCCAGACTGCACATCGACGACGGCGCCGAGCTGCTGGAGGCCCTTGAGGTGCAGATCGACCGGTCGGTTGCCGATGGCGCAGCCGCCGGGCAGCGAGACGCGCGCGATACCCTCGCGCGCCACCAGCGGCCCGAGCACGAGGACCGAAGCCCGCATGCGCCGCACCAGGTCGTAGGGCGCGGTGGTCGAGGTGATCTTGCGCGCCGTCAGCGCCAGCACGCGGCCGAAATGGCCACCGCCCGGCGCGTCGCCGTCCATAAAGATTTCCACCCCATGCTCGGCGAGCAGGCGCGCCAGCGTCGAGATGTCGGCGAGGTGCGGCAGGTTGCCGAGGCGGAGGGTTTGGGCGCTCAGCAGGCTCGCCGCCATCAATGGCAAGGCGGCGTTCTTCGCGCCGGAAATGGGGATCACGCCCTTGAGACGCTTGCCGCCGCGAATTCTGATCTTGTCCATGAAACTGCCTGCCTTGGAAAAAACGACTGCGCCCGCCCCATGCCTGGGGCCGGGCGACCCCTCTTGTTACTCCATGCGGAGGGTCGGCTCAAGATGTGGGGGAAAACCGGGGCGGCCCTACAATATCGGTGAGAACGCTCAGCCCTTGGGTTCGGGCTCGCGGCGGGCCTCGAGGGCGGCAGCAAGGCGCTCGGCTTCCTTGCGGCGGCGCAGGTTGGCGCGCAGGGCTTCGGCCTGGCGGGTCTTGCGGGCATCAAGCGGGCTGCCGCGCTGGGGCGCGTTGCGATCGCGGGGCGGCTTCGGGGTGCGGGACTTGCTCATGGGCGGGGAACCTAGCCCTTCGGCCGCGGCCGGGCAAGCGCGGCGGAGCGCCCCGCGAATTTTAGGAAACCTTTACCATGACCCCCTACAAGCACATTTCACGGCCGGTTAACCGTGTTGCATGGACCGGTGCCATGTGGCATGTTCCGCCCGCTTTCCGGGCCGCACTAGCTCAGGGGTAGAGCACTCCCTTGGTAAGGGAGAGGCCGTTGGTTCGATTCCAACGTGCGGCACCATTTCTCCTAAGAATTTTAAAGACTTAGGAGATAGCCCCCCAAAAGCCGCTACCGAATACTCCGCCTTTACTCCACTCCTGCTCCACGAGGAGTGAATTTGCTATGGCGAGTCTCACGAAGATCAACGGGCGATACCACGTCAGGGTCAGACGTAAAGGCTTCAAAGCTCAGTGTAGAAACTTTACCCACAAGGCAGACGCCCTGAAGTGGGTAAGACAGACAGAGATAGAGCTGGAACGTGGCTTTGTCGGGTTCAACGATCCAACCCTCGGTCAACTCATAGAGCGGTATTTAAGCGTCGTATCCGTTACCAAAAAGTCGGGCGACAAAG
>JAURLI010000022.1 GCA_030831315.1 Alphaproteobacteria bacterium
CGGCGCCCTGGGTTTCCCACGCCATGACGTCCTGGGCGGGCACGTCGGTCATCCTGTAGCCGCCTTCGCCGTCGCGGAAATCGTAGTACTCCATCGGCGCATCGGCGTCGTTGGGCGTGCGGAAATCCGGCCGCGGCTCGAAATTGGCGATGAAGATCTGGGTGTGGGTGTCGTCCATCGGCACGCGGAACTGAAGGTTGTGGCGCATGCGCTTGGTGCCGCGCACATGGGCGACATGACGCAGGGTATTGGGGAACAGCAGCGGATGCTGGTCCACCTGCCCGGCCGTACCGGTCTTGCTGGTCGTCGTGGTGCGCTTCTTCATGATCCCGTATTCGAAGGGGATGAAGTCGTGCTCTTCCGAATAGTGATCGACGACATCGGCAAGATGCGCCGACGAGCCGTGCAGCCAGTAAAGGTGCGAGGGATCGACGGAGTTCTCCATCGCCTGCACCCAGTTGCAGTTGAGAACCGCGAACTTGCGGATCCAGCGCCGGCCCTGCTCCCAGGCGAGAACGTCCCATTTCGGCAGCGCCGGGGCCTCGCCCTTGCCCATGTAGGTAAACAGCATGCCGCCGAACTTGCGCACCGGATAGGCCGGCTGATGCACCGCATCGCGCAGGTTGGAACCCTTGGGTTCCGCCGGCATCTCGACGCAGGCGCCGGTCCTGTCGTATTTCCAGCCGTGATAGGGGCAGCGAATGCATTCGCCTTCGACCCTGCCGTAGGCGAGCGAGGCAAAGCGATGGGGGCACAATTCCGCGACCAGGCCGTAGGCGCCTTCATTGGTGCGATAGGCGACGAGGTCTTCGCCGAGAATGCGAACCTTGAGGATGGGCTTTTCCGGCGTCAGTTCCGCCGACGGCGCGACGGGCTGCCAGTAGCGGCGCAGCATCTCGCCGCCGGGCGTTCCGGCACCGACACGGGTGATCAATTCATTGTCTTCGCGCGACAGCATGCTTCATGCCTCCCTTCGGGAAGGCGCACCCTTCGCGATACCAGGACCGCGACCTCGGTGCGGCACGAGCCTTTGTGGCTCTACTCCCTTTTTTCTTTGGAGGAATGCTATTCCTTTTCCGACAGCGCCGTAAGGGGCTTTAGACCATGGCGCAATTGCGGAAACAGTCCTTTTCCGCGACGGCACATTGGCCGGTTGCGCGGGGTTCAGCGCGTCTTGAGATCGTCGAGCGCGAAGCCGGCGACCTTCTTGTAGTTGTCGGACAGGGCCCGAAGTTCGGCCTGGGTAATGTAGTCGTCGAGGTTTTCGAAAGGACGGTCGCCGACCAGTTCCTCGACGCGGATATTGATGAAGTCGGGCGGATTGGAGCGGTTGGTCAGCACCACCTTGTTCGCGCGCGGCAGGCGTTCGGCCTCGTAGGCCTTCAACGCCCTGACCGGATCGGCATCGGCGGCAAGGCAGTCGGCCAGCACGCGCGCGTCGATGGACCCCTGGGCGGCACCGTTGGAACCGCGCGGGTACATCGGATGCGCCGCGTCGCCCGCCAGCGTCACCCGCCCGAAAGTCCAGCGATCGACCGGGTCCTTGTCCACCATCGGGTATTCGAGAATGGTTTCGGCGCGGCGGATCATGCCGGCGACATCCAGCCAGTCGAAGCTCCAGTCCTTGTAGATATGGAAGAAGTCCTCGAGGCTGCCTGGCTGGTTCCAGTCGTTCCGGGTGGGGCGGTCGCCCTCGATTTCCGCCATCCAGTTGATGAGCTGGTTACCCTGACCATCGACATTGTCGACGATCGGGTAAATGACGATCTTGCCGGTCTTGATCGAGCCGACGCGCATGTAGACATCGCCGCTGAGGATCGGCGGCATGCGCGTGACGCCGCGCCAGGTGTTGATGCCGCCGAAGGCCACCTTGTCGTCGGGATAGAACTGGCGGCGGATCGTGGAATTGACGCCGTCGCAGGCGACCGCGATATCGGCGCGGAACGGCTCGATGGCCTTGCCGCTGACGGTATCGGTGAAACGCACGGTCACGCCCGCGTCGTCCTGATCGACACCCATGCAGGTGGCCCCGGTACGGACCCGTTCGACGCCGAGCCGCTTGAGCGCCGCCTGGTAGAGAACCATATGCAGCTTGCCGCGGTGAATGCCGAGCTCGGGATAGTCGTAACCGGCATAGCGCCCGCGCGGCTCGGCATAGATCATCTGGCCGAAGCGGTTGAAGAAGCGGCTTTCGCGGTTGACGATGGCAACCGCCGACAGCGCCTCCAGCAATCCGAGCCGGTCGAACTCGCGCACGCAATGGGGCAGCAGGGTGATGCCGACGCCCAGCTCCTTGACCTCCGGCGCGCGTTCGAAAGCGACACAATCTATGCCGCGTTCGTGCAGGTTCATGGCAAGCGCAAGGCCCGCGATGCCGCCGCCGATGATGGCTACCTTGGTCATGTCAGATGCCTCGCGTCAGGAATCACTCGTCGAGCAGGAAACGCCACTTGGCGTAGGTTTCCGCCATTACTTCGCGGCTGGCCTCGGCCACCGGCGGGAAGCTGTCACGCCGCGACCACGGCCGGCAGGCGTCGATCACGGCGCGGCTGTTCTCCACCGTGCCCTTGGGCAGCATCGGGTCGAGCGGCCCCGACCAAGCCTTGCCGATGACATCGATCGAGGTTGCCGGATCGCAGCGCGTCGACAGCGCCCAGATGACCTCGAAGGTATTGGTCGGATCGATGTCGTCATCGACCACGATCACCCAGCGGCCGAGATAATTGCCGGCATGGCACGCGAAGGCGAGGTGCCCCGCCTGGCGCGCATGGCCCGGATACATCTGCTTGATAGCGACGACGTTGAACATGCGCGCCCCGCCCGCTTCGTGCGACCACACGCCAGTGATGCCGTGCAGGCCCGCCTTTTCCATTTCGTCCCAGATGGTCGCCGCCTTGGACACGCTCTTGGCATAAATGAAGTCGTGCGGCGGGCGGCCGGGCCGGGCCGTAGTGATGATCGGATCGTTGCGGTGATAGACGCGCCGGATGCGCACGGCGGGCTGCAACTGTTCGCCCGAGGCGTAATAGCCGGTGAACTCGCCGAACGGCCCTTCGGTGCGCACGTCGTCGGGCATGATCTCGCCTTCCAGCACGATCTCGTCATGGGCCGGAATGGGCAGGCCGTGCAGCTCGCTTTCGACCACTTCGAAAGGCCGCCCGCGATGGCCGCCCGCATAAGCGAATTCGTCGACACCGAAATCGATCTCGTTGCCTGCCGTGATGAACAGCAGCGGGTCCGTGCCGACGCTGATGGCCACGGGACAGGACTTGCCCTTGGCAAAATATTTTTCGCGGATCAGGCGGCCATGCTTGCCCGGTGATATCCACAGCCCGACGGTGTTCTTGTCATAAACCTGCACCCGGTAGGTGCCGACATTGATCCAGCCGGTATCGGGGTCGCGCATGATGACGAGATCGTGGGTGCCGAGATAGCGCCCGCCGTCCACTTCATGCACGCGCGGCGTCGGGAACTTGTCGAGATTGACCGCATCGTCGCGGTCGATGTTTTCCAGCACCGCGCCGGTTTTCACGGTCTTGGGCGGGATCTGCTTGAACCCCCCGCGCATGCGATCACGGTAGGCGCGCACCAGATCGGTGGCGTTCGAAGGCTCCGGGAAACCGTAGGTCAGCGCGACGCGGTTGCGGCTGTTGCCCGCGCCCCAGACGACGCGGTAGCCCTTGTCGAAACCGGGGATTTCGTCGAACAGCAGCGCCGGCGGGTTGTCCGGCTGTTCCTTGCCGAACATTTCCGAGATGCCCGCCATTTCGCGGTCCCAGCTTGCGCCCTTGATGTGGCGCACCTCGCCCAGGCGATCCGCGCGCTCGAGAAATTCGCGCAGATCGTTGTGCAGGCTGTTGTAATCGACCCACTTCCTTGCCGGGCCGGACGCGTCTGAAGACCCCATCGCCGTGACTTTCCTGCCGCTAGAGGCCGGAAATCTTCTTGGCGTGCGCGATCACGTCCTTGGGGCTCGCGTAAACTTCCGAAACGCGGGACTGGATGTCGACGCCCTTTACGGGATCGACTTCGAAGCGGAGCTTTGCCGCTTCCGCCAGCAGCGCCTTGTCGGCGAGCGTGTCGAGATAGGCCTTGCGCAGCGAGGCCAGTGTCGCCGCGGGCACGCCCGGCGGCGCGATCATCGGCCAGGCAACGTAGGTATCGACCACCAGCAGTTTCATCGCCGCGCGATCCTTATCGGTCTTCATCAAATCGAGGATGAGCGGAACGTCCGGCAGGTCCTTGTTCTTCGTGTAGCCGAACTGGGCGATGGCGTTGAACTTCTTGTCCCGGATCCAGTCGGGATGACGCGCGACGATGCCGCCCCAGCCATAGCCGCAGAAGCTGTCCACTTCGCCGTTCTGCCAGGCCTGCTCGATGCCCGACGCGCCCTTGAAGCCGGCAATGACCTTGAACTTGGTGCCGAGCGTGTTGTTCATCGCGGTCGGATAGGTCCAGGTCCGCGAGCCACGGCCCGACGATCCCGCTACGACCTGATGCGCCTGGGCGTCGGCCAGGGTCTTGGCCTTGGACGCATGCCAGACGGCACAGATGCTGGTTTCCGTCGAAATGCTGCCGAGCCAGTTGAGCTTGCGTGGATCGAACTGCGCTTTCTTGTTGCCGAACAGCGGTTCGAGAATGACGCCGCCGCCGACGACGCCGAGCGCGGTGCCGTCCTTGGGCGCGACGTTGGCGATGTAATTGGCGGCAACGAGGCTGCCCGCGCCGGGCTTCGGCTGCACGATGATATTCGGGTTACCCGCGAGGTGCCGGCCCATGTGGCGGCTGATCAGCATGGTGATCGCATGATAGGTGCCGCCCGCGGGGAAACCGACGGTAATCGAGACCTGCCGCTTGCCGCTGTCCTGCTGGGCCGCGGCAGGCGCGGAAACGGACAGCGCCGTGGCGGCGGCGATCATGAAAATGGCAGGCGCGGAGAGTTTCAGCATGGCGGAATTCCCTGTTTCGCTTTGTTTCTTGCGTGGCCGTCAGGCCACCGTGATGAGGGAGGATACGGGGGCCGGAAAACCTCGTCCACCCGGAAAAGGTGCCAGCGGCACTCAGTTTTTCGGCTTTTCCCAACCGGCAACCCAGACCTTGGCGGTAGCCGCCGCCGCCCGGGTCATCGGCGCATCGAGGCCAAGACCGCGGGCAAGTTCCGCCGCCAGCCCGACATCCTTGTTGAGAAGGTTGCTCGCCGGGCGGGGGGCCGCGTGGTTGCCCTGCATCGTAAAGGCGCCCTGCCAGCGCGACACCGTCGAGCCCTGGTCGATGGCCGCCGCCATGTCGAGAAATTGCTGCACGTCTAGTCCGCCCGCTTCGACGATCGACGCAACCTCGGCCAGCGCCACCCGTTCGTTGGCGTTGATCAGGTTCTTGGCGATCTTGGCGACATTGCCGCTGCCGACGGGACCGAAGTGATGAACCGCGCGGCCGAGCGGCTGAAGGTAAGGCGTGGCAACGGCGGCATCTTCGTCCGCGCCACCCATCAGGAACACGGCATTGCCCGCCGCCACCACCCGCGGCACCGCCGTCACCGGGGCGTCCATGACGCGGGCGCGGCCCGATTCCCTGGCGATCCGGCGGCTGGTATTGGGCATGACGGTAGAATGCAGGAAAATGATCGCGCCCGGCTTCGCCGCGGCGAGCACACCGCCCGAACCCGCGGTGACGTCGTAAAGCTCGTCGTCGGTGCGCACGAAGACATGGACGAAATCGACGCCGCGCGCCGCATCGGCGGCGCTCGCCACCGTCGCCGCGCCCTCGGCCCGGGCGAGCGCCATGCGCTCTTCGGAAACATCGAAAGCCTGCACCTCGCGCCCGGCAGCGAAGAGGCGCGACATCAGCGCCGCGCCCATCAGCCCGACACCGATCAGTCCCACGCGCATCGTCATATCGGTCCCCCTTCCGATGACGCGGCGCCGGACGCCGAAAAAGCTAGAGGTTGATCACCAGCTTCTTCGACTTGGCCCGCGAAACGCAGATCATCATCAGCTTGTTGCCCGCGCGTTCGTTGTCGCTGAGCACGCAGTCACGGTGCTCGGGCTCGCCCTCCAGCACCTCGACGACGCAGGAGCCGCATTCGCCCGCGCCACAGGAAAAGGGCGCCGCGATCCCGGCATCGAGCAGGACGTCGAGGATCGACTGGTCGGGGCCGACTTCGAAACTCTGGCCGCTGTCCTGCAGAACCACCGTGAAGCCGGTGTTTTCGCCCGCCTCGACCACGGGGGCCGCGAAATATTCGAGATGCACCGTGTCCGGGTTGCGGCCCGCGGCGGCGGTCTTATAGATCTCGAGCATCGGCGCGGGGCCGCAGCAGTAAAGATGCGCGTCGGGACGCGCCGCGGCGACCACGCCCGCGACGTCCAGCATGTGGCCGTCCTCGACATCGAAATTGAAATGCACGCGGCCGGGGCGGGCCGCTTCCAGCGCCTCAAGCTCCGCGCGGAAGGCCGCCGCCGCGCGCTCGCGCACGCCGTAATGCAGTTCCCAGCTTTTGCCGAGCTCTTCAAGCCGCATGATCATCGCATGCATCGGCGTGATGCCGATGCCACCCGCGATCAGCACCGTGTGCGGCGCATCCTCGACCAGGCGGAAATTGTTGCGCGGACTGCCCGCCTTGATGGTCTGGCCGACGAGCTGGCTTTCGAACATGTAGCGCGAGCCGCCCTTGCTGTTGGCATCGAGCGACACGGCGATGACGTAGCGATCGCGCTCGGCCTGGGAATTGACCAGCGAATAGCAGCGGGTAATACCGTTGGGCAGATGAACGTCGATATGGGATCCGGCGGTGAAGGCGGGCAGATCGCCGCCACCCGGCGCGCGCAGTTCGAAGGACAGGATGCCCTTGGCCTCGCTCCTGGCTGAGAGGATCAGGACGTCAAACGTGGATTCGCTCATGGCTCGGATCAACCCTTCGGACTGGCGGCAGATATGGATGCGCGACGTAGATGGCAGGTGACGGGGATTTTGCCAAGGATAATGTTGCCCCCGCGCCCTATCCCCTTGATATGGGCCCCTTTCGGCCCTGCCAGTCCCTAATTGACAGAAGTGGGCGGCGGGTTTGAACTGTACGGCAATCAAGAAACACGGGACAGGGAAACGCCGCCATGACGGCTACATACGATCTGGTCATCCGCAAGGGAACCGTCGCCGACGGCAAGGGCGGCGCGCCGTTCGAGGCCGACATCGCCGTCAAGGACGGGCGCATCGCCGCCGTCGGCAAGGTGACGGGATCGGGGCGCGAGGAAATCGATGCCCGCGGCCTTCTCGTCACGCCCGGCTTCGTCGATGTCCATTCCCACTACGACGCGCAGGTGATCTGGGACGAACGCCTGCTGCCGTCGGGCTGGCAGGGGGTGACGACGACGGTGATGGGCAATTGCGGCGTCGGCTTCGCGCCGGTGCGCGACGGCGACCGCGAAACCCTGATCGAACTGATGGAAGGGGTCGAGGACATTCCCGGCCCCGTGCTGCGCGCAGGCCTCACCTGGGACTGGTCGAGCTTTCCCGACTACCTCGACGCGCTGGAGCGCCGCCGCCACGACATGGACGTCTGCGCCCAGCTGCCCCATTCGGCGCTGCGCGTCTATGTCATGGGCGAGCGCGCCGTGCGCCGCGAGATGGCCAATGCCGACGACATCGCGCAGATGCGCGCCCTTGCGCGCGAAGCGATGGAAGCAGGCGCCTTCGGTTTTTCGACCTCGCTTTCGGACAACCACCGCACGCCCGCGGGCGAATTCATTCCGTCCCACGGCGCCTGCGCCGATGAACTGGCGGGCATCAGCTGCGGGCTGGCCGATGCCGGGCGCGGCGTGCTGCAGATGATCGTCAACCTCAGCCCCGATGCCGCCGAGCGCGAACGCGAGTTTGCCGTGGTGCGCGGAATGGTCGAAGCCTCCGGCCGCCCCATGTCCCTGACCGTGCTGCAGCGCATCCGCGACCCCGAAGGCTGGCGCCACGTCATGGCGATGATGGAAGCAGCCGTGGCCGACGGTCTGCCGATGCGCGCCCAGGTCATTCCGCGCCCGCTCGGCACCATGTTCGGGCTCGACATGTCGCGCCATCCGTTCTGCTACCACCCGTCCTTCCGCGCCATCGCCGACCAGCCGCTGGAAAAGAAAGTGGCCGCCTTCCGCGATCCGGCCTTCCGCAAGCGCCTGCTCGCCGAGCAGGCGGATGAGAAGGACGACGCCCTGGTCAAGCGCGTGCAGAACTTCGATTACATGTTCCCGCTGGGCGACCCGCCCAACTACGCGCCGCCGCGCGAGAGCGGCGTCGGATACCGCGCGCGCGCCGAAGGGCGCAGCCCCTTCGAGGTCGCCTTCGACCTGATGCTCGAAGACGACGGCCACGCCATGCTGTTCTCGCCTAATTCGGGTTACGGCTACTTCAGCCTCGACGGCTGCCGGGAGCTGATGGAGAACCCGCTGTCGGTGATCGGCGTCAGCGACGGCGGCGCCCATGTCGCCTCCATCTGCGATTCGAGCTTTTCGACCTTCCTGCTGACCTACTGGGGGCGCGATGTCGGCAACCGCCGTTTCGACCTCGGCTGGCTGATCAAGCGCGCAACCGCCGATACGGCGGCACTGGTCGGACTGAATGACCGCGGCGTGATCGCGCCGGGCTACAAGGCCGATATCAACGTCATCGACTTCGACAACCTGCGGCTCGAACGCCCCTACATGGTCCACGACCTGCCCGAGGGCGGAAAGCGCCTCCTGCAGAAGGCACACGGCTACGTCGCCACCATCGTGTCGGGCCGTACCGTCTACCGCGACGGCGAAGCGACGGGCGAGCTGCCGGGCAAGCTGGTACGCGGCGCGCAACCGGCGCCCGCCGCGTGATATAAGACCCTCGAAGCGCACATGACATTACGACTGGCGTAGATGCGGGCGCGAAGAAAAGAGATCGTGCCATGACTGACGCCCCCAAACAGCGAAGCCTTGCCGCCTTCGGCTACCGCGACTACCGGCTCTACTGGTTTTCGCGGTTTCTTTCGACCATCGCCATGCAGATGCAGGCGGTGGCGGTGGCCTGGCAGGTTTACGCCATCAGCCGCGATCCCTTCGACCTCGGCCTGATCGGGCTGTCGCTGTTCCTGCCCGCCATCAGCCTCGTGCTGGTGACCGGCCAGATCGCCGACCGCTATGACCGCAAGACCATCATTCAGATCTGCCTTGCCGCCGATTTCCTGTTTGCCGCCGGGCTCTGTGCGCTTGCGGTCATCGGCACCGACAATACCTGGCCGATCTTCGGGCTGCTGATCGGCATCGGCGTCGCGCGCGCCTTCATCACGCCCGCCGGACAGGCGATGATGCCGAACCTCGTCCATGAAAAGGACCTCGCCAATGCCGTCGCCTGGCAGTCCTCGGCATGGCAGGTGGCGTCGGTCGGCGGGCCTGCGGTGGGCGGCGCCGTGTTGATCCTCGGCGCCGATGTGACCTACGGCGTTTCCGCCGTGCTCATCGCCGTCAGCGTCGTCCTCACCGGGATGATTTCCAACCGCAGCCAGGAACGCCGCCGCGAGCCGGTGACCTGGACCAGCGTGCTGGGCGGGCTGCTTTACATAAAGATGAAGCCGGTGGTGCTCGGCGCCATCTCGCTCGACCTGTTCGCCGTCGTGCTCGGCGGCTGCGTCGCCCTCTACCCGATCTTCGCCATCGATATCCTCAAGGTGGGGCCGCAGGGCCTCGGCCTCTTGCGCGCGGCCCCCGCGGTCGGCGCCGTCGTGTGTTCGCTGTGGCTGGTGCGCCACCCGCTGCGCTCGCATGCGGGGGCTACGATGTTCTGGTCGGTAGCGCTGTTCGGCGCAGGCACCGTCGCCTTCGGCGTCTCGACCTGGTTCCCGCTGTCGCTGTTCGCCCTGTTTGTCATGGGTGCGGCCGACATGGTCAGCGTCTATGTGCGCCAGACCCTGATCCAGCTCGCCACCCCCGACGACATGCGCGGGCGCGTGGGCGCAGTCAGCTCCGTCTTCGTCACCACGTCGAACGAGTTCGGCGATTTCCGCGCCGGCATGATGGCGGGGCTGATCGGCACGGTCCCGGCGGTGGTCGTGGGCGGTGCCGCAACGCTCGCCGTTACCGCGCTGTGGACGCGCCTGTTTCCGGATCTCCGCAAGGTGCAGAAGCTGGACCAGCGCATCTGAACAAAGCTGCGGCGGGCCGGCGCGACAATCGCACCGGCCCGGCACCCAGGAATTCCAGCCGCTCGGCTTACGGCGTGGTCGGATCGATCATGCGCGGAACCTCGACAATGCGGTTGGCCGGCAGGCCGATGATCTCGGCGTGGCGGCGAACGAGATCTTCGTTCTCGGCGAAGTAGATGCAATAGGCACGGTCTTCGCCCAGGAACGAATGGGTCCACTGTACCTTGGGCGAAAGAGTGGCAAGGGCCTGATTCGAGCTCTCGGCCGTCCGGCAGAGATCGTCCATGGACATCTTGCCGATACCGGGAATTTCACGTTCAACGAGATAGCGCTTCAGCATGGTCTGTCTCCTTATCGGTTGTTGCCACCAGCGTGGCTGACGGAGACACCCTAGGCAGGGACCGGATTTGCAGATACTGCGCGGGACGTAGCAATCCGCTACAGGAAATGTAGTGCCCGTAACCCCCTGCCCTGCACGCCGAAACGGCGTTTTGATATCCGCCGCCGGTGCCATATCCTGAGGCTGACCACCCAGCGAGGAGACCACGGCCATGGCCAGGATCGTCGGAGGCATCGGTGCCTCCCATTCGCCGACAATCGGCTTCGCCAAGGACACCAACAAGCAGAACGATCCGGCCTGGGCGCCGATCTTCGCGGGCTTCGCCGAAATCCGGAAATGGGTGCACGAAAAGAAAATCGACGTTTTCTTCCTTATCTATAACGACCACGTAACGTCGTTCTTCTTCGACCATTACTCGGCCTTCGCGCTGGGCGTCGGCGATATCTATCCGCCGGCCGACGAAGGCGGCGGGCCGCGCAAGGTGCCGCCGGCCAAGGGCCATGCGGCGCTCGCCCGCCACATCGGCGCGGCGCTGATGGCCGATGAATTCGACATGTCGTTCTTCCAGCGCAAGGCGCTCGATCACGGCTGCCTGTCGCCCATGTCCATGATGGGCGATGAAAACGGCCCGTGGCCCGGCAGCATCGTGCCGCTTCAGGTCGGCGTGCTGCAGGTGCCCACGCCCAATGCGCGGCGCTGCTACAAGCTGGGTAAGAGCCTACGCAAGGCGATCGAAAGCTTCCCCGACGACAACCTGCGCGTCGCCATCTTCGCCACCGGCGGCCTTTCGCACCAGGTGCATGGCGAGCGTGCCGGTTTCCTGAACGAGGAATGGGACAACGAATTCCTGCGCCTTCTCGAAACCGATCCCGAAAAGCTCACTGAAAAGCGCGTTGCCGAATTCGCCACCCTCGGCGGCATGGAAGGATCGGAAGTAATTACCTGGCTGATCATGCGCGGCGCACTTTCAGGCAAGGTCAAAAAGATCCATTCCCAGACCTACGCACCGTCGGTGACGAACCTCGCCACCCTGGTGTTCGAGGACACGGGCGGCGATCCCGACCCGGTCGCAACAGAATCCTATCGCGAGCACATCGGCCGTGAATTCGCCGGCGCCGACCAGATCAAGGGAACATATCCCTTCACCCTGGAACGCAGCTTCAAGTGCTATCGCATCAACGATTTCCTGCACCGCATCGTCGAGCCCGCGCACCGCAAGCGCTTCCTGGAAGACTTCGACGCGCTGGCCGATGAATATCAGCTGACGGCTGAAGAACGCGCGATGATCCGCGAACGCAAGTGGATCGAGATGATCCGCATGGGCGTCAGTTTTTTCGTGCTGGAAAAGATGGCGGCGCTGATCGGCGTCTCCAACCCGGAAATCTACGCCAGCATGCGCGGCGAAACCCTCGAACAGTTTCTCAAGACGCGCAAGGTGCCGATCCGCTATTCGGTGGCGGGCGGCGACAAGGCCTCGGCCATCGACACGGCGAAGCCCGGGTCCGGGAAGTAGGCGGACACGGCTTTATTCCTGCGGCAACAGGACGACGCGCCCGACGGCGCGGCGTTCGCGCACCTCGGCCATGGCGGCGCGGAACTCGGCAAGCGGGAAACTCGCGTGCACGGTAGGATTGATCTTGCCCGCCTGCCACCATTCGACCAGTTGCGCCCACAGGGCGCGCGCACGCGGCGCGTAGACCTGCCGGTTGTCGCCGGGCGACCAGCCGATGTAGAGGCCCCAGTTGAGGCCCGCGACGGCGATGTTCTTGAGCATCAGGATATTGGCGGCGGCGGACGGAATCTCGCCGCTGACGTAGCCGATGGTCACCAGCGTGCCGCCTTCGGCGAGGCAACGCAGGCTTTCGTCGAAGATCGGCCCGCCCATCGGATCGAGCACGGCCTGGACGCCGCCGCCCGAGATTTTGAGCGCTTCGTCACGGAAGGATGGCGCCGCGCTGTCGACGACCGCATCCGCTCCGCGCGCGAGCAGTACCTCGTGCTTGTCGCGGCCCGCGCGCGCGATGACGCGCGCACCCAGCGCCTTGGCGATCTCGACAGCCGCAAGGCCGACGCCGCCGCCCGCGCCATGGACGAGGACCCAGTCGTTCTTCTGAAGCTTTGCCCGCCACATCAGCGCGCTGGCCGCCGTCGAGTAGCTGACCGGCAGCGCCGCCGCCGCGGCAAGATCGAGACCTTCTGGCAGTTCCATCGCGTGGATCGCATCGACCACCGCTTCCTCGGCCGAGCCGCCCCAGTCGACGGGCGCAAACACCCGCATGCCGGGGGCAAGACCGGTGACGCCCGCGGCAACCTCGATCACCGTTCCGGCGATGTCGGTGCCGGGAACGAAGGGCAAGGGCGGCTTGCGCTGGTATTTGCCGGCGACGACGATCTGGGTCGAAAAGCTGACCCCCGCCGCCGCGACGCGAACGCGCACGCTACCCGGGCGCAGCTCAGGCGCGGGAAAATTCCGCACGGTCAGGTCGTTGTAATCGCACCAGTGATCGCAGACGAGCGCACGCATCTTGCTCCCCCCGTTATCCAAAAAACCGTGATCAGGCGTAGCACGGATTTTTCTTCCTTGCGCGGGCCATGTTGAATCGGGCGGCGACACACCTCACAATGAACGCCGTTGCCGACGGGAGGACCCGATGACCACCGCCACAGTCCCCGCACCCGTTTCAGCGCCCTGGGTATGGACGGCGCGCGAGCTTGCCGCGCGCAAGGACTGGATCATCCGCGTCGGCGCCGAAGGGCTTGCCGAAATCGACGCCGCCATCGCCCGCGTCAAGACAATGGGCAAGCCGCTCGCGCAGGTGACAGCGCAGGATTTCGCGCTACCGTCACTGGCGCGCGATATGGCGCGGGTCAAAAGCCTGCTCGCCGACGGGCCGGGGCTCTGCCTGCTGCGGGGCCTGCCGCTTGAGCACTACGACCGCGCCGATACGGAACTGCTGCTGTGGGGCATCGGCGCCCATGTCGGTCGCGCCGTCGCGCAGAGCTACCGCGGCGACGTGATCGGCGAAGTCATGGACATGACCCACACGGGTGATGCGCGCCGCGCCTACCGTTCGCCGCTCGCCCTCAACCTGCATATCGATTCGACCGATGTCGTCGGGCTCTTGAGCATGCGTAAAGCGCAAGTTGGCGGCGAAAGCCTGGTCGCCAGTTCATTCGCCATTCACAACGCCGTTCTTGCCGAACGGCCCGACCTGATGGGGCTTTTGTACCGCGGCTTTTACTGCCGCCACTCGGAACCGGAATCCTCCGGCGAAGCGCCCACGACCGGCCACCGCGTTCCCGTCTTCGGGACCGTCGGCGACAGGCTGGTGTGCAATTTCCACGCGCGGCCAATGGCGCGATCGCTCGCCCACGACCGGCTCGAAGACGATCCCCGCGCGGGCGAAGCACTCGAGGTCTTCAGGACAATCTCCGAGCGTGACGGCCTCGTACACCGGATGATGCTGGAACCGGGCGACCTGCAATTCCTCAACAACCGGGTCACGCTGCACGGGCGTACCGAATTCGTGGATTTCCCGGAGCTGGATCGCAAGCGCCTGCTGCTGCGGCTCTGGCTCGCCATGCCCGACTGGCCGCCCCTGCCCACCGGAATGCTGACCCACTGACCGATCTTCGGCGTTCCGGCCCTGAACAGCATCCCACTGAAGACCTTGAGCTATTCGCCCGCAAGCGCGGGCAAAGGCCGAATTCCCTTGTATTCGGCGGGTCAAACGTGACCACATGACGGCGTGAACGCCTCCCCATGACTTGGCAATTCTCCCCGCACGGGCCCGATGGCCCGGCACGGGCGTCGTTTGCCGTTCAATGACCGGCGAGATCTCATCAGCCCCGACGCAGGCGCGTCCGGGCGGCAACTTCTCTAGAAAGATTCGATATGCCTCAAGGTACCGTGAAATTCTTCAACGCCGAACGCGGCTTCGGCTTCATCTCCCCCGATGATGGCTCCAAGGACGCTTTCGTCCATATCTCGGCGGTAGAGCGGGCCGGCCTCGCCACCCTCAGGGAAGGCCAGAAGCTGACCTATGAGCTGGAGACCGGGCGCAACGGCAAGATGTCGGCGGAAAATATCGCGTCCGTAGACTAGGGCCGACGGCGGCGGCCTTAAACCCGCCGCCTCCTCCCCCGGCTTTTATCCATTTACCTGCCTGGCAGGTAGGAAGGCGTCATCATGGTCAAATCCGCGAAATCGAGAGCCGAAAAATATTTCACGGCGAGCGAACGGGTCGACAAGCAGTTCCTGATCGAAAAAGCCAAGGCCGAACAGGCGCGCGCCGATCATACGGCACGGCTGCGCAATCTCAGGCTCGCCAAGGAAGCGGCTGAAAAAGAAGCCGCTGAAAAGGAAGCGGCCGAAAAGGATCGTTCGAAAAAATAGGGTCGGCCGAACAACCGCCCCTCGCAAAATTACCTGATTTCGCCGGTTTCGCCGGAACTGTCCAAGGCGCCCTGTTCGTCCGGCGCCTTGTCGTCTTTCCGCTCTTCGGCCTTCAACCGCTTCGCTTCGAGCTTCGCGGCCTTCTTTTCTTTCTTCTGAATTTCGCGCTGGCGCTTGTCGAAGTTGTAGTTCGTTTTGCGGGCCATGATTTCCTAATTTTCGGTCAAGGGCACAAAGCCCGCGAGCGCGGGCAACCCCTTCCCGCCGTCCTCATGCGGACGTAAACGGGCGAGGCTTCAGGTCAGAAAGCAGAAAATCCCGCGGCGGCAAAGCTTTGAAACAACGCTTGCGCGACCGCGGGACTTTTTCATTCGGAGCGGGAGCCAGGCTCCCGCGTCACTACTCCGCCTGAATGTTCACGGCCTTGGGGCCGCGCGCATCCGGCTGAACGTCGAAGCTGACCTTCTGGTTTTCGCGCAGGCTGGGGATGCCAGCCGCTTCCAGAGCGGAAATGTGGACGAACACGTCCTTGGAGCCATCATCGGGGGAGATGAAGCCGAAGCCCTTGGCAGTGTTGAAGAATTTTACGGTACCTTTAGCCATTGTCTTGCTTCCAAATTCTTGTGTTGCCCGACCGAAGGTCTTTCCGACCGGGGCGAGAGTTCACACAACGATTTGAAAGAAGATATTCAGCCCTGAGGCTGTAAAGGCATCGTCAAAATAGCTGTGGAGCCATCACGGCGCCTATATGCGCCCAACGGGATGAAATAGCAAGTTTTTCCGGCATGGGCACAAATATTTCCGGCAGGAAAAACCGAATAATATCAGGAAATATTTCAGTGATAAGCGCGGTTTTCGGCGATTTACTTAGGAAAATCTGCCCAACCTTGCTAGTTTGATTGGCCCCCCCTCCGACGCCGCCCTGGGCGGAGAAAGCGCTCCCATGAGTTACGAAAAAACGCCGACCGCGGAAGAAGGGGACGTCACCCTCAAGGTCCGAAAGTGCCTCTCCTGCCAGACCCCGTTTCAGAGCGCGTGGTCGGGCGAGCGGGTCTGCCCCAAGTGCAAGACGTCATCGTCCTGGCGCGCCGGAACGCCGCGCAATTCGACCGCCAGCCGGCGCTCCTAATCCCCGCCCCGAACGATCGGCGCCGGATTACTGGCGCTCGCGCACGGCCAGAAGCGTGTAGTCGGGATCGGACATGAAGAATTCCCCGTAAGGACACTGCTTCTTCAGAAGCGCCAGCCGGTTGCCGCCTTCCTTGCCGCGC
>JAURLI010000002.1 GCA_030831315.1 Alphaproteobacteria bacterium
CCGCCGACGATTACGATTTCCATCGTTTCTATTCGGCGTTGCATAACTTCTGCGCCGTCGACCTGTCGGCTTTCTACTTCGACATTCGCAAGGATGCGCTCTATTGCGATGCGCCCTCGAGCGCGCGCCGCCGCGCCGCGCGCACGGTCATGGATCATCTGTTCATGTGCCTGACCGCATGGCTGGCGCCGGCCATCTGCTTTACCGCCGAGGAAGCCTGGCTCGCCCGGTTCCCGTCCGATGGCGACAGTGTTCACCTGCGGATGTTCCCCGAAGTGCCGTCCGAATGGCGTGACGACCAATTGGCGGCGCGCTGGCAGACCCTGCGCGAGGCGCGGCGTGTCGTCACCGGCGCGCTTGAGATCGAGCGCGCCGAAAAGCGCATCGGCTCGTCCTTGCAGGCGGCGCCCGTCGTGCATCTGCCCGCCGAGATGATGGCCACATTCGAGGCGGCAAAGACCGCCGGCCTCGATCCAGCGGAGCTGTTCATTACCTCGGGTGCCGTGCTCAGCGCGGCTCCCGTGCCCGAAGGTGCATTTCAGCTTGCCGAGGTTCCGGGCGTCGGCGTTCTGCCTGCGCGCGCGAACGGCGCCAAGTGCGGGCGCTGCTGGAAGGTGCTGGAAGAAGTCGGCTCCTTCGATCCGCCCGATCTCTGCGGGCGCTGCGCCGAAGCCGTGCCGGCCGCGGGCGGATGATGCCGCGCTGGTTCTCTGATCTTTCCTCGCTTTCCGCCCGGCGCGGCCCGCTTGCTTTTGCGGCCCTCGTACTGATTGCCGACCAGATCAGCAAGTGGTGGATCGTCGATCACGTGATGGTGCGCCCGCGGGTGATCGAGGTGACGCCGTTCTTCAATATCGTGATGACCTGGAACCGCGGCGTGACCTTCGGCATGCTGGCGAGCGATGGCGAAACCACCCGCTGGCTGCTGATCGTCTTGTCGCTCGCGGTGGTCGGCGTACTGCTGGTCTGGCTCGCCCGGACCGCGGCCCGGTTGCCCGCTTTCGCGCTCGCGGCCGTCATCGGCGGTGCGCTCGGCAATGTCATCGACCGGCTGAACTACGGAAAAGTAGCGGATTTCCTGGACTTTCACCTGGCCGGCTGGCATTGGCCGGCCTTCAACCTCGCCGATTCCGCCATCGTCTGCGGTGTGGGTTTGCTGCTGCTCGACACTTTCACCTCGCGGCCGGAATGATTATATTAGGCGTGACGGCAGGTAGGCTGCCCCGCCCGGCTCGACAGGACTAAAGATGACCCCCGATTTCGCCCGTTTTCTGCGCCTGATGCCCGTTGTCGCGGTTGCCCTCGCGGTCTCCGCCTGTGGCGGCGTGCGCGAGGCGGTCGGCATCGACCGCGATTCTCCCGACGAATTCCAGGTCACGGTGCGCGCGCCGCTCTCCATGCCCTCCGATTTCGGCCTGCGGGCACCGCGCCCCGGTGCCCAGCGTCCCCAGGAAGAGCCGCTTCGCGACCGCACCCGCCAGATCGTCCTTGATGCCACCGGCGACGACAAGGCCAAGAAGGCCCAGACCCCGGAAATCAAGGGCATCAGCAAGGCCGAGGCGGCGCTGCTGCGAAAGGTCGGCGGCGATGTCGTCGATCCCGGCATCCGTCAGGTCGTCGAAAAGGAAACCACGGCGCTTGAACTGGAAGCCAAGGGTTTGGTGGACGACCTGCTGTTCTGGAAGGACAAGACCCCGCCCGCCAAGGTCGTCGATCCGGTGGCCGAGCGGCGCCGTCTGCAGGGCAATGCGGCGCTCGGGCGTTCGGCTACCAGCGGCGTCACGCCCGAGATCGGGCGCAAGAAATCGGGCGGACTGCTGCAGGGCTGGTTCTAGTCCCGCAATCGGTCGCCAGCCGGCGCCGATTCGGTCGTGAAATTGCCACAGTGCGGCGTAATTCTCTTTGCAGCGCCCGGTTGCGGGCAGGAAATTTCGCGCAGGCGGGAGCTTTCGTACGATGGCTGACATCCGCGTAAACACACTGGCCTCCGGGCACTGCCCGCGGCGGTATGGCGCCCTGCGGGCCATATGCCTGCTGGCCGCCATGGCCCTCGCGTTCTTCGCGGGGGTGGGCGAGGCCAAGGCCGGGGTCTTCAATCCCAAGACCTTTACGCTCCCCAATGGCATGCAGGTCGTGGTGCTCGAAAACCATCGGCTTCCCGTCGTCCGCCAGATGGTGTTCTACCGTGTCGGCGCCGCCGATGACCCGCCGGGCAAGTCGGGGCTTGCGCATTTCCTCGAACACCTGATGTTCAAGGGGACGAAGAGCATTCCGCCCGGGCAGTTCTCGCGCATCGTGGCGCGCAACGGCGGTCGCGACAACGCTTTCACCTCGGCCGATGTCACCGCCTATTTTCAGACTTTCTCCAAGGATCGTCTGGAACTGATGATGCGGATCGAATCCGACCGCATGACCAATCTCGTCATTACCGAGAAAGAGGCCGTGTCCGAAATCCAGGTCGTGATCGAGGAGCGCCGCACGCGCACCGACAACCGTCCGAGCTCGCAGCTCGACGAACACATCGGCACGGCGCTGTTCATGAACCATCCCTACCGCATCCCGATCATCGGCTGGATGCACGAACTGCGCACCCTGACGGCTGATGACGCACGCGCCTTCTACAAGCGCCACTATGCACCCAATAACGCCATTCTCGTGCTGACCGGCGACGTCACAGTCGATGAGGTTCGCCCGCTCGCCGAAAAATATTACGGGGTCATACCCGCCAACCCGGCGATCGCCCCGCGCGTGCGTCTGCAGGAGCCGCCCCAGCGCGCCGCGCGGCGCGTGGCCATGCGCTCGGATCGCGTGCGCGAACCGCGCCTGACCCGCGACTACCTGGCGCCGACGCATCTCTCCGGCGAAACGAAACATGCCTATCCGCTGGAGGTCCTGCAGGCCATTCTTGGCGGCGGCGCATCGTCGAGGCTTTACCGCGCGCTGGTGGTGGAGCAGAAGCTGGCGCTTGGCATTGGTGCCAGCTACGACAGCGGTTCCTTTGGCCCTACGGCCTTCGGCTTCGTCGCCCGCCCGCGCGACGGCGTGGCGCTGGAGCGGATCGAGGCGGCGCTCGATGCTGAAATTTCCCGCATCGTTGCCGACGGCGTGACCGACGAGGAAATCGCCATCGCGAAAAAGCGCATGGTCGATGCCGCGATCTTCGCCCGCGACAGCCTTCGCCAAGGTGCCACTGTCATCGGCCTGACGCTGGCAAGCGGCCGGCCCCTCTCCGATGTCGAGGAATGGCCTGAACGCATCCAGGCCGTCACCCGCCAGCAAATCCTTGAAGCCGCCCGCTATATCCTGAAGCCGGAGCGCTCGGTCACCGGGCTCCTGCTGCCCGATGCGCCGGCGGCCCGCCCCGATGATGACCGCAAGCGCGAGCGTCCGCGCACCAGCAACACCTCTTCGGGGGAAAGCCGATGATGCGCGCCGTTTTCTCAAGATTTTGCGTGGCCTTTGCGGCGCTGGTCGTGGTGACGGCGTTCCTTGTCCGTCCCGCCGCCGCGATCGATATAAAGGAAGTCAAAACGCCGCGCGGCATCACCGCCTGGCTGATCGAAGACAAGTCGGTTCCGCTGGTGTCGCTGGAGTTCGCCTTCCGCGGCGGCTCGGCGCTGGATCCCAAGGGCAAGGGCGGCCTCGCCGAATTCGTGTCCGGCATGCTCGACGAAGGTGCGGGATCTCTCGATTCATCGGCGTTCCAGAAGGCGCTCGAGCAGGATTCGATCAGCTTGCGGTTTCGCGCTTCCCTCGATGTTTTCACCGGCAGCCTGCGCACCCTCAATACGACCCGCGACAAGGCGTTTGATCTTCTGCACCTGGCGCTCACCCAGCCGCGTTTCGATCCCGAGCCGATGGCCCGTGTGCGCGGCCAGCTTCTGGCGCAGGTGGAGCGCGAGGCCGAGCGCGCCCGCAACGTCGCCGACCAGGTCTGGCACCGCACGACCTTCGGCAATCACCCTTACGCCCGTGATGTCGACGGCAACCGCCAGACCGTTCCCAAGATTTCGCCCGATGACCTGAGGGCCTTCGTCGGCCGCCGTTTCGGCCGCGACAATCTGGTGATCGGCGCCGTCGGCGACATTTCGCCCGACGATTTGGCCGCACTTGTCGACCGCGCCTTCGGCGACCTGCCCGCCAATGCGGCAGCCTGGCGCGTTCCCACCGCGCGGCTGCACGACCAGGGAAAGGTCATCGTCGTCGATCGCAAGATTCCCCAGACTGTCGTTCAGTTCGGGCACTCCGGGATTCCAATGGGCGATCCGGACTTTTTCGCCGCGATGGTGATGAATTACATCCTTGGCGGCGGCGGCCTGACGACGCGCCTTGCCGAAGAGGTGCGCGAGAAGCGCGGCCTCGCCTATTCGATCTATACGCGGCTCGTGAATTACGATCACGCCGACCTGGTCATGGGTTGGGTGGCGACGCGTAACGAACGGGTCAAGGACACCCTCGACATTGTGCGCGCGCAATGGCGGCGCATGATGGAAACGCCGGTGTCCCAGCGCGAGCTCGACGATGCCAAGGCGTACCTCACCGGCATTTATTTCACGCGCCTCAATTCGACCCAGCGCATCGCGCAGCTTCTTCTCGGTATCCAGGTCGATAATCTCGGCATGGATTACATCGAAAAGCGCAATGCAAAGATCAACGCGGTGACCGTCGCCGACGTGCAGCGTGTCGCCCGGCGCATCCTCAAGCCCGAGACCATGACCGTCGTCCTCGTCGGTCAGCCCCAGGGTATTGCCGCCACGCCCTGATTTTCCCGCAGGCGTTGCCACGGCCGGCGCGGGTGGTAAGCTGCCCCAAAGCCACAGGGGCGCAACCAAGAACCCGCCATGATCTACAGCCACGACATTGAAAACTGCCTGTCCGCGGGCATCGGCGCGGGCGGCCTCGGCGAAGCGGCCTTTGCCGCCGCCCTTGACCGGCTGCGGCCGTCGCTTGAGCGCCTCAAGGCGGCGCGGGCGGAGGGTTCGATGGCGCATCTGGGCCTGCCCGGGCGCACCGACGACCTCGCCGAAATTGCGCGGGTGGCGGCGGCGCTCGGCGCCAATGCCGACATCATCGTGCTGGGTACCGGCGGCTCCAGCCTCGGCGGCGCGACGCTGGCCGCTCTTGGCCGCGATGTATCCGCGCCGCGCCTGCATTTTCTCGACAATATCGATCCCGACGGCTTCGATGGCGCATTGGCGCGGCTAGATCCGGCGCGCACCGGTGCGTTGATCGTCTCCAAGTCGGGCACCACCGCCGAAACTCTCGCCCAGGCGCTGATCCTGCTGCCCTGGATGGAAAAGGGCGGTACACCGGGCGCGCGCGCTTTCGCACTGTCCGATCCGGCGAAACCGGGCGCCCAGCCGACGCCGCTTGCCCGCCTTGCCGCGCGTTACGGCCTCGCCATGCTCGATCACGACGCCGCCATCGGCGGGCGCTTCGCCGCGCTGACCAACGTCGGGCTGATTCCCGCGGCCGTCGTCGGCCTTGATCCCGCGGCCATCCGCAAGGGCGCCGCGGCGGCGCTCGCCATGAGTTTGGATGCCGCCGATCCCGCCCGCTCGCCCGCCTGCACGGGGGCAGCGCTTGCCTTCGCCCTTTCTCGCGAAAACGGCGTGTCGCAGAGCGTATTGCTGCCCTATATCGACCGCCTTGCGCCCTTCGGCCTGTGGTACCGGCAATTGTGGGCCGAAAGCCTCGGCAAGGCGGGCCAGGGTACGACGCCCATCGCCGCGCGCGGCACGGTCGACCAGCACAGCCAGTTGCAGCTCTGGCTCGACGGGCCGGCCGACAAGATGTTCACCCTCATCCTCGGCGAAGTGGCGGGCACCGGCGGGCGGCTCGATGCCGCGCTCGCAGGCGGCATCGGACTCGAATATCTCGACGGCCGCACCATGGGCGACCTGCTGGCCGCCGAACAGGAAGCGACCGCCGAAACCCTGATCCGCAGCGGCCGCCCGACGCGCATCATGCGCATCGCGCGCGCCAACGGCGAGACCATGGGCGCGCTGATGATGCATTTCATGCTGGAAACGATCCTCGCCGCCGACCTGTTCGGCGTCGATCCTTTCGACCAGCCCGCGGTCGAGGACGGCAAGCGGCTCGCCCGCGCCCGCCTCGCCGCCATGAAGGGCGCCGCCCGGTGACCATCCGCGTCCTGCCCGAAGGGCTGGTCAACCGCATTGCCGCGGGCGAGGTGGTGGAACGTCCCGCGTCCGCCGTCAAGGAGCTGGTCGAAAATGCCATCGACGCCGGGGCGCGGCGCATCGACGTGGTGCTGCGCGACGGCGGCAAGAGCTTCATCGCCGTCTCTGACGACGGCGGCGGCATGGATGCCGACGAACTGTCCGTCGCCGTGCTGCGTCATGCGACCTCGAAGATCGGTGCCGACGACGACCTGACGGATATCCGCACCCTCGGCTTTCGCGGTGAGGCCTTGCCTTCCATCGGCGCCGTGTCGCGGCTGACCATTACCTCGCGCCGCTCGGGCGATGCCCATGCCATCGACGTGGAAGGCGGGCGCGTCGGAGCGCCGCGCCCCGCGGCGCTCGCCCGGGGCACACGGGTCGAGGTGCGCGATCTTTTCTTCGCCACGCCTGCGCGTCTCAAGTTTCTCAAGGCCGAGCGTACCGAACTCGTGCACGCCCTCGATGCGTTGACGCGCCTTGCCATGGCGCATCCCGACATTGCCTTCTCGCTCGCCGCCGACGGCGATGAAAAGCTCAACGTCGGCGCCGCCGGGGCGGACCTGTTTGCCGCGCGCCGCAGGCGACTTGCCGATGTGCTTGGCCGCGACTTCGCCGACAACGCCATCGATATCGAGGCCGAGCGCGAGGGCCTGCGGCTCACCGGTCTCGCCGGCCTGCCGACGGCGGCCCGGCGCACGGCGGACCGCCAGTATCTCTTCGTCAACGGGCGCCCGGTACGCGACCGGCTGCTGGTGGGCGCGGTGCGGGGTGCCTACCAGGACGTTCTTGCGCGCGACCGCCACGCGGCGGTGGCGCTGTTCCTCGATGCCGATCCGGCGCTGGTCGACGTCAACGTGCATCCGGCCAAGACCGAGGTGCGCTTTCAGGACGCGGGCCTCGTGCGCGGGCTGATCGTCGGCGCCATCCGCCATGCGCTGGCAGGTGCGGGGGTGCGCACGGCGACGAGCGTCAGTGATGCCGCCCTTGGCGCCTTTCGTCCCGGCACCGGTGGTTCCTATGCGCCGCCGTCATCTTCATCAGGGCGCGGGCGCGGCTTTTTCGAGCAGGCCGCCGCCTTCCAGTCGCCGCTGCCCGGCACCCCGTCGGGCGAGGCCTTCGCCCCTGCGGCACCTGTCGCCGAAGCGGCCAATGCGGCGCCCGTTGCCGATTACCCGCTGGGGGCGGCGCGGGCGCAACTGTTCGGCACCTATATCGTCGCGGAAACGCCTGACGGCATGGTGATCGTCGACCAGCACGCGGCCCATGAACGTCTTGTGTTCGAGCGCATCAAGGCGGCACTGGCCGATCGCGGCGTGCAGCGCCAGCTTTTGCTGATTCCCGAAGTGGTCGAGATCGATCCGCGCGCGGCCGAACGGCTGCTCGCGCGCGCCGAAGAACTGGCGGCGCTCGGCTTGTTGATCGAGCCTTTCGGCAATGGCGCCGTCGTCGTGCGCGAAACGCCCGCCCTTCTGGGCGAGGTTGCGGTGCGCGACCTGCTCAACGATCTTGCATCCGAACTGGCGGAGATGGAGCAGGGCCTTGCGTTGAGCGAGAAGCTCGAGACCATCTGCGCGACCATGGCCTGTCATTCGTCGGTGCGCGCCGGGCGCAAGCTGAACGCGGCGGAGATGAACGCCCTGTTGCGCGAAATGGAAGCGACGCCCAATGCTTCCCAGTGCGGGCACGGACGGCCCACTTTCGTGGCGCTTGATCGCGCCGATATCGAAAAGCTGTTCGGCCGCCGCTAGGCGTCTTCCCCGGCTGCCGCCGCCGCCGCATCGAAGCGCATGAAGACGAAGCGCGCCGCGCCGAAGGCGCGTTCCGAAACGGCATCGAAGCCCGCGGGCGGGCGGAAGTCTTCCTTGGCGGCGACCTCGATGATTACAAGCGCGCCGTCGGCGATCCATCCCTTGTGGGCCAGCGCCTGCAAGGCCCTGGCGCCGAGTTTCAGGCCATAGGGCGGATCGAGAAACACGAGATCGTGTTTGCGTTCGGCTGTTCTCGGGCGCACCGCGTCCATGCGCAGGATATGCGCCTGTTCGCGCACGCCGAGGGTGCGCGCATTGTCGCGGGCGGCATCGAGTGCTCCTTCGTCGAGATCGAGCAGGGTCGCGAGCGCCGCGCCACGCGACAGCGCCTCGAAGGAAAAGGCGCCGGTTCCGGCAAAGGCTTCCAGCACGATCGAGTCTTCGATCATTTGTTCGCCGCCAAGGCCGGCGCCGCCATGGGCAAGAATGTTGAACAGTCCCTCGCGGGCGCGTGACGCGGTCGGGCGCGTGGTGCGGCCCTTCGGCGCCTTCAATTCACGGCCGCGAAAGCGTCCGGCGACGATGCGCATCTCAGGCGGCGCCCTGCCGCCGCGGGCCCTTGCGCCGAGACGGCTTGTCGGCGGGCTTTTTCGGTACCGGTTTTGCTGCGGGCGGCGGTGCCCAGTCCTTGTCCACAAGGTGCCCGCACTGTTCCATCAGCTCTTTCTGCGGCACCTCGCGCACGGTGCCGGGCGCCAGGTTGCCGAGCTGGAACGGCCCGAAAGACACGCGGATCAGCCGGTTCACGGTGAGACCGAGATGGGCGAGGATCTTGCGCACTTCGCGGTTCTTGCCTTCGCGGATGCCGATGGAAATCCAGGCATTGGCGCCGGACCGGCTCTCCATGTGGGCTTCGACGGTGCCGTAGTTGACGCCTTCCAGGGTCAGCCCGCCCGCGAGCCGCCTGAGCGCCGCTTCGTCGATGAAGCCATAGGCGCGCACGCGGTAGCGGCGCAGCCATCCGGTCTCGGGCAGTTCCAGCGCATGGGCCAGTTCGCCGTCGTTGGTGAGCAGCAAAAGGCCTTCCGTGTTGAAGTCGAGCCGTCCGACTGTGACCAGCCGCGGCAGGCGCGCGGGCAGGTCGTCGAAAATGGTGGGGCGGCCTTCGGGGTCGCGGGCCGTGGTGATGCGCCCGCGCAGCTTGTGCATGCGGAACAGGCGCGGACGTTCCGGTGCCGCCAGCGCCTTGCCGTCGACCTCGACGATGTCGCTCGCGGTGACGTTCAGCGCGGCGCTCTTGATCACCGCGCCGTTGACGCTGACGCGGCCCTCACTGATGCGGCGCTCGGCGTCGCGGCGCGAGCACACGCCCGCGCGCGCGATGCGCTTGGCGATGCGCTCCCCGGGATGCTGCGATGGCTCTTCGGTCATTTCACGAACCTGCCCGCGCGGCGGACGCGGCGATGAAGGCGGCCAGCAGCCTGCCGTCGCCGGCATCGATCAGGAATTCGGGATGCCATTCGACGCCGATGCAAAAGGGCCGGGACGGGTCCTCGATGCCTTCGATCACCCCGTCGGGTGCGCGCGCGTTGACGACGATGCCGGGGCCGACATCCTTCACCGCCTGGTGATGGGCTGAATTGACCGACATGCGTGGCGTTTTCACGATGGCCGCGAGCCTGGTGCCCGCCACGATGTCGATGTCGTGGCCCGGCTCGTCGCGGGGGTTGGGCTGTTCGTGGGCAAGGGCGTTCGGTACCGCGTCGGGAATGTGCTGGATCAGGGTGCCGCCAAGCGCCACGTTGAGAAGCTGTTCGCCGCCGCAGATGCCGAGGATGGGCAGCCCCGCTTCCAATGCCGCGCGCGTCACCGCGATCTCGAAATCCGTGCGTCCGGGCTTCACCGTCACCGTGTCGTGGCGCGCCGTGTCGCCGAACAGGGCAGGATCGACGTCGAAGGCGCCGCCGGTGACGATCAGGCCGTCGATCTCGGCCACCATGTCACGCGCGAGGGAGGATTCGTGGGGTAGCGCAATGGGCAGGCCGCCTGCGGCTGCTACCGACGAGCAGTAATTCTGGCGCAGCGCGTACCACGGGAATTTCGAATAGCCGCCCGCCGCCTCGGCATCCAGTGTCAGGCCGATGACGGGGCGCTTGGCGCGGGTATTGGGGCGGGCGGGTCCGTTCATGGGCGCGAGAGTAGGGCCGTTGCCCCTTGCAGGCAATCGCTTCCCGGGCCACTCTCCGGCCATGCCGCCCGCCCGCAAGAAACCCGCCCGTCCTGCCCGCCGCAAGGCGGAAAAGCCCGATTTCATGGGCGCGGCGCTGGGGCTTGCCCGGCGCGCGGCGGCCAAGGGCGAGGTGCCGGTCGGCGCCGTCGTGGTCGACGGGCGCACCGGTGAAATCCTCGGGCGTGGCCACAACCTGACGCGCGCCCGCCATGACCCCACGGCCCATGCGGAAATGCAGGCGATCCGCGCGGCGGCCCGCAAGGCCGGTGCGGCGCGGCTCGAACATTGCGATCTCTACGTGACGCTGGAACCCTGCCCCATGTGCGCCCAGGCGATCAGCTTCGCCCGCCTGCGCCGGCTCTATTACGGCGCGGCCGATCCCAAGGGGGGCGCGGTCGACAGCGGCCCGCGAATTTTCGCGCAGGCCACCTGTTTTCATGCGCCCGAAGTCATCGGGGCTTTGCGCGAAAGCGAATGCGGGGAACTGCTGAAGGGTTTCTTCAGGACGCGGCGCTAGCCGCTACTTTACTGCCCGCCAACCGATATCGAACTACTTGAGTGCGCGATATCCAATATCGCGGCGGCAGAAGCCGCCCGGCCAGTCGATCTTATCAACCGCCTGATAGGCTTTCGCCTGCGCTTCCCCGATGGTGGCCGCCCGCGCCGTGACGTTGAGCACGCGCCCGCCGGTCGCGACCAGCTTGCCATCCTTCATCGCCGTGCCCGCATGGAACACGGTGACGCCGTCGATCTTTTCCGCCGCATCGATCCCGCGGATTTCCGACCCCTGGTCGTACTTGCCGGGATAGCCCTTCGCCGCCATGACCACGGTGAGCGCGGCATCGTCGTGCCAGCGCAGGTCGAAATGCCTGAGGCCGCCTTCGGCGCTCGCCATCAGGCCGGGCAGGATGTCGGACTTGAGCCGCGCCATCAGCACCTGGCATTCGGGATCGCCGAAGCGCGCGTTGTATTCGATCAGCTTCGGGCCGCTCTCGGTGATCATTAGCCCGGCGTAAAGAACGCCCCGGTAGGGACAGCCCATGTCGGCCATGGCGCGCAGGGTCGGCTGGATGATCTCGTCCATGACGCGGCCCGTCATCGCAGGGGTGACGATGGGGGCAGGTGAATAGGCCCCCATGCCGCCGGTGTTGGGGCCGGTGTCGCCGTCGCCGACGCGTTTGTGGTCCTGGGCGGATGCCAGCGGCAGGGCGTTTTCGCCATCGACAAGGGCGAAGAAACTCGCCTCTTCGCCATGCAGCCATTCCTCCATCACCACTTCGGCGCCTGCCTGCCCGAAACCGCCCCCTTGCAGCATGTCGGCGAGCGCGGCCTCCGCCTGATCGCGGGTTTCGGCCATGATCACGCCCTTGCCCGCGGCAAGGCCGTCGGCCTTGACGACGATGGGCGCGCCGACTTTTTGCAGGTAGGCCTGTGCGCGGGCGAGATCGTCGAAGCGCGCATAGGCGGCGGTCGGGATCGCGTATTTCGCGCAGATGTCCTTTGTGAAACCCTTGGAGCCCTCGAGCCGGGCGGCGGCGGCCGTCGGGCCGAAGGCCTTGATGCCGTCCGCCGTCAGCGCGTCCACCAGCCCCTCGCAGAGCGGCGCTTCGGGGCCGACCACGACGAGGTCGATGGCGTTGTTCCTGGCGAAGGCGCGGATCGCCGGAATGTCGTCGGCCTTAATGGGTACGCATTCGGCCTCGCGTGCGATGCCGGCGTTGCCCGGCGCGCAATAGAGCGCATCGCACAGCGCAGACGCCGCGATTGCCCAGCACAGCGCATGTTCCCGACCGCCCGAGCCGACTATCAGCACCCGCATGAACCGTTCCTTTCTTCCGCGATGTCCTTGGCCTTGATCGAGGGGTCTTGTAACATCTTTTCCCCGACCTTTAAGAGGGATTCATGGCCGATTTCGAGCACCCCGCCGACGGCCCCGCCGCCCCGGGCCCCAACCTGCCGGTACTGACCGTTTCGGAAATCTCCTTCGCCATCAAGCGGACGCTGGAGGAGTCCTTCGGCCGCATCCGGGTGCGCGGCGAAATTTCGGGCCTGCGTCGGCCGTCTTCGGGTCACATCTATCTCGATCTCAAGGATGCCGATGCGGTGATCGCGAGCGTGTGCTGGCGCGGCACCGCCGGCAGGCTTTCGGTGCGCCCCGAGGACGGCATGGAAGTGATCGTCACGGGGCGCGTCACCACCTACGGGCCGCAGTCGCGCTATCAGGTCATCATCGAGGATATCGAACTGGCGGGCGAAGGCGCGCTTCTCAAGCTGATCGAGGAGCGCAAGAAGAAGCTCGCCGCCGAAGGCCTGTTCGACGAGGACCGCAAGTGCGAACTTCCCTACCTGCCTGACGTCATCGGCGTCGTCACCTCGCCGACCGGCGCCGTCATCCGCGACATCCTGCACCGCCTCGCCGACCGCTTCCCGCGCCACGTGGTGATCTGGCCCTGCCTCGTGCAGGGCAAGGGGGCGGCCGAACAGGTGGCCGCAGGCATTCGTGGTTTCAACGCGCTGAAGCCGGGCGGCAAGATCGCGCGGCCCGACGTCATCATCGTCGCGCGCGGCGGCGGCTCGCTCGAGGACCTGATGGCCTTCAACGAGGAAATCGTGGTGCGCGCGGCGGCGGCTTCCGATATCCCGCTGATCTCTGCCGTCGGCCATGAAACCGACGTGACGCTGATCGACTTCGCCGCCGATGTGCGCGCACCGACGCCGACGGCGGCCGCCGAAATGGCGGTGCCGGTGCGCATGGAACTGCTTGCCCAGGTGCGCGAAGACGGTACGCGGCTGAATGCCGCGATGACACGCCTGGTCAGTGACGCCCGCGAGCGCGTGTCCCAGCTTTGGCGCGTGGCGGGCAATCCGCGCCGCTTGGTCGAGGACGCGGCCCAGCGTTTGGACGATCGTGTTGAACGCCTGCAACAGGCGATGGGAGCACTCGTGGCCGAGCGCGGCCACAGGCTTGCCGCGGCGGGAACGGGGATCAGCCCGCGGGCGCTGCAACTGACCATCCGCCATGGCCACGAACGGGTGACCATGGCCGCGCGCGGGTTGGCGCGGGAAGGACGGCGCGGGGTCGAGGACGCGGGCCGGCGTCTCAACGAACTGTCGAAGCTGCTTGCCAGCTATTCCTATGAGAACGTGCTTGCCCGTGGCTTTGCCGTGGTGCGCGATGCCGACGGTCTGCCGGTGATGGCGGCTGCCGAAACGCGCGCGGGCGAGGCGGTGGACATCGCTTTCCATGATGGTGCCGTGCCCGCCGTGATCGGTGGATCGCCCGGGATCGCACCGGCAAAGCGCAAGCGGGCGAAGCCGCCGGCCGGTGACGACGGCGGTGGACCGCAGGGGAGGCTGTTATGAAATGGACCAAGCGCGACTTTCTCATCCTGTTGGCGCTGATGCTGGCGCTGGCGCTTTTGGGCAAGCCGAAGGGCGCGGCATCGGCGGAGATCGTGACGCTGGACGGCCGCATGGTGCAGGGCGGTCTGGTGACGGGGCGCACCGCGCCGGGCGCGAAAGTCACTCTTGATGGCAAGCCGGTGCGCGTGCGCGCCGACGGGCGATTTCTGATCGGCTTCGGCCGCGAGGCGGCGCCAACAGCGCGCCTCGTGGTGACGGTGCCGGGCGGCAAGGCGACGGAGAAGGTTATTGCGGTTGCCAAACGCGAATGGAATATCCAGCGCATCGACGGCCTGCCGCCCAAGATGGTGACGCCGCCGCCCGAGGTATTGGCTCGCATCAAGGCCGAGAACGAAAAGATCCGCAAGGCACGCCTTGCCGATACCGACCGCGCGATGTTCGACACCGGCTTCGTCTGGCCGGTGATCGGGCGGATCAGCGGAGTCTATGGTAGCCAGCGAATTCTCAATGGCGAGCCGCGCCGCCCCCATTTCGGCGTCGATGTCGCGGCCCCCGTCGGCACGCCGGTGGTCGCAACGGCCGATGGCATCATCCGCATCGCCGAGCACGATCTCTATTTCACCGGCGGCACTATCCTGATCGATCACGGCTACGGGCTGAACAGCGTTTATTCGCATCTGCACAGCGTCGATGTGAAGCCGGGTGATGCGGTGAAGCAGGGTCAGAAGGTCGGCACCCTGGGCGGTACCGGGCGCGTCACCGGACCGCATCTCGACTGGCGGGTGAACCTTTTTCTCACGCGCCTCGACCCGGCGCTGCTGGTCGGGCCGATGCCGAAGCTCAGCCCCGCGCCCGCGGACTGATCCCCAGCACCGCGGCAAGCGCCGCTTCATCGGCAAAGCGCGCCGTAATCTCCACGACCTCGGTTTTCTCGCGCATGGCAGGCGACAGGCGCAGCGCGTCCTTCGCCGTGCTGACGAGGCGGGTATTGGTGCGCGCGG
>JAURLI010000023.1 GCA_030831315.1 Alphaproteobacteria bacterium
AATGTTCAACCGATTGCCGCCCTGGCGATCATCAGGAGGTTCTTATGCTGAAGAAGTCCCTTGCCGCTCTCGCCATTGCCGCCGCTGCCGGCGCCATCGCCATGCCTGCCGCCATTGCCGCTCCCGACCAGGGCGCGTCCGTGCAGGTTGCCACCTGCGGTCCCTGCGCGGCGAAAACGAAGTCCAACCCCTGCGCGGCCAAGAACCCTTGTGCCGCGAAGAACCCCTGCGCCGCGAAGAACCCCTGCAAGGCGAAGTAGTTCCCGTATTAATCCCCTAACGCCTCTCCCCTGCGGCGCCGCCCCCTCCCTCGCGGCGCCGCTTTTTCTCCACTCTTCTGGCTGTTGCGCTAAACTGCGCCGATGCAGCTCCCCCGTTCACCGCAGATGCCGACACTCGCGCGTTCGCTGTCCGCGCGGCTGCTGATTTTCACCATCGCCTTCGTCATGCTGGCGGAGGTGCTGATCTACGCGCCGTCCATTGCCCGCTATCGCCAGACTTGGCTGGAGGAGCGCATCGCCTCTGCCCATCTCGCCACCCTTGCGCTCGAGGCGGCGCCCGGCGGCCGCATCCCCCACGCGCTCGAAAACGAACTGCTGCGCCACGTCGGCGGCTATGGCGTGATTCTGTACAAGAGCGATTCGAAGAACCTGATGCTGTCGTCGGACATGCCGCCGAACATCGACCTCAACGTCGACATGACGAAGATGGGCGTTTTCACGCTGATCAAGGACGCCTTCGTCACGCTGGCGCAGACAGAAAACCGCGTCTTGCAGGTCATGGGGCCGTCGCCCAAGGGCAATGTCGTCGTCGCCGTCGTCGTCGACGAAGCGCCCCTGCGCGAAGAAATGTATGCCTATTCCCAGCGCATCCTGCTGCTGTCGATCGTAATATCTCTGTTCACCGCGGCACTCGTCTACCTGTCGCTGCATTGGCTGCTGATTTTGCCGATGCGACGCATCACTGCGGCGATGATTGCATTCCGCGAAAATCCCGAACTGCCGGCTTCAGTCGCCACCGACAGCGGCCGGGCAGATGAAATCGGCATCGCCGAGCGCGAGCTCGCCTCCATGCAGCGCCGTCTGCGCGCGGCGCTCCGCCAGCGCCGCCATCTGGCCGCGCTGGGTGAGGCCGTCGCCAAGATCAACCACGACCTGCGCAACATGCTGGCGACGGCGCGGCTGGTATCGGAACGCCTTGCCCAGAGCCCGGACCCCGAGGTCAAGCGTGCCTCGCCGACGCTGGAGCGCGCCATAGACCGCGCCATTTCGCTGTGCATGCAGACGCTCAAATACGTCGACGAGCGGCGCGAGCTCAATCTCAAGACCTTCCGGCTGGCCGCCATGCTGCGCGAAATGACGCAGTTGGCCGATGCCGAAGCGGGCGCCATCAGGATCGAGGTTCCCGAGGATCTCGGCATTACGGCCGACCGAGAGGAATTGTTCCGCGTCTTCGCCAATCTGGTGAAGAACGCCATGGACGCGGGCGCGGGAAGCGTAACCATCAGCCTTGCCGGCCGTTCGCCCCTCCGCATCGAGGTTGCCGACGACGGCCCGGGCATGCCGCCGCGGGCGGTGGAAAACCTGTTCAGGCCCTTCGCCGGTTCGGCACGCGCGGGCGGGACGGGGCTTGGCCTCGCCATCGCCGAAGAGGTCATGCGCGCGCACGGCGGCGAGATCGTCCTGAAAGGCACCGGCGCCGAGGGCACGGTTTTCTGCCTGACCTTGCCGGGCGAGGCCCATCGCTTGAACGAGGCCGCCGAATGAGTGCGACGTCGCCTGCCGCGCGCTTGCGTGACATGCTGGCCCGCCCGGGCCTCCTGCTGATGCCCTGCTGCTTCGACCCGTGGTCGGCCCGCCTGATCGAGCGTGCCGGTTTCCCGCTTACCTTCATGAGCGGCTTCGCTGTCGCCGCCGCCCGCCATGCGCTGCCCGACACCGGTCTTCTGTCCTATGCGGAAATGGTGGATGCGGGCCGCGCCATTGCCGCCGCTGTGCGCATTCCCGTCATCGGCGACGGCGATACCGGTTACGGCAATGCGCTCAACGTTCGTCGCACGGTAGCGGGCTATGCCGCGGCCGGTTTTGCCGCGGTGATGATCGAGGACCAGCTCGCGCCCAAGCGCTGCGGCCATACCGAGGGCAAGCAGGTGGTGGCGCGCGAAGAGGCGCTCCTGCGTCTCAAGGCCGCGGTGGATGAACGCGAGGCGGGCGCCGATATCCTGATCCTGGCGCGCACCGATGCCAGGGCGACCGACGGGCTCGACGAAGCGCTGGCGCGCGCCAAAGCCTTCGAGGACCTCGGCGCCGATATCATTTTCGTCGAGGCACCGCAAAACGAAGCCGAGATGGACGCGGTTTGCCGTGCTACCTCGCGCCCCAACCTCGCCAACATGATCGACGGTGGCGCGACGCCCGTGTTGCCACCGGCACGGCTGGAGGCGATGGGTTTCCGCATCGCCGCCTATCCGATTGCCCTGCTGGCCGCGGCCACGGCGGCGATGGAAGGCGCGCTCAAGGACTTGGCTGCAGGCCGCATGCCGCGAGACGTCGCGAGCTTCGCTCATGTGCGCAATGTCGCGGGCTTCGACGATTATGTTGCGCGTGAAAAGGATTATGCCCAGCCATCGGATGGCAAGACCCGCCCGTGACCTGGAACCCGGCGCAATACCTGAAATTCGCGGGCGCCCGCCTGCGCCCCGCCGTCGATCTGCTGTCGCGGGTGCCGAGCGAAGCGCCGACCACCGTTTTCGACCTCGGCTGCGGGGCGGGGCAGACGGTGGCGCTGCTGGCGGCGCGCTTTCCCAATGCGCGCATCATGGGCATCGATTCGTCTGCCGAAATGCTCGCCAAGGCGCGCCAGTCCTTTCCCGAACACCAGTTCATTGCGGGCAATATCGCCGCCTTCCGGGCGGTGCCGCCGGCGCATCTCGTCTTTTCCAACGCAGCTCTCCAGTGGCTCGGCGATCACGAAAATCTTCTGCCCCGCTTGCTCGGCGAGGTGAAGGTGGGCGGCGTGCTTGCCGTGCAGATGCCGCGCGTCGAGGACAGCCCGCGCATGCGGTCCTTGCGCGAGATCGCCTCCGATCCGCGCTGGGCCGACCGCGCGCTGCCCCTGCTGCAGCCGGGGCCGCTCGTTCCCGCTGCTTATTACGATCTGCTCGCGCCGGGGGCGGCCAACCTCGATATCTGGGAGACCGAATACCTGCACGTTCTCGAAGGCGAAGATCCGGTCGTCGAATGGACGCGGGGCGCCGGCGGGGCGGGGATGCTGGCGGCCCTTGATGATCGCGAGCGCAAGGACTTCCTTGCCCGCTATACCGCCGCCATGCGCGAGGCCTATCCGCGCCGTGCCGATGGCACGACGCTGCTGCCGTTCCGGCGCCTGTTCATCGTCGCCTCCAGGAAGTAGGGGGCAGGAAGTAAGGGGCAGGAAACAGGGCTCAGTCGCCGATGGCGACGCCCTCGCGCCTTGGATCGGCGCCGCCGCGCAGAATGCCGCCCTCGATGGTGATGCCCTGCAAGCCGCTGGTCAGGTTGCGCAGGCGAACATCGTGGCCCATGGCGCGCAGGTCGTCGCGGATTTTTTCGAGATCGGTACCCCGTTCCAGTTCGACCGTGTCGCCGCGCACCGTGCGGTTGGGCAGCGCGATGGCTGCCTGGATATCCATCTTCCAGTCGAGCACGCCGATGATCGTCTTCAGCACATAGGCAATGATGCGCGTGCCGCCCGGCGATCCCACCGCCATCACTAGCCGTCCGGAGCCGTCGAAGACCAGCACCGGCGACTGGGCCGAACGCGGCCGCTTGTTGCCCTGGGCGCGGTTCGCCTTGGGCCGGCCCGAGGACGTGCGCGGCACGGCGGTGAAGTCTGTCGCATGGTTGTTGATGAAGAAGCCGCGTACGAACAGGCGCGAGCCGAAGGCATCGCCGACGGACGACGTCATGGCGACGGCGTTGCCGTCCTTGTCGATGATGTTGAAATGGGTGGTCGAGGGCTGTTCGGCGTCGTCGCCGGGGACGGTGAGGGCGGCACGCTTGCTGGTGCCGGGAACCTTGCCGGGGCTGACATGGCGGATCGCCGAATTGGTCCGGATCATTTGCGAGCGGCGGTTGAGGTAGCGCAGGTCCAGCATGCCTGAAATGGGCACATCCTCGAAATCGGGATCGGCGACGAAGCGCAGCCGGTCGGCATTGGCGATGCGCATGGCCTCGACGAACAGATGCACGGCTTCGGGCGAATTGGGCTTGAGCTTCGACAGGTCGAAACGCTCCAGGAGCGCCAGCGTCATCAGCGTGGTGATGCCGCCCGCCGTCGGCGGGCCGAAGCCGCAGACCAGCCAGGTGCGGTAGGGACCGCAAAGCTGGCGGCGCTTCTTCGCTTCGTAAGCAGCGACGTCTTTCTCGGTCATTTTGCCCGGCCGCAGCTTGTCCGATTGCACGGCGGCGGCGATGTCGCGGGCGATGGCGCCTTTGTGGAACGCGTCGGCGCCGCGCTGCGCCACCGCTTCAAGGGTGTCGGCCAGTGCCGGGTTCTTCAGCAGGTGGCCCACGGGCAGAGGCTTGCCGTCGGCGCCGTAAAGATAACGCCGCGCGGCCATGTAGGTGCCGACGTAGCGGTCGTCTGCGATTGAGTTGTGCAGGCGGGCCGATACCTTGAAGCCCGCGCGCGCAAGTTCGATCGTGGGCTGGAACAATTCTGCCCAGGCGAGCTTGCCGTGACGCTTGTGCGCGGTCTCCAGCATGCGGAGCGCGCCCGGCACCGCCGCCGAGATGCCGCCGACGCGATAGCGATCGCGCGCGAGCGATTGCCCGGCGCCATCCATGAAGTCGTTTTCGGTGGTGGCCGAGGGTGCGGTTTCGCGTCCTTCATAGGCGGAAATCTCGCCCGACTTGCCGTTGAAGTGCATCAGGAAGCCGCCGCCGCCGATGCCCGACGATTGCGGCTCCACCAGCGTCAGCATCGCCTGGACGGCGATGGCGGCATCGAGCGCGTTACCGCCCTTGCGCAGGATGGCGAGACCGGCCGCCGCGGCGATGGGGTTGGCGGCGGCGACCATTTCGCGCCGGGCGGTGACGGCCCGCCGGCCGCTGTCGGTGGCAAAGCCTGATTCGTCGGCCGTGGCGGCGGCCTTCGGAGCCTGGGCGGTCGAATCGGGGGGCGCATCCGGCGCGCCCGCGCAGGCGACGAGGGCGAGGGCCAGGAACGGGGCCGCAAGGCGGCCCGGGTGCGCGCGGCGCAGAGACGGGTAAAGGGCCATGAAATCGGGGCTCCTTTAACGGTTTTCCAGCAATTTCAGGTACATCATACTAAGCCAGTGGGGCATTTGCACGGCTGCCTTTGGGCAGAAATCCTTTTGCGCCGTCCCAAAAACGGTTACTAATCTGGCCCCGTTGAGGCCCCGGCTGCCGGGGCCGGCCTTTTCCGGAGGTCCGCCATGGCCAAGCGCAAGAATGCCGTCACCGTGCCCGACCTCGCCGCCCGCAAGGGCGCGACCCCGATCGTCTGCCTGACCGCCTACACGACCCCTATGGCGCGCCTGATGGATGCCCATGTGGACGTCATGCTGGTCGGCGATTCGCTCGGCATGGTGGTTTACGGCATGGAAACGACGCTGGGTGTCAGCGTCGACATGATGATCAACCACGGTCAGGCGGTGATGCGCGGCGCCGAACATGCCTGCGTCGTCGTCGATCTGCCGTTCGGCTCCTATCAGGAAAGCCCGGCTGTCGCCTACCGCACCGCGTCGCGCGTACTGGCGGAAACCGGTTGTGACGCGGTCAAGCTCGAGGGCGGGGTGGAAATGGCCGAAACGGTCGCGTTTCTCGCCGCCCGTGGCGTGCCGGTCATGGGTCATGTCGGGCTCAAGCCCCAGTCGGTCAAGTCGATGGGCGGCTTCGCCGTGCAGGGCAAGGGCGACGATGCGGCGCGCCGCGTCATCGAGGACGCCAAGGCCATCGCCGCCGCCGGCGCCTTTTCGATCGTCGTCGAAGGCACGATGGAGCCGGTTGCCCGTGCCATCACCAGCGCCGTCCCCGTGCCGACCATCGGTATCGGCGCATCCGCCGCCTGTGACGGTCAGGTTCTCGTGACCGAAGACATTCTTGGCCTGTTCGCCGATTTCACGCCGAAATTCGTCAAGCGCTATGCCGAACTTGCTCCCGAGATCGAGCAGGCCGTGAAGGCCTATGCCGACGAGGTGCGCTCGCGCGCCTTCCCGGGCGATGAGCATTGCTTCGGCGCCAAGCGCGCCCCGGCTCCCAAGCTGATCAAGGGCTGAGGCGCGGACGGTTCACCCCATGGCCTTCGCCGCAAGATCCGGTGGCCTTGCCACTGCGCGTTCCGTCGCAGCGCTGCGCGTGCGCGTCGGCGACTGGCGTGCCGATGGCCACACCGTGGCGCTGGTGCCGACCATGGGCGCGCTGCATCGCGGTCACGGGGCGCTGATCGAAGCGGCGCGGCGCATCGCCGACCGCGTTATCGTGTCGCTGTTCGTCAATCCGACCCAGTTCGGCCCGAGCGAGGACTTCCAGGCCTATCCCCGCGATGAGGGCCGCGATGCGGCCTTCTGCGACGATCTCGGCGTCGATCTCCTGTTCGCACCGACCGTGACCGAGATGTATCCGGCGGGCTTCGCCACCTCGATCCGCGTGGCTGGCCTGACCGAAGGCCAGTGCGGCGCGTTCCGTCCCGGCCATTTCGACGGCGTCGCCACGGTGGTGGCCAAGCTGTTCACCCAGGCGCGTCCCGATTCGGCGCTGTTCGGTGAAAAGGATTTCCAGCAGTTGGCCGTCATCCGGCGGCTCAACCGCGATCTCGATCTCGGGGTGAACGTCGTCGGCGTGCCGACGGTGCGCGAAGCCGACGGCCTCGCGCTGTCTTCGCGTAACGCCTATCTGTCGGCGGACGAACGCCGCATTGCGCCCGCGCTTTACCGCTCGCTTCAGGACGCGGCGCGCGCCATTGCGGGTGGTGCGCGTGTTCCCGCCGCCTGCGCTGAAGCGCGCGAGCAGGTGCTGAAGGCTGGGTTCGCCTCTGTCGATTACGTCGAATGCGTCGATGTTGATAGCCTGAAGCCGCTTGTCGAGTTCGAGCCCGCGCGCCCCGCCCGCATTCTTGCCGCCGCCCGTCTCGGCCGCGCGCGGCTGATCGACAACCTCGCCGTCATCGGCTGATCGACAAAAGCAAAAGCCCCGCAGGCAGGCCCGCGGGGCTTTCGGTTTCAATGAACGTCCGTCAGGTCAGTTCAAACGGGACCTGGGTCGGGCCTTCGCCCTGATAGGTCTTCTTTTCGTTCGGCAGGTAGCGGCCCTGCAGCACCTTGCCCGCCACCCGTTCGGACCGCACGATGACCGCGACAGAGCGCGTCGGGCCGCCCTGTTCGGCGTGGATGTCGTAGGGGGCCACCAGGTCGACGGAGCCGTGCTTGCCTTCGGTGACGCTGGTCATGCGCACATCGGCGAAGCCGTCCTTGGTGCCGTCGTCGAGGCGCTCGAAGCGTTCGAGCTTCTCGGTGCCGTCGAGCACGCCGTAGGCCGTCCAGCAGTGCGCGTGGTCATGGACCGAGCCGAAGCGCCCGGGCGTGCGCACCACCGCGTTGACGACGAAACCGTAGTCGGGATCTTCGTAAAGCAGCAGGTTCTTGTGGCCTTCGGTGGAGGGCCAGTCCCTGGAATGGGCCAGCATTGTGTCGTTGCTGACGAGGCCGCGCAGAAGTTCCGTGGTCGCCTTCATGCGAACCTCGGTGCTTTTTTCCCGCGCCCAGACGGCGCGGACGTCATCGATGAATTTCTGGAAAACCGGCAGGCGTTGCTGGGCCATGATGCTCCCTTCCTCTTTTGTCATTCCGCCGCGCGCACGGCGCCCTTGGGCGCCAGCTGGGCGATGATTTCGTCGACGTGGCAGACGTCGGCGTATTTATGATGCAGGTCGAACAGCGCGATCTTGTGGCTGGTCAGCGAGCGGTCGAAGCAGCATTCCTCGGCCACTACCACGTGGTAGCCGTAGGAAAACGCATCGACGGTGGACGCGCGCAGGCAGCCCGACGTGCTTTCGCCGATCATGATGATGCTTTCGACGCCCATGCGGTTCAGGTGCGCCACCATCGGCGTGCCGAAGAAGCCCGAGGCGCGTTCCTTGCGGATGATCAGGTCCTGCGGCTGGGGGGCGAAGTCATCCTTGATGTCCCAGCTGTCGGCGGGTTCGTTCTCGCGACCCGTGCGCTGGCGATTGGTGGCGCTGACGCGGGTGTTCGACGCGCTGGTGGTGTAGATCACCGGGCAGCCAGCCGCGCGCGCCGCGGCGAACAGGCGCTTGGTCGGCTCGATCGCGTTCCAGGCGTAATCGCCGCAGGCCCCGCGGTGCTTGCGGTTGATCTCGACCACCGGGCCGGGGCCGCCAGCATAGACCTTGTTGTAGAGATCGATGGCGATCAGTGCCGGCTTCGGCCCCACGCCCTTGACCTTGCGTGCGAAGAAAGTGTCGTAGATTTCGCGTTCGTCGGCGGGGATCACGTCGTCCCAGCAGTGTCCGGTCGCGGCCACGGCGGCCTCCTGTTCTGGATTGTCCTTGGGGGCCATTGTCGCCCCCGCCGCGGCCTCTGTCAAAAGCCGCAAAAACGAAGGGCCGCCCGGCCTTTCGGCGGGGCGGCCCCGGATCAGGAAACCGTCAGGCGTCAGCGAATGTAGATGTGGACTTCATTCGTCTGGGCATCGCCCGAGGTGCCGGCCGACATGGTCACCCGGCTGGCGGGCAGGCCCATGGAAGCAAGCGAGCGCATGACGCTTTCGGCGTTGCGGCGCGCGGCGTTGGTGGCGCGGGCGACATCGGCGGCGGAGCCCGAGGCGGGCGCCACGGCGACGAGGTCGAAGCCCGCCTGCGGACGGCGTTCCAGTGCACGGCTGACGGCGGTGTAAAGCGCCTGTTCGAACTCGACGCCCGGACGATCGAAGCGGATCACCACCAGCGGACGGCGCTGGCCGGTCTGGGCCGCCTGCGGCACGGCGCCGCGGCCGGGCCGGGACTGATAGGGCTGCACGTCATAGGCGCGGTTGGCAAGGGACGAGCCGAGCAGCTCGCCGTTCTTGATCGCGACCGAAAGCGTGGTCAGGTTCTTGCGCTCGCCGCCGAGATAGGCCGACTGACGGTTGATGTCGTCGGACAGTTCATTGAGCAGGCGGTCGATCAGCACGACGGTGCGGTTGACTTCGTCTTCGAGGACGGAAAGCTGGCGATGGTCTTCATCGACGGCGCCCGCAAGGCCGTAAGTGGCGCGGGTCGTTTCCAGCAGGTAGCTGGCAGTCGACGAATCGCTCGCCACGCGGTTGGCCAGCGAGTTCATCTCGGCGATGTCGCGGGCGACGCCGTCGAGCTGGGTCTGGGCCGTGCTCCACTGGGCGACGAGGATCGGATTGCCCGGGGTCGTGCCGACCTGCAGGCGGGAATTGATGGCGGCGACGGTGCCGTGATAGCGCTGGGCATGGGCCACGGTCTGCTGGCGCAGGGCCTGCAGGCCGGAGTTGTGCTGCTGGATGTTGCTCTGCAGCCGGCCCAATTCGCCGCGCATCTGGTTGACCTTGGCGCCGACGACGGTGCCGGTGGCGCTGCCGGGGGTGACGGCGGGCGGCTCGAACGTCGAGGTGCCGAGCTGCGGCGGCTGGCCGGCGACGGGCGCCGGGGCAGCAGCGGCCTGGGCCGGTTTGGCCGGGTCGGTTGCCGGCGGGCGCGGATTGGTCGCTGAACGCGGCTGCGGATCGTCGCCGGACAGCGACGGAAACAGCGTGTCCGAAACGAAAGAACATCCGCCCAACAGCATAATGGCCGCAAAAGCGGCAGGAATTTTCATGCGGGCCATGGGAAAAGCCACCCCCAAAATTCTAGTTCGTCCCCCGAACCACCAACCTGATTTTCTATGTGGTTTCGGAGCGTTTCACAACCCCTTAAATTTCAAACAATTCTACCTAATCAATGGTAAATCCGCCACCTTCAAGGGCCGGGCGGGGTCCCTGAAAGGCCCCCGGATTTATCTTGGCCGCCCCCGCCCGTCCGGCTTGCAAAGGCGGGAGGTTTTGAGTAGCCTCCGGCCCTTCCTCACGGGCGCCCGTAGCTCAATTGGATAGAGCACCTGACTACGGATCAGGAGGTTTGGGGTTCGAATCCCTACGGGCGCGCCATTTTCCCCTGATATGACTTATTTCGTTGCGAACAGCCGCCCGAGGCTGGCGGGCGCGCCGTTTGCGCCATAGCCCATGCCCGGGCCGAGCTTCGTTTCAAGCCTCTTGAGCCCTGCCCACAGAGCCGCCTGGATCGACGTCACCACCGGCTTGCCGGTGGCCTGTTCGATGGCGGCGATGGCTTCGACCATGCGGGTATGGGATCCCGACAGGAAAATGGCACCGGCCGCGGGCCGCACGACCGATTTTGCATCGGCCATCCATTCTTCGGGCGTCACCTCGAAGGTTGCTTCGCCGCAGTCGCGCGCGATGCCTTCGATAATGTCGATGCCGACAGCTTTCAGGTAGGCACGCTCGCGGGCGAGGGAGGATGCATTGCCGGGATTGACCACGGCGATCTGCGTCGCGGCCAGCGCACGCAGGGATTCCACAACCGATTGGGTCGCCGTATAGGACGGCGTGCCCGTTGCCTCGGCGATGTGTTTGACCAGTTCGGCCTCGGCCTTGGGGCCTCGTTCCATCATGATGCCGGTCCCCTGCAGGTCGATGGCATCGACGCGGGCATCGGCCAGCAGTTCGGCGCAGCGCAAAGCCTCGGCGGCGATATCTCCCTGGCGGCGCACGCCGCCCGATCCCATGCGCATGCGCGTGACATGAATGCCGAGGCCGGCCGGAGCCAGTGCCCGGAAATAGGGCTCTAGCGTGCGATTGCCCGACGACAGGATGATGCCGAGCCGCGCCAGCGGTTCGCTCAGGTTGGTCATGGCAGCCTCCCTTTTTGCCGGTGTTGCGTAACGGTACCCCGCACGGCGGCACCATGAAACGAAAAAGCCCCCGGCACTGCCGGGGGCCTCTTCGCCGCCTGAGGGGCGGGAACGCTGGTGTTTACTTGCAGGAGACCTGTTCGGCCTGCATCCCGGCCTCCGGGTAGACGAAGGTGCAGGTCATGCCGACCTTCACGTCGCCGCGCCTGGCCTTCTTGCCGCCGATGCGGACCTTGGTGCCGGAGCCGGACACCTTGGCCATCGCCGGCTTGCCGTTGTAGTCGATGGTGATCTCGCGGCCCTTGCCTTCGACCTTGGTGACCTTGCCGGTGTGGCGGGCCATCTTGAAGGTGGTCTGCGCGATCTGGCCCTTGAACTTGAGGTGCTCGTCGAGCTGCTTGAGCTTGTCGGGCGGCGTGGACGCCATGCCCTTGACGATTTCCTCGATTTCCTCGCCGGTGACAAGCTCGACGTCGCGGCGCTGCTTCTTCGCCTCGGCCACGAACTTCGCGTCCTTGGTCATCGAAACGAATGCCGCGCGCGTCGCCTTCACGCGGTCGGCCGGAACTTCGGGGCCATAGGCGTAGGGACGGCCCATGACGCCCGAGGCGAGCACGAGACGGAAAAAGCTTCTGACATCATCGACCGTCTGGCCCGGTGCCAGGTGCTTGTCGTTGATGAAGTCGGCGAACAAGGGAATGCCGAGCTTCTGCATGTCGGGATCGGGCTTGAGCGCCATCTGGACGAGCGGCTTGATCTCTCCCGCCTTCAGCATCTTGCCTCCCTGCTCGCTGAACGAGGCCCAGGACTGGCAGATGCCGTCGACTTCCTTGCGCTCGATGGCGAGGTGAATGGGCGGGGTCGAGGGATAGCCCTTGATCAGCTTCGTCTTGGCGCCCATCAGGTTGTTGAGCATCGCCGGGTGGAACTCGGTGATGTTGGGGCCGGTGCCGCCGAACACGAACTGGCGCTGGAACACCTCGTTGAAGGACTTGACGCCGGTGCGCGTGGCAACGGCGCAGACGCCGGCCTCGCTCGCCAGGCTGCCGAGCCAGTGCAGGTCCTGCGACTTGAACTTCGGCCCGCTCTGTCCCATCAGCTGCACCAGCGCGATTTCGCGCTGCAGCGCCATGATCGTGGTGCCGTCCTTAGGCGCGACGTTGACGACGTAGTTGGCGGCGACGATCGAGCTGGCGCCCGTCATGTTCTTGGTCAGGAAGCCGGGATTGCCGGGGATGTAGCGGCCCCAGTGACGCGCGGCGAGGCGGGCATAGACGTCATAGCCACCACCCGCGCCGGAGCCGACGATGATGGTGATGCGCTTGCCCTTGTAGAAATCGGACACCGCGTCGGCCTTGGCCGTGGCGGATACACCGATGGCGAGCGCCGCGGCGATCGCGGAACTCAGGATCGTTCTGGAAAGCATGTTGTGCACTCCCTGTATTGGACCTGTTGGGTATTGGTCGAGGGGCATCCTGGCCCCCTTGTTCGGGAGAATAGCAGGGCCCCGGCCCGACGCGGAGGGCTTTGTTTTGCCCGGGAGCGGGGCTAAATTGCCCGGAGAGACGGCTGCTCTAAAAGGCCGTCCGGCGTAACCCGAGGGAGGATCCATGTCGCGTCTCGACCGCTGCTACAATATTGCCGATTTGCGCCTGCAGGCGCTCAAGCACCTGCCCAAGGGCGTTTTCCAGTACATCGACCGCGGCGCCGAGGACGAGGTGGCGCTGGCCGACAACCGGCAGGTCTTCCGCGACCTCAAGCTGCGTACCCGCTTCATGGTCGACCTGACCGACCGCGACATGGGCATCGATCTGCTCGGCAAGCGCTCGAACCTGCCGATGGCGATCGCGCCGACCGGTATCGCCGGTCTCGCCTGGTACCAGGGCGAGCTGGCGCTCGCCAAGGCGGCTGCTGCGAAGGGCATTCCTTTCACGCTGGCCACCGGCTCGATCACCTCGATGGAAACCATCGCCAGGGAAGCGGGCGGTCGGCTGTGGTTCCAGCTCTATATGTGGAAGGAAGAGGATCTCTCCTACCAGCTCGTCGCGCGCGCGCGTGACGCGGGTTTCGAGGCGCTGATCGTCACCATCGACGGCGCGCTCGGCAACAACCGCGAATACAACAAGCGCAACGGCTTCTCGATCCCGTTCTCGATCTCGGCGCGCTCGGTCACCGACATGGCGACCCATCCGCGCTGGCTGCTCGGCGTCATGGGGCGCTACCTGATGACGACCGGCATGCCGCGCCATGAAAACTACCCGGCCAAGTATGCCCACCGCATCACGTCGGGCGCGGGCGGCGGCAGCCCGATGCGCCATCACGCCATGACCTGGAAGGACATCCAGAAGATGCGCCAGTTCTGGCCGGGCAAGCTGATCATCAAGGGGATCTTGCGTAAAGAGGACGCGGTGCGCGCCGTCGAATGCGGCGCCGATGCTGTGGTGGTGTCGAACCACGGCGGCCGCGCGCTCGACGCGGCGGCGCCGACGCTGGACATCCTGCCCGAGGTGGTCGATGCCGTCGGCGGCAAGACGACCATCTTCCTCGACTCCGGCATCCGCCGCGGCAGCGACATGGTCAAGGCGCTGGCACTCGGCGCCAATGCCGTTCTGACCGGGCGCGCCACCCTTTACGGCATCGGCACGGCGGGGCAGGCGGGCGCCGAAAAGGCGCTTTCGATCATCAAGACCGAGTTCGAAAAGACCATGGCCTATGTCGGCTGCCGTCGCGTCTCGGAACTGAGCCACGACGTCTTTTCGCCCAACAGCCTGAAGCAGCTTCTGGGTTAGTCATGTCCGAACCGAACGAAAGCAATCGCGAGCACTGGCGCGAACGCAGCCAGACCTGGGCCAAGAGCGCGCCCCAGGGCAAGACCCAGGATGACACCTTCAACCAGATGATCATCGCCGAAGCGGGCATCCGTCCGGGCGAGGCGGTGCTCGACATCGCGACCGGCACGGGCAATCCGGCGGTCTCCATCGCGCTCTCGATGGATGGGCAGGGCAGCGTGACCTGCTGCGATTTGGAACCCGCCATGCTTGAAACCGCGCGCGGGCGCGCGGTCAACCTGTCGATCCCGATCATGCGGTTTGCCGCCGGTGACATGACGCGGCTACCCTTCGCCGACAACACGTTTGACTGCGTGACCTGCCGTTTCGGCCTGATGTTCCCAGAAGACAAGGTCAGCGCCGCGCGTGAAGTGCTGCGCGTGCTCAAGCCCGGCGGGCGTGTTGCCTACGTCGTGTGGGACACTTACGAGAATAACCCGCCCTTCATCGTGCCGCGGCGCGCGGTCGCCGATTTCTTCGGCGAGAAGGACGGACCGCCGCCGTCGCGCCATTCGATGAGCGCGCCGGGGATCCTCAGGGGCATTCTGGACGGCGCCGGGTTCTTGCGCACCGAGGAGCGCGAGCTGCGCTACAAGAACCGGGTCGAGGATCCGAAAGAGTACGTTTCCAAGGGCCTCAAGCGTTCCTTCACCAAGAAGGTCGAGGGCCTCGCGCCCGATCGCCTCGCCGCGCTCGAGGAAGCGGTGCTGAAGGCCTGGCAGCCCTACATGGAAGGCGCCATCCTGCAGGTGCCCAACTGCGCCCGGCTCGGGCTGGGCTGGAAGGCGGCCTGAAAAAAGTTCCCAAGTAGCCTTTACATTCCGGCCGCTGACCCTTATTTTAGAATTATTCTAAATAATGGAGTACAGCGATGTCCACCAATTGCCAGCCGGGGATCCTGGCCCCCGTCCCCAAGTTCTCGCGTTACCTCGAATTCGGGATGCGGCCTGACGCCGACCCGCGCAAGGCGCTCAAGGCGTTGGCTGCGCGCAAGGTGGACGACGGGGCGATCATCGGCATCGGCCCCGCGGTGGTGGCCAAGCTCAAGGGCAAGGTGCCGGCGCTGCGTCCGTTCCCGAGCCTGTCGGGCCCCGCCTGCAACGTCGTTTCGACCCAGACCGATCTGTGGATCTGGCTGCGTGGTTCCGACCGCGGCGATCTCGTGCACGCGGGCAATGGAGTAGCCGACATGGTGGCGCCGGCCTTTGGCCTCGACCGCCGCGTCGACGGCTTCATGTTTGCCGACAGCCGCGACCTGTCGGGCTACGAGGACGGCACCGAAAACCCGAAAGGCGCCAAGGGCGTCGCTGCGGCCGTGGCGGCCGGGCAGGGCAAGGGCCTTGATGGATCGTCCTACGTCGCCGTGCAGCAGTGGCTGCACGACCTTGGCCATTTCAACAAGCTCTCGCAAAAGCACCGCGACAACATCATCGGCAGGCGTCATTCGGACAATGCCGAGTTCGACGCGGCGCCGAAGTCGGCCCATGTGAAGCGCGCCGCGCAGGAGAGTTTCTCCCCCGATGCCTTCATGTTGCGCCGTTCCATGCCGTGGGCGGATGCCAACGGCGAAGGGCTGATGTTCGTCGCCTTCGGCAAGACGCTCGATGCCTACGAAGCCGTGCTCAAGCGCATGGCCGGTGAGGAAGACGGCATTGCCGACGGCCTGTTCCGCTTCACCCGGCCGATGTCGGGTAGCTACTTCTGGTGCCCGCCGGTAAAGGCCGGAAAGCTGGATCTTTCGGCGATCGGCATTTAGCTTTCTGGGCCCTTTGTCGTTCCGCCACGCCCGTCGCGCCACCACGCGCCCCAGTAGACGGCGCGTTTGCCGATGGTCTCGCCCAGTTTCAGCAGGAACCGGCGCAAGGGATAGAGCGTGCGGTCGAGGCCGTCGATCTGCAGCGTCTTGTCAAAGCGCTTGTCCTCGATGGTGGACCCGGCGGCTGGATCGGTGGCGAGAGGGCAGGGATGAACGACGAGGGAGTCGAGCCCCGTCGACCAGCAGCGTCCTTGCAGGGTGTCGATCGGCACCCAGGCCGGCTCGGTACGGGCCAGCAGCACTTTTGCCGCGGGGTTGGTCAGCAGGTAGGCGTGCGCCCCGCCGTGGGTGCCCGGAATGCGCGCCAGCCAGTAGCGCCCGCAAATTGGCGCGATCAGCCTGCGCCCCAGCCGGTAGATCTTGGGGCTGCCGAGAAAGCGGACGATGTCCCAGCGCGTCTTGGCTGTCATCAGCGCACGCAGGACGTCGGGAAAGTCGGGCTCGAAGGTGACGTCGTCCTCAAGGATGACCGCGGCCGGGATATTTTCATCGACCATGCGCTGCATGATGGCGCGGTGCGACATGAGGACGCCGACCTCGCCCTTCGTCATGTCGCGGCCGAAGTATCGCCGCCGCTTTTGGCCGTCGTAGTAACGGCAATTGGCGAGGTCGAGCTTGCTGCCGTCGATCGCCTCGAACACCGTGAAGGGCAGGCCGATGGCGTTCATCCGTTCCGTCATCTGGCGGCGGCGTTCGGTGTCGCGGACCATGTTGATCAGGAAGACGGGCGGCAGGCCGGAGGACATGGTGTCTGTCGTGCTCATGGTTTTGCTATCTGCCGCGAAGATAGTCCCGGCAGCATGCCGGGCAAGAAAAAACGGGACCGCCCTTTGGGGCGGCCCCGTTCTATCGAGGGGATTTACTTGCAGGCGACGAGGGAGGCCTCGGTCCCGGCACCCTTGTAGGTGACCGTGCAGGCCATGCCCGCCTTCAGCGCGCTGCGCTTCGATTCCTTGCCGGCCACTTCGATGCGTGTGCGCGAACCCGAAATCTTGGCCTTGGTCGTCTTGCCGCTTTCGTCCTTGAAATGGATTTCGCGCCCGCCGTTCTGCACATCGGTCAGCGCTGTTTCCACCTTGACGTCCGAAGGCTTGGCGTTCTGCACCTCGCGCATCATGGCGACGATTTCCGCCGGCTGCTCAAGGGCGGCGCTGATCGCCTTGCCCACCGGTTCGCCGACCAGTGGTGAAATGTCCCAGTTGAGCTTCTTCGCCTCAGCCAGAAGCTGCGGGTCCTTGAAGGCGGCATCGTAAGCGGCGCGCAGCGCATCGAGGCGGTCCTTGCGGATCTTCGGCGGTCCCGCGGTGACGCGGAACATGTCGGCCTGGGAGCCGATCAGGGTGATGACGGCCTTCTGCAGGTTCGTCTTGGCGATGTCCTCGCCGCGGAGCGCGGGGGTGAGATCGGACGGCCATTCGCCGCCGATGCGCAGCACGAAACGTCCGCGCCCCGATCGCACGAAGGCGCCCTGGCCGCCGGTCGAGCCCATCTTGCCGACAACCTCGCCGCGCATCATCGCCATTTCGTCGTCGCTGCCGCTGTAGCCCGGCAGCAGCTTGAAGTTTGCCTCGAATACCTTGGCGAGCAGCTGCAATTCCATGTAGGCGGAGCTGCCGATGCCGGAAATCGCCATCTTCACCGGTTCCTTCGCCTTCTGGAAGTCGAGGAAGTTCATGAACGGCGTTTTCGTCGAAACCATGATCGTGCGGCTTTCGGCGGCGGCCTTGCCGATCCACGACATCTTCGAGAGGTCGTAGCGCACCGACTTGCGCTTGAGGATCTGCGAATAAATGACGCCGGTATTGAAGGTGCCGATGGTCTGGCCGTCGGGCTTCGCCGTGTAGATCAGGTTGGTGCCGATGATGTGCCCCGCACCCGGCCGGTTGACCACGACGAAGGTGGAGCCGGGCAGATGCTTTTCCAGAAATCGGGCCGACAGGCGGCCGTAGCCGTCATAGCCGCCGCCCGCCGCGGTGGCGACGATGTAGGTCACCGTACGGCCCTTGTAGGCGTTGAGATCGGCGGCCGATGCCGCCTGCGCGCTGCCGAGCGCGAAGGCGCCCAATGCGGCGAATGAAAAAATTCGTGATGCCGTCATCTTCGTCTCCCTGTCGGGCGCCTCGCAGGACGCCGTAAGCCGTTGTCGCGTTGCCGCGGTCTGCCTTTCCGGTAAGATTGGCACAGCGGGTGACGGGTGTCGAATCGGGGGGTGTCAGTGAACAAGACTGTTTTCTGCGTCGTTGTGTTATGTGCGGCATTCATTTCCGCGGCGTCCGGCGTGGCGCTGGCCGATGGCGACGCGGCGGCGGGCAAGAAGCTGTTTGCCCGCTGTGTTGCCTGCCACGCGGCAACCCCCGGCAAGCACGGCATCGGCCCAAGCCTGTTCGGCGTCTTCGGGCGCAAGGCGGGAACGGCCGCGGGCTATGGCTATTCTTCGGCGATGAAGAAAGCGGCACCCGTGTGGGATGCGCAGACGCTCGATCGTTATCTCGACAACCCGCCGCGTTTCATTCCCGGCACACGCCAGACGTTCCGGCTGACGGACGCGGGCGATCGGGCGAACGTCATCGCTTATCTGGCGACGCTGAAATAGGCGCAAAAAAACACCGGCACAAGGGCCGGTGTTTTTTTCGTATGACGCGGTTATTTCTTTTTCTTGCGCGGGCCGTCGGTGCCGAGCGCCTGGCGCGCGCGTTTCAGAACCGCGGGCGGCGTGGAGAGGACCTTGCCGACGAGTTCCTGCACCTCTTCGCCCGACATTGCGTCGATGTCGAGCTTGGCCTTTTTCGCTTCAGCCAGAAGCTTCGGATCGGCGAGCGTCGCCATGAATGCCTTGCGCAGGCCGGCGACGCGGTCTTTCGGAACTTCCGGCGCGGCGACATAGGGCCGGCCGAACAGGCCCTGGCTGTAAACCAGATCGAGGATCTGCTTGTCCTCGGCACTCTTGGCGAAACTGGTGGCAAGCGGCACGCCCGCCTTGTTGAGATCGGCATGACCGCGCGAGCTTTCCTGCACCAGGATCTTGGCAACGCCCTCCTTGATCCAGCGCGCGTTGCGCGACATCAGGCTGGCGTAGCCGTAGCCGCAAAAGCCCTGCACCTCGTTGCGCTCGAAGGCGAGGGTAAGATCCTTGGTGCCGGGGTAGCCGCTCACCATCTTGAACTTCACGCCCAGAATGTTCTTGAGCAATGTCGGCATGTCGCGCGTCGTGCCCGAAGACATGCCGATGATGATTTCCTTGTCGAAGGCGTCCTTGAACGTCTTCACCGCCGCGTCGGGGCGCGAGACGCAGGTATAGACATCGCTGTTGGCGCTGCCGATGACCTGCAGCTTCGCCGGATCGTAGGAGATCTTCGGTCCGCCCAGTGCCGGCGCCAGCATCGCGCCCGGCGAAATCGCGGCGATTGCCGTGCCGTCCTTGGGCGCCACGGAATTGATGTAGCCGGCCGCCTTGGTTTGTCCCGCGCCCGGCATGTTCTGGGCAATGATCGTGGGCTTGCCCGGAATGTGATCGCCGAGGTGGCGCGACACGAGTCGCCCGTAGGCATCATACCCGCCGCCCGGGGAGGAGCCGATGACGATATTGACTTTCTTGTCCTTGTAAAACGACGCGAGGTCCTGCGCCATCGCGCCGGTCGCGGTAAATGTGCCGACGGCCAGCGCCGCGATGATCCATTTGGCGTGCATGTCGTGTCTCCCTGATCAGGTGGAAGGCCTTGAACGGCCCCTTGCGGACAAGCTTAAGCCCGTCGCGCTGTGCGCGGCAACGGTGATCAGGGGGGCGGTCAGGGGGTCAGGAGGCGAACAGGTCCTTGCAGGTCTCGCGCAGGCGGGCCTTTTCGATCTTGCCCATGGTGTTGCGGGGCAGGGCTTCGACGAACACCACCTTTTTCGGCTGCTTGAAGCGGGCGAGCCTTTCACCCAGCGGGCGCATGACGTCCAGGTCCTTGAGGCTTGCGCCTGACTTGCAGGCGACGACGGCGACCACGCCTTCGCCGAAGTCGGGATGCGGTACGCCGATGACGGCGCATTCGGCGACGCCCGGAATTTCGTCGATGCAGCCTTCGACCTCGGCAGGGTAGACGTTGAGCCCGCCCGAAATGATCAGGTCCTTTTCGCGCCCGACGATGCTGACATAGCCATCGGCATCGATCACGCCCATGTCGCCGGTGATGAAATAGCCGTTGCGGAATTCCGTCGCGGTCTTTTCCGGCATCTGCCAGTAGCCCGAGAAGACGTTCGGCCCGCGCACCTCGATCATGCCGACTTTGCCGGTAGCGAGCGGCGTGCCGTCGGCGGGATCGGTGATGCGCAGGTCGACGCCCGGAAGCGGAAAGCCGACGGTGCCCGCCCGGCGGTCGCCGTCATAGGGGTTCGATGTGTTCATGCCGGTTTCGGTCATGCCGTAGCGTTCAAGAATGGCATGGCCCGCGCGCGCGGCGAATTCCTTGTGCACCTCCGCCGACAGCGGCGCCGATCCGGAGATGAACAGGCGCATGTTGCGGCAAAGTTCCGGCGTCAGGTCGGGCCGCGTGATCATGCGGTTGTAGAAGGTGGGCACGCCCATCATTACGGATGCATTGGGCAATTCGCGCATGATCTGATCGAGATCGAAGCGCGACATGAAAATCATGGTGGCCCCGGCCAGCAGCGAGACGTTGGTGGCGACGAACAGTCCGTGGATGTGAAAGACGGGCAGGGCGTGAAGCAGAACGTCGTCGCGGGTGAAGCGCCAGTAATCGACCAGCGTGCGGGCGTTGGAGGCGAGATTGCCGTGCGACAGCATCGCGCCCTTGGAGCGCCCGGTGGTGCCGGACGTATAAAGGATCGAGGCGAGGTCGTCGGGTCCGCGCGCAACGGCGGCGAAATTCCCCGGTGCTTCCCGGGCGGCATCGGCCAGACTGCCCGCGCCGCGGGCATCCAGCGTTTCCACGTGGGCGACATCGAAGCGCGCGGCGATCGCATCGGCGCTGCTCTTGCGCGCGGGATCGCAGACGAAGACGCGCGGGCGCGCATCGCCCAGGAAGTAGCTCACCTCCGCTTCGGTGTAGCCGGTATTGAGCGGCAGGTACACGCCGCCCGCCTGCAGCGTCGCAAGATAGAGGGCGAGCGTTACCCAGGATTTCTCGGTCTGCACTGCGACGCGGTCGCCCGGCTTCAGACCGCGCGCGGCCAGCACGTTGGCGATCCGGCCCGACAGCGCGTAAAGCGAACCGTAGCTGACC